>JBKBTZ010000011.1:0-50328 GCA_046290825.1 Limisphaerales bacterium
CCTCCGCTAAAGCTACGGGGGACGAGTCGGGCACCCTCTCCCCATCGGATGGGGAGAGGGAAGGGGTGAGGGGCCCACCTGTCATGCTCGCTACATAATCTATGGAAATGCTCTAGCCAGGGACGAAGTCCCTGGACGGACAGCCAACCATGGAAACTGTCCCGGCAGGGACGGTGGAACCGCCTGCAAACACAGCCCGCGTCCCTCGTCCCTCCGGGACGTGAACCCGCGGCGCAAAGTTCCAGCCACTTCGTGGCTGGCTAATTTCCATCGTCGCTTCGCGACACCGGGCGATTTACCGACCCAAACGTCGAGGAGTCCTTGATATTATCCTCTTCGCGCCGCAGGTCGTCGCGAAACTGCCGGCTGAAAAGAGCCTTCACGACCGCGCTCCAAACACCTGCTCGAAAGACAACCCCGCATCCCGGCCGAAACCAGATCGTCCAGCCGCCGGGCCAGGTCATCCCGGATTTCTGCGTCAGTGCGGGGATCGTTTTCCAGGCTCTGAATCAGGAGCCGGGCCAGACCCGCGCGATCGGCGGACGGCAGGGAAAGGGCCTCTTCGGCGACCGCAAGGTTCGAGATGTTCATGGCGCGAAGGTAGCGTCTGCCGTTGGCAAGGTAAGTGGGTGGCAAAGGGCGCGGGCCTTGCGTGGCGGCCCGCCTCTGCCGTTGCGTCAGCCGTCGCGCCCGCTACGCTGCCGCCCATGCTCAATTACATCTGGCTCGCGCTCATTCTGCTGGCCGTCGTCATCGGCGGTGTGCAGGGCAAAATGGAGGCCGTCACCAAGGAGGCGATTGACCGCGCCAGCTTCGCCGTCGTCAACCTCGCGCTGCCGCTGGCGGGCATCATGACGTTGTGGCTGGGGGTCATGCGGCTGGCCGAACGCGCCGGGCTGGTGCGGGTGTTGGCGCGGGCGCTGCGGCCATTGTTGCGCCGGCTGTTTCCCGACGTGCCGGCGGAGCATCCCGCGATGGGGGCGATGGTGATGAACATGGCGGCCAACCTGCTCGGCCTCGGCAACGCCGCCACGCCGCTCGGTTTGCGGGCGATGAAGCTGCTCGATTCGCTCAACCCGCGCCCCGGCACCGCGACCAACGCGATGTGCACCTTCCTCGCCATCAACACCGCCAGCCTGCAGCTCATTCCCATCACCGCCATCGGCGTGCTGGCCGCGGCGGGGAGCAAGAATCCGACGGCGATTGTCGGCACGGCGTTGCTCGCCAGTTTCACGGCGGCGTGCTGCGCGATTGCGGCGGTCAAGCTCTACGCGCGGCTGCCATGGTATCAACTGGAACCCGCCGGTCCCGCCGAACGCGCCGCGCCCGAACCGGCCCCGGAGCCGGAACCGGAACTGCCCGAGCCGCCGGCCCTGACCAAAACGGGTCTCGTGGCGCTGGCTGCATTCCTGGGTTTGTTCGTCTGGCTGTTCGCGCGGCTCGTCTGGGCACCGGGTGCGGACGCGGCGGCGGAGGGATTGTTTGTGCGCGTGGTGAAGGCGGTTTCGCTGCTGGCCATTCCGTTCCTGTTGTCGGTGATCCCGCTGGTGGCGGCCCTGCGGCGCGTGAAGGTGTATGAGGAATTCATCGAGGGCGCGAAGGAGGGCTTTCACACGGCGGTGCGCATCATGCCCTATCTGGTGGCAATTCTGGTAGCCATCGGGATGTTTCGCGCGGCGGGCGGCATCGAGATGTTGACGCTGCTGCTGGCCCCGGTGCTGGATGTGATCCGCTTCCCCACCGAGCTGGTGCCGATGGCGTTCATGCGGCCCTTGAGCGGCAGCGGGTCGCTTGGGGTGCTGACGGACATCGCGCGGGTCCATGGGGCGGATTCGTTGCTGGCGCGGACGGCGGCAACGATTTTTGGCAGCACGGAAACGACGTTCTACGTGCTGGCGGTCTATTTCGGTTCGGTGAATGTGCGCCGCACGCGGCACGCGCTGGCGGCGGGGCTGACGGCGGACGTGGTCGGCATCGGGGCCGCCGTCATCATCTGCCGGGTGATGTTCGGGTAAACGGGCGGCGCGCCGGAGTTCAAGCCTGCGACCGGGTGACCTGTTCCACCAGTTCGACCAGTTCGCCCGCGAGGTAGGGCTTGGCGAGAAAGGCGTCGGGCTTCTGCTCGGCCACCGCAACAAAGGCGTCGGTGACGGTGCCGCTGACGAGGATGATCCGCTGGCCGGGATGCCGGGCGCGACATTCGCGGACCAGGTCAAGGCCCGTCAGTTCGTGCATGGCATAGTCGGTGATGATCAGGTCCGGCGGGTTCGCAGCGGCGCGGTAGGCTTCCAGCGCGAGTTCCGCCGAGCGGAACCGGCGGACGTCATAGCCAATGCCCCGCAGAATCTGCTCGTTCAGATCGAGCAGCATGGGTTCGTCATCCACCAGATAGACCAGCGGGCGGCGGGCCGTGGAGTCGTTCATTTGAGGCGACCTTATCATTGCCGCCCGTTCGCGGCAATCCGCTTACCAGTCCACGGGCACGGTGAGCTTGCGCCCGAAGCGATTGTGGTAATGCAACTGCCGGTGGGTCACGCCGTATTCGTGGACCAGCCGCGTGAGCTTCACATCGTAGCAGCAATACTCGGCGATTTCGTAAAGCTTCCCCTGCCGGAACCATTCGATGGCTTGCAACCCCTCGGAGGTCTTGTTGAGGCCGAAGGTCGCGCCCGCGATGGCATCGAGCGAGAGCCGGTGCTGGAGCTTGTCGGCCAGATACACGAGCATGTCGAGCGTGGGCACCTGCGTGAGGTCCATCGCGGTGTAGCCGTGCAGCACCTCGTAGTCGAAGCGGAGCACGTTGAAGCCCACCACCAGGTCGGCCCGTTGCAGTTCGCGGAGCAGCGCCTCGACGTCCCGCTCGCCGTAAATCTGGTAATCCCCGCGGGCCGTGCTGTAGGTCACACCCACGCTCATTTTCATGGCGCTGATGTTGCCCCAGCCGCCGACCTCCTCGGCCGACTTCTGCGTTTCAAGATCGAAATAGACGATGTTCCGCACGCGGCAGCAGGCTACCGGGCGGATCATCGGCGGGCAAAGCGGGAAAACAGCGGGCGAGCGACCAGTCCCGGCGGAAACGGAGACCGGGCAGGTGGACCGGCCTTGTGGAGATGCTTCAGTCGCCCGCGTCCTGTGGCTTTGGCTTCCGCGCAACGGGATACAAGCCCGGACAGCAGCCGTGCGTCTGCCGGAAGGCCAGGCTGAAATGGCTGAAGCTCGAGTAACCCACTTCGAGCGCGGCCTCGGTCACGTTGTATTTGCCGGAACGGAGCAGTTCCGCCGCGCGATCCATGCGGAGGCGCTGGAGGTATTGCGGAATTGTCGAGCCGGTTTCCTGCGAAAACGTGCGGCTCAGGTAAAACGCGCTGCACCCGACCTCCCGGCCGAGTTGTTCGAGCGTCGGCGGATTCGCCAGGTCGCGGCGGAGGATTTCAATGACCCGCTCGACACGCTCCCGGGCGAGGCGATGCTGGCGGGTGCAGAAAAATTCGCCGTCGTCGGGCCGGAAGAAAAACTGCGCCATCAGTTCAGCGGCCTTGCCCTGATACCAGAGGCCCTGCGCGGCGGCGGCCACGGGCGGGTTGCGGAGGCTCTGCACGAGTTGCTGCTGGGCGGCGTTCAGGGGCACGGCGGGAGCCACGCCGGTCACGTCGCGCCGGCCCGCCACAATGTCGCGCACCAGCGGATGCAGGGCGGACTCCTGGCCGGCCAGGTGGCGGGCGACGAACTCGGGCGCGAGTTCGATGGTGATGAACTGGTGCCGCTCGCCGGCGGGCCGCTCGGCGCTGAGGGGTTTGGCTCCGCGACAGTAAAAGCCGGCGCTCATCGGACCGAACCGGGCCTCGACGCCGTTGCCGCGCACGCGCCCGTGGCCGGCGAGATTGAGGCAGATTTCCGTGCTGCCCGGGTGGAAACTGCGTGCCCAGTCCACCGGCTCGTCCGCCGTGAAGTCGTGCCACTCGAAGCTGATTCCCAGGCGGCGAAAACTGCCGTAAAGCTGCCGCCACCCCGCGCCAATGGCCTGCCAGGCGGCGGCCTCTTCGACGGGCAGCGCGCCGCGCGGGGCGGCGGGCGGGTTGCGGTCGGAAGTTTTCATGCGCCGGGAAAATCGGCGACCGGCACGCGGAGTTCAACCGGGAAAACCCGTCGGATTCCCGCTTGAGCCGCCGCCAGCCGGGGCAAATACTCCGCGCCCATGTTGCACCGCCTGTGGCTGACGCTCGAACGCGGCGCGCTCTACCATCTCATCCGCCTGTTTCGCATCCGGCGGCAGAGCGAGCGCGTGGCGCGGGGCTTTGCGGTGGGGTTGGTGGTGAATTTTTTCCCGACGTTCGGATTTGGCGTGTTGATTTCCGGCATCGTGGCGCGGTTGGTGGGCGGCAACGCCGTGGCCGGCCTCGCGGGCGGGGCATTGCTCACGTTTTTCTGGCCGGTGTTGTTTTTCCTGAACATCCGGGTCGGCAGCCGGTTCGTCGCTCCGGCGGTGCCGGTCGAGGAACTGGGGGATGTCACGGAAAAGACCATGTCCGCGTTGAAATGGGGCGAGACCTTCATGTTCGGCGCGGTGGTGAACACGCTCGTCGTGGGCGGCTTCGCGTATCTGCTGTTGCGGCTGATTTACCGGCAAATCCGCCCGGGTGCGCTCGCCTATTTCCGGTCGCATGCCCGGGAGCATCAGCGCCGGTTCCGCCGCCCGCGCTGACCGCCCCGGCTCGCTTGTTCAACCTCCGCGCGTCGGCTATTGTCCGCCCATGATTTACGACGCGTCACTCGACAGCCTGTTGCAGAAGGTCTGGGACGGCGGCCGCATCACCACCGACGAGGCCCGCCGCCTCGCCGTGTTGCCGCTGGAGGAACTGGGCGCGCTCGCCGACCGCCGTCGTGAACTGCATCGCCGCGCCGCCCACGGTGGCCGGGGCGACCGCATCATGACCTACATCGTGGATCGCAACGTCAACTACACGAACATCTGCAACGTGTATTGCAAGTTCTGCGCGTTCTACCGCACCGAGAAGGACGCCGATTCCTACGTCATCACCACCGCCGAGCTGGACCAGAAAATCGAGGAGACCATCGCGCTGGGCGGCACGCAGATTCTCCTGCAGGGCGGTCATCATCCGAAGCTCACCAAGCAGTGGTATCTCGACCTGCTGTCGCACATCAAAGAAAAGTTCCCCGGCTTCAACGTGCACGGGTTCAGCCCGAGCGAGTTCGTGGCGTTCGCGGAGTTTTTCAACGAGCCGGTGGAAGCCATCCTGCGCGATTTCATGGCCGCCGGCCTCGGCAGCGTGCCGGGCGGCGGCGGCGAAATCCTCGTGGACCGCGTGCGCAACCGCATCGCCCCCCTCAAGGCGAACTCCGCCGAATGGATGGGCGTGATGGACACGGCGCACGCGCTGGGCCTGGCAAGTTCGGCCACGATGATGTTCGGCCACGTCGAGACGTTTGACGACCGGCTGGAGCATCTGGAGTTTGTGCGCCGCCAGCAGGACAAGTCGCTCGCGCGACTGGCTCTCGGCGATTGGCCGTCAGCGATCGAGCGGGCCGCTGCCTACGCCCGCGCGCTCGAGACCGGCGCGCTGAGGGGGGGCGCGTTCACAGCCTTCATCTGCTGGACCTTCCAGCCGGAAAACGCGGTGCTCAAGGCCCCGACCGTTGGCGCGCACGAGTATCTCAAGACCCAGGCGCTCGCCCGCATCTTCCTCGACAATTTCCCCAGCGTGCAAAGCTCGTGGGTGACGCAGGGACTGGACATCGGCCAGATCGCGCTGCGCTACGGCGCGAACGACCTCGGCTCGATCATGATCGAGGAAAACGTCGTCAGCAGCGCGGGCACGACCTTCCGCATGACGGTGCCCGACATGCAACGCCTCATCCGCGACCTCGGCTTCCAGCCGCGCCAGCGCGACAACTGGTATCGGCTGGTGGGGTGAGGGACGTTGCCTTTTGAAGGCCCGGTTCTATACTTCCCCCATGACCAACGCACACGGCAGCGCAGTGCTGGACGAGATGCTCGATCCGGTGGGGCGCAGCCTCGGGCCGGAAACCGCGCGGGCCATCGTCGCATTGCGCGCCAATGACCGGGTGCAGGCCCGGGTGGAGGCGCTGGCCGGGAAATGCAACGAAGGGACCCTCACCCCGGAGGAGCAGGCCGAATATGAGGCCTATGTTCAGGCCAGCACCTTGATCGGCATTCTTCAGGCGAAAGCCCGCCGTGCGTTGGTTGAAATGAAGGCGGCGTGATGGATGCGCGGCTTCGCCAGCTTGTCCGCGAGCGCGCCCAAGACCGTTGCGAATACTGCCACATGGAACAATCCCGGGAGCCGCTGGCTTTTCATGTCGAGCACATCATCGCCCGGCAGCACGGGGGTGGCGACACCCCGGACAATCTCGCCCTCGCCTGCCATCACTGTAATCTGCGCAAGGGGCCCAACCTGACCGGAATGGACCCGCTCGATGGCCGCGTGGTCCGCCTCTTCCACCCCCGACGGGACGCTTGGGAGGAACACTTCGTCCGGCGGGGCGGAGAAATCGTCGGCACGACTCCGGTGGGGCGGGCCACCGTGCGGTTGTTGCGCATGAACGAGCATGGTCGGCGGGAGTTGCGGGCCGAACCCTGGGACTGATTCGGATGCGCTAGAACCACAAAAAACCTGACTGGCAATCACCATGCGCTTCGGCATCAACACCTTCCTCTTCACCTCCCCGTTCACCAACCGCAGCACGCGCCTGTTTGAGCAGTTCCAACGCTGGGGCTTCGACAGCGTGGAAATCGCCGTCGAGGAACCGGCCCAGGTGGACCCCGCGCACCTGAAAGCCGAACTCGACCGCCACGGGCTGGTGGCCGGAACCCTCTGCGCGTGCTTCCCGCCCTCGCGCGACCTCCGGGGCAGCATCACCCAGCAGCGCACCGCCAAACGCTACCTCCGCGACCTGCTCTCCATGATGCCCACGCTGGGCTGCCGCACCCTGATCGGACCACTTTACTCCGCCACGGGCCGCGCGGAGATGGTTTCGCCGAAAGAACGGCGCGCGCAATGGCGCACCGTCGTCCGCAATCTGCGCGAGGTTTGCGCGGTGGCCGAGGACCACGGCGTGCGCATCGCGATGGAGCCGCTCAACCGCTTCGAAACCGATTTCCTCAACACGGTGGACCAGGGCTTGGAACTCATCGCCGATACCGGCTCGCCCGCGCTCGGCCTCCTGCTCGACACGTTCCACATGAACATCGAGGAAAAAAGCCTGCCCGGCGCCATTCGCAAGGCCGGTCGGCACGTTTTTCACCTCCACGCCTGCGGCTCGGACCGCGGCACGCCCGGCGGCGACCATACCGACTGGCCCGGCATCCGCGCGGCGCTGCGGGACATCCGCTACGACGGCGACATCGTCATCGAATCCTTCACGCCGGATGTCCAGGTCATTGCCCGGGCCGCCGCCATCTGGCGCCGCATCGAACCGACGCGCGAAGCCATCGCGGTGGATGGCCTGCGCTTCCTGCGCCGGTTGTTCCGGTGAATTTCCCCTGTCCCAGCACAATCCAACTCCCACCATGAAATCACTCCTTCTGGCCATGACCGTCAGCCTGATTGCCTCCTCCGTTTTTGCGGCGGACAAAAAAATCGTCTTCCTCGCCGGCCGGCCCAGCCACGGGCCGGGCGAGCACGAACACCGCGCGGGCAGCCTGCTCCTGTCCGCCTGCCTGACCAACAACGTGCCCGGCGTCAGCACCGTGGTGGTTTCCAACGGCTGGCCCGCAGATGAATCGGTTTTCCAGGATGCCGCCGCCATCGTCGTTTATTGCGATGGCGGGCGGGGGCACCCGCTCCTCCAGGGCGACCGGCTCAAGACCATCGGCGCGTTGATGGACCGGGGCGTCGGCCTCGCCTGCCTGCACTACGCCGTCGAGCCGACGCGCGAGTGCGGCCAGGACGAGTTCATCGAGTGGATTGGCGGCTGCTTCGAGATTCACTGGTCGGTCAACCCGCACTGGCTGGCGACGTTCCAGACGATTCCCGCGCATCCCGTCACGCGCGGCGTCCAGCCCTTCGAGCTTTACGACGAGTGGTATTTCAACATGCGCTTCCGCACGAACCTGACGGGCGTGACGCCGCTGCTTTCCGCCGTGCCCACGGCGGGCACCATCAAGCGCAACGACGGACCGCACGAGAACAACCCGCACGTCCGCGCCGCCGTCGAACGCGGCGACCGGCAACACCTGGCCTGGGTGGCGGAGCGGCCGAATGGCGGGCGCGGCTTTGGCTACACCGGCGGCCACTTCCACAAATCCTGGGCCAACGACAACAACCGCAAGCTCGTGCTGAACGCCATTCTCTGGCTCGCCAAAATCGAAGTGCCCGAAAACGGCGTGGTCTCCACCGTCACCGAGGAGCAGCTTGCGGCCAACCTCGACGACAAGCGGCGGCGGTAGCGGGTTTGACGCCGCGGCGGTTGTGCGGGAGCCTGCGGTGTGCGCTTCACCCGGGTCATTCCGCTGCCGCTGGCATTGATGCTTCTGCTGGTGGCGATTCCCGCCGCCGCCAAGGTCACGCTCATCACCCACGGGTTGAACGGCACCACCACCGGCTGGGTGGCGGGCATGGCACAGGCGCTCACCAACCGGCCCGGCGGCCCGGCGGACGCGGTGATCTACCGGCTGCAATTCAACAGCGCCCTCGCCGGCTCCGTCACCAAACTCTCCGGCCCCGCCTACGCCAGCAGCGTTTCCGGTGAAATCATCCTGTTGCTAGACTGGGGCCCCGCCTCCGGCGGCAACACCTTCAACACCGTGCAGGTCGCGGCGGCGGTGCTGCCGTTTCTCACGGCCACCAACACGCTGCCGGAACTGGGCGGGCGCGCGCTCGTCGAATGGCCGCTTCACTTCATGGGCCACAGTCGGGGCGGCTCGCTGGTGTGCGAACTCAGCCGCCGCCTCGGCGAACAGGGCGTGTGGGTGGACCACGTCACCACGCTCGACGCCCACCCGCTCAACAATGACGGCTTCAACGATTTCATTTACTCCGCCGTGGACGCGACCGCGAAAACCTACGAGAACGTGCTCTTTGCCGACAGTTACTGGCAGAACACCGCACTCGTGCGCGGCCTCGCCGTGCCCGGCGCCTATGTGCGACGGCAGACCAACTTCAACGGCGGCTACTCCGACACCTTCTCCGGCCCGCACTCGGACATCCATCTCTGGTATCACGCCACCATCGCGCTGCAATCGCCGGTGTCGGACACCGAGGCGGCCATCTCCGCAACCGACCGCCAGTTGTGGTTCGTGACCGCCGAACAACGCGGCACCAACGCCGGCTTCCATTACAGCCTCCGCGAGCCGGGCGACCGCCGCTCCGACGCGCAGCCCGGCGGCACCACCTCGAACCGCGTGCGCGACGGCTTCAACCAGCGTTTCGATCTGGGCCTCGGCGTGAACAACAACCGCACTGCGCTGACGAACAACCTCGGGCTGTGGCCGAACGTCATCCGCTTTGACCTGCTCACGACCAACGTCGCCGCAACGCAACCCGGCACCGCACGGATGTATTTTCAATGGGCGCGCCCCGTCGCCAGCAATGCCACCGTCAGCGTGTGGCTCGACGCCGACCTCAACCCGCACAACGGCAACGAACAGATGCTGGCCGGCGGTTTCGTCTCCGGCACGACGGGCACGCAGGTGGGCATGGGCGATGTGGAGCTGCCACTGACCAACGCCGCGCCCGGCGTTCACCGCGTCTTCGCGCGCCTGACCGCACCCGACGGACGCACCCGGTTCCTGCACGCGCCACAGACTTTGACCGTGACACCCGCGCCGGTAACGCCGGTGCTAGAAATGTCGTCGGTGTCGGAAACGGTCTTCCAGTTGGGGGTCAACGCGAGCGCGGGCCAGACGCTGGTGTTGGAAAGCTCGACCAACCTCCTTCACTGGACCGCGTGGGCCACGCAAACCCTCGCCACCGCGCGCTGGGAACTCACGGTCACGAATCAGGGCGGCGCCCAATTCTTCCGGGCACGCACAGGGCCGTAAGCCTCACACATCTTTTCGCGATTTGGTAAGGGCGTCAGCGCAATCGTGCGCGCTGCTCATCGGCATAGTTCCGCCGATCAGCACGGGGAGAACACCATTACGGTCGAATGGCCGCAGGCAGGGTGGCCAACAGCTTCTGCGCTTCGCTCGGTTTTCCCGTCTTCTTCAGGAACCCGGCGTAGGCTTCAACGACATGGGCATTGGCGGGAGCCAGTTCGTAAGCGAGCCGGTAAATCTGTTCGGCCTCCGAGCCAAGCCCGTGGTGCGAAAGCAGGTTGGCCTGCGCCACGGCCAGTTGTCCCCAAGACTGGCGGACCGGCGAATCCCACGCCTCCGAAACGAGGTCCGCCTGCGCCGTCCGCCAATAGTCCACAGCGGCACCCGCTTGTTCGGCGCTCAACCGCTGGCCGCCGTCCTCCGTGCGGAGTTGAATCAGCGGCCCGGCCAGGGTCGCGCCCGCATAGGTTCCGGGCAATGACCAGGATTCCTCCATGACAAATGTAAGTCCCGGGTTTTTGTCCATTAGCGCGACAAGGGCCATTTCGTTGAGCGTCATCACGGCACCGGCTCCACCGACTTGGATGGAGTTGCCCACGGCCCGCACCACTTCCCCAGAACGGATCCGCGGGGGAGCGTCCGGGTTTTGCTGGTCATGGCGAAGGCGCTCCTGGGCGTCTGCCAGATAGGCGGAGGAGAGGGCTGCAGAGTCATTTAGAGACAAAGACTGGAGGCGGCCATCGAACTGGTATCGGACGTATTCAAGATAGTGGCCATCGGCGAGCTGATTCTGGGTCAGCATGATGCGGTCGGAATCCCCAAGCAGCAGCGGGATAAACCGCCCCGCGTCCGTTCCGCCCACATAAACGGCACCGGGCGGCAGCGCGCCCATCAGCGTCTCGCCATATTGCACCAGCCGGTCTGCCGGCCAGCGGCGGGCCACCTCGGCCACACCGTAGGCCTCAATGAGCGGATGCAACAGGACGCCGCCGAACTCGCGCGTTTCCGCGGGCAAACCTCCGTTCTCCTTCCACGCGGTCAACAGGGCGGTGGCCCGCTCCCAGTCGCTGCGCAAGGCCGTGAAGAACTCTTCCACAACTGGCGGCAATGTGACCTGCTTGTGCGCAGCCAATGCCCGGGCGAGGTCCAGACGCGAGATGAGAAACTGATCGAGCTTTCGCTGCACCCGTTCCGCGGGGTCTTCCACGTCGGCTTCCACCGCACCCGCCCCGGTGCCGCGACGGAACCGGAACAAGGGGTTGGCGGACGGTTGCGACTGTGAGCTGACCACAGCGGATACATCAATCTCGGCAAATTCCTGCTGACGAGTGTCAGAACTGGTTTGCCAACGCCAAAGCAGGAGCACGAGCAACAGGGCGGAGACGAGCGCAGTCCACAAGAGGGGAGCTTTCGATCTTTTCATGGGCATGGAAGGGAGATGCTCTTTCGACTGCCACGCCGCGCGGGCGTTCAATTTGGAGCGCTGGGAACTACTGAAACTGGGGCGCAAGGGCGGGAAGGCGGCGCACACCCACGGCGCGCCACCTCAGAACAATTTGTCCCAGGCGCTCCATGGTCCGCAGCCGCCGCTACAACCGCGCGTTGTCAATCAGCCGCGTTTTGCCGATGAACACCGCCAATGCCAGGTGCGTTCCGCGAGTCACCAAGCGGCGCGGTTCGAGCGTTACGGGATCGAAGAATTCCACGTAGTCCAGCCGCGCGTCCGGTTGGGCGACGATGAGGCGGGCGAGTTTCCGCCGCAATGCGCCCGCCGCGATAGGCTGGCGGGCCGCCCGCACGGCAGCGCGGGCAAGTTGAATGGCCTGCCACAGCACCACGGCCTGCGATCGCAGCGAGCCGGTCAGATACTTGTTCCGCGAACTCATCGCCAGCCCGTCCGGCTCGCGCACAGTGGGGGCAACAACGACGCGGATGGGAAAGTTCAGGTCACGGACCATGCGTTGAATCACCGCAGCCTGCTGCCAGTCCTTCGCGCCAAACACCGCCACGTCCGGCAGCACGAGGTTGAACAGCTTGGCGACGATGGTGGTGACGCCGCGAAAATGCGTCGGGCGCGAGGCCCCTTCCATGCGTTGCGTGAGCCGTTCCTCGACAACGAAGGTGCTGTAATCACCAGCTTGGCGGCCGGGATACATCGCGGCGTCGTCCGGCGTGAACACCACGTCGGCCCCGGCGGCGCGACAGAGGCGGAGGTCGCGGGCCAGGTCGCGCGGGTAGCGGCTCAAGTCCTCGTGCGGGGCAAACTGCGTGGGATTGACGTAGATGCTGACGACCACCCGCCCGCGCGGGCCGACCAGGCGGCGGGCGCGGCGCACCAGGCTGAGATGCCCGTCGTGCAGATAGCCCATGGTGGGCACGAAACCAATGCGCCCGCCGGCGCGGCGCGTTCGCACAGCCCAGCGTTGCATGGCGGCGGGGGAAGCAATCACTCGCATGGCCGGAGATTGAGCGGATGGGCGCGGACGGGCAATCCGTTCCTCATTTTGTCCACGGAATGCCGGATCAGCGCGCGACTTCGCCCGCGGACGGGACGACCACCGGCGGGACGGTGCGCTTGACTGGCTGCGTGTCCTTTGATGCAGGAACGGCGGATGGAGGAGCGGGGTTGGATTCCAATTTGACCAACCCCCACTGCTTGGCCGTTTCATCCAGAAAGACCACCGTCATGGCCTGCAAGGCACGGGCCTGGCGGCGCAACAGCCAGGCCGACGGCAAAAGGACAAGCAACAGGAGCCAGCGCCACGGCGTGCCTGTCCACAACAGGCCCAGGACGAGCAGCAGTCCGCCGAGCAACGTGGCCAGGCCGACGCGCGTCTCGAGCGACCAGCGGGGGCGCAGCCGGATGCGCAGGAGGTGGCGGCCCTGCGGGTGTTCCTCGGTCGCGGTGGTGAGTTGCACGCTGCTCCAGCGGTTGCCGAAAAGTTCCACGTCGAATTCGCTCCAGCCGATGTCGGCCTTGTTGGGCCAGCCGGTGGCATCCAGTCGTTCGATGAGGCCGGTGACGAACGCCACGCGGTCGAGCGGGCGCTCGCTCCAGTAACAGACCTCGGTGAGCGGTTGTCTGCCGCGGGCGAGGGCCTCGGATTCCAGCGAAGGCCGGGGCGCGGGCGCGGCGGCGGGGGAGAGGCGTTCGGCGTAGCGCGCCCAGCCGCGCACGATGGGTTGCAGGAAATAGAGGATGCCGATCAGCGGACGGGTCCACCAGCGGTGCTTGTCCGGCGGGACGACGCTTTGCGCACCCGCCACGGCGCACAGGACCAGGGGAATGAGCGTGGCCACGACAGCCACGCCAAGCAGCCACGGGAACACCACCGCGAGCAGCCACAGCGGCAGCAGGATGAGGGCGTGGTATTCGAGCGAGGTGGCCAGCATCAACGTGGACGCGGGCGGCGCGGTGTAGAGGGTTTGGAACCAGCCGCTGCCGAACGCACCGCGATAGATGATGGGCGGGTTCAGCAGCACACCGAGCCGGGACGCGGTGTAGATGCGCCCGCGCCACAGGCTGCCGCCAAACGAGTTGAAATACTCGGGATGCTTGCGGATGAGCATCGCCTCGGCCTCGCCATAGCCGGCCTGCTGCTTCAGATACGCGCCCACGGTGGCCCGCCGGTAATGCCACACCAGCGCCGCCGGGCTGAAACCAATCTTGTAACCGGCCTGCTCGAGCCGCCAGCAGACGTCCACGTCGTCACCCGCCCGTTTGAAAATCGGATCGAAGCCGTTGATGGCCGCCAGCGCGTCGCGCCAGAAGGCCATGTTGCAACCGGGGATGTGTTCGGCCTGCCGGTCGTCCAGCATGACGTGCGCGGGGCCGCCCGGGGAGACCATCACCGCCGCCGCCACAGCGGAATCCTCCGGCGGCAGAAAGTTCGGCCCGCCCACCGCGCCAAACTCGCGGCTCAACAACGCCCCGACAAGGTAATACAGCCAGTCCTCGTCCGCGCGGCAGTCCGCGTCGGTGAACGCGATGATCTCCCCCGTGGCAGCGGCGATGCCGGTGTTGCGCGCGACGGAGAGACCCTCGTTCTTCGCGTGGCGGAAATAGCGCAAATGCGGAAAGGCGGCGAGTTGACCGGGCTTGTCCGAAAACATCGGAAACGTGCCGCCCGCCGGCCCTGGTTCGGTCCGGCCCTGGAACACCAGTTGCGCGGTGGCGTCGGTCGAGCCGTCGTCCACGAGGATGACCTCGTAGTCGGGATAGTGCAGGCGCTCGAGGGATTCGAGGCAGGCGCGCAGGGTGCGTTCGCTGTTGTAGCTGGCCACGACCACGGACACCTTCGGGTAGCGGGCCAGGGGGAAGCGCGGGGCGGCGGCGAATTTTTCCCGCACGACGGCAAACGCGGGTTTCGGCTCGCGGTTCACCGTGGTGAGGCCCATCTGCCAGTCGGTCACGGCCTGGCCACCGCGCCACCAGTCGTCGGTAAAGCTGAACACGACCGCCCCGGCCAGGCCGGCGCGAAAGGCGCCTTCGACGGCCCAACCGAGGATTTCCGCCTGCCGCGCCTCACCCTCGCGCAACGAGTCCACGCCAAACTCCCCGAGCAGCAGCGGCTTCGTGTCGGCGATCATCTGGAGGCGGGCGAGGTAGTTCTCGAAGCGGCGCGGGTCGTGGAGATAGACGTTGAAAGTGGTGAAATCGAGGTTCTGCGGACGGAGGAATTCCGTGGGCGGGAAATTGGCGTAGGTGCAGAGGCATTGCGGGTCGAGGGACTTGGCAAGGCCCGCGAGTTCATCCAGGAACGCCGCCACCGCATTGGCTCCGTGCCAGCGAACGACGTCCGGCGGGATTTCGTTGGCGAGGCTGAAGGCGAACACTGCCGGATGCCCGGCGCAGTCCCGCACGGCCCGACGCACCGCCTCGCGGGCAGCTTCGGTCTCGGCGGGATCGTCGAGGAAGCACAGGTGCTTGTTCCACGGCACGTCCACCAGCAGCTTCAGCCCGTGCTGGTGGGCCAGGTCGAGCAGCCAGCGGGCGGGAACGTGATAGACGCGGACGACATTGGCCCCGAGCTGGCGGAGCTGGGCGAAATCCGCCGCCGTCTGCTCCGGGGACGCCCACGGCTGCCCGGCGGCATTGGGGGCGAAGGGGCCGTAGGTGACGCCCCGCACGAAGAACTTCTCGCGCCCCAGGCGAAAGAATTTGCCGTCCACGCTGACGCGCGGGGTTCCCTGGGCGGTGGCCATCATGCGTTTTGGACGTGCGTGGGCCGGGGTTTAATCATGCCGGGCGAAAGAATTGCCGGAGGCCGGAGGGCGGTCAAGCGGGCCGCCCGTCGGGGAGAAAAACATTGCTGCCCGGGCACGCTTCTGGCTTTATCACGGCGCAAATTTGCCGTGGAAAGCCGGTCCCAAATGCGGATTTTTTACGCCGGCCGTGTGCAGGGCGTCGGCTTCCGTTACACGGCCAAGACCGTGGCCATGGGATTCGAGGTGACCGGCACGGTGCGGAACCTGCCCGATGGCCGGGTGGAACTCGTGGCCGAGGGCGACCGCGCGGAACTGGAGGCGTTCGCCGCCGCCATCCGCGACTCCGGCCTGGGCGGATTCATCCGCGAGGAAACGGTTCACTGGCAGCCGGCGACCGGCGGGTTCCGGGGATTTGAGATTGTGAGATAAGTCATGCGGTTTGCGATCATAGCCGACATTCACGGGAATCTGGAGGCGTTGCAGGTGGTCCTCGAGGACATCAAGCAGCAGCGCTGCACGCATTACGCCTGCCTCGGCGACGTGGTCGGCTACGGCCCCAATCCCAAGGAGTGTCTCGACATCATCCGCGGCATGGGCATGCCCTGCGTCAAGGGCAACCACGACGAATACTGCTCCGTGGACCAGGCCACCGACGGCTTCAACCCCGCCGCCGCCGAGGCCGTCATGTGGACGCGCGAACAGCTTTCCGAGGACGACAAGCAGTGGCTGCGCGACCTCAAATACGTCCGCATGGTCACCAGCTTCACCATCGTTCACGCCACCCTCGACGGTCCGCAGCGCTGGGGCTACGTCTTTGACAAGCTCGCCGCCGCCGCCAGCTTCACCTACCAGAACACCGGACTGTGCTTCTTCGGCCACACGCATGTGCCGGTGGCCTTCATGCGCGACAGCATGGTCCGGGGCGGCACCTACTCGAAGTTCAAGGTCGAGCCGGGCCGCAAATACTTCATCAACGTTGGCGCCGTTGGCCAGCCGCGGGATGGCAATCCCAAGGCGGCCTACGTGGTGTATGACGTGAACGAGGGCACGATCGAATTGCGCCGGCTGGATTATGACATTCCCGCCGTGCAGGCGAAGATTCGCGCCGCCGGCCTGCCCGAGCGCCTCGCTGAACGGCTGGCCTACGGAAAATAACCCGCCCCGCTCCCGCGCGGCCCGCTTTACGTCGTGTCCCGCCTGTTACTGACCGTTCTTGCCGCCCTGGTCGTATGGCTTACGGGTTTGCCGTCGGCCACCGCCGCCACCAACACCGACACGGCCGTCAGTGATGGCAGTCCGCAAATTGTCCATGCCGGCATCTACATGCTGAACGTGGGCAAGTTCGATCTCAGTTCCGGCAGCTATACGATGGACTTTTATCTGTCGCTGCGCAGCGACCGGCCCATCGCTGACGGCGCGTTCGAGTTCATGAACGGTCGAGCCACCTCGATGGACAAGCTGATTGACGAGCCGGGCCACAAGTTCTACCGCGTCCAGGCCAGCCTCTACCAGAACATCAGCCTCAAGGAGTATCCGTTCGACAGCCACCGGCTGGGCATCCAGATCGAGAACAAGACGCAGGACGCCCGCCAGATGGTCTTCGAGGTGGACCGCGCCAACAGCGGAATTGATCCCGAGGTCACCATTGTGGGTTGGGACCTCACGGGCTGGGATGCCCGGGTCGAAGCGCACCGTTACGACCTCTTCGGCGAAACCTTTTCCAAGCTGGTTTTCGAGGTGAACGTCCGCCGCATCGTCCTGACGGCCATCCTCAAGGCGTTCCTGCCCGCCATTTTCATCGTGCTGGTCGGGCTGCTCTCCCTGCTGCTGCGCCCGGACAAGTTCGCCCCGCGCCTCGGGCTGAACACGTCCACCCTGCTCGGCGCGGTCATGTTTCATCTCACCGTCACTTCGCAAATTCCGCCGGTTGGCTACCTCACGCTGGCGGACAAGTTCATGATCCTTTCCTACCTCGTGCTCATGGCCTGCCTGTTCTCGACCATCCTGCTGATGCGCCACACGGACAAGCAGGAGGAGGAGCTCGCCCTGCACATCTACCGCCGGGCGCTGACGTGGATTCCCCTGGCCGCGCTGGCGCTCTACACGGCCTTGTTTGCCCTCCGTTGACCGGCGGGCCGTTTGCACCGCGGGCCGGATGCTGCTTTACTTCCACCGATGCATTTCTTTGTGCAACGCAGCGTATTGCACGGCCTCGATGACAAGGCGGTCGAAGGTCGGCGGATTTCCCCATTTGCCCGAAGCCGCCACTTCTGCTCTATTTGATTTATGACAATTCGTGCATTGGAAAAGGAGGTGTTGGAACTGCCACCACGCTCGCGCGTCCGCTTCGTCGAGCGGATCATGGAGAGCGTGGGGGATTTCACCAGCAGGGAAGTTGAGGCGGCGTGGTCGGAGGAAATCGGCCGTCGCGTGAAGGACATCACGACGGGAAAGACCCGGGGAACTGCCGCGCCGTCCGTCATGGCCAGGGCCCGCCGCGCATTGCATGCAGCCCGTCAAGTATCACCGACTCGCCGAAAAAGAATTGGTTGAGGCGGCCAAGTTCTACGAGACCCGGCGGCATTTTCTGGGAGACGGTCTGCTTGATGTCGTTGAGGAAGCCGTGGCGAACATTCAAAGCCATCCCGATTGGGGCGCACCGGGCAGGTTCCATACACGAACCTGGAAGGTTCGGCGATTTCCCTTTCGACTGGTTTACCTCGAAGAACCCGAACGTATCTGGATCGTGGCGGTTGCGCATTTGAGCCGGAAACCCGCCTATTGGCTCGAAAGACTGAATTAAGACCGAATGCATTTCTTCGTTCAACGCAGCGAACTCCGCGACCTCTACGACAAGGTGGCCGCCGGGCAGCGGCTTTCCGAGGCCGACGCCCTCCGCCTCTTCGAAAGCCGCGACCTCAACGCCGTCGGAGCCATCGCCGATCTTGCCAACCAGCGCAAGAACGGGCGCCGCGCCAGTTACATCGTCAACCGCTACATCAACTACTCGAACTACTGCATCCTGAGCTGCCAGTTCTGCTCCTTTGCCCGCAAGAAGCGCGATGCCGACGGCTTCGAGTTCACCGTGCCCGAGATGGTGCAGAAGGCGCGCGAGGCGTTGAAGCTGGGCATCACCGAACTCCACATCGTCGGCGGCCTGCATCCCTCGCTGCCGTTCAGCTACTACCTCGACATGCTGCGCGAACTCCGCGCGCTCGACGCCCGACTCCAGCTCAAGTGCTTCACTGCCATCGAAATCCTCCACCTCGCCTGGCTGGCCAAGAAATCGGTCGAGCAAACCCTGATCGAACTGAAGGAGGCCGGCCTCGCGTCGCTCACGGGCGGCGGCGCGGAAATCTTCGCCCCCGAGGTCCGCAAACGCATCGCCCGCGGCAAGGAATCCGCCGCCGAATGGCTCGACGTTCACCGCACCTGGCACCGGCTGGGTGGCCGTAGCACCTGCACGATGCTCTTCGGCCACGTCGAATCGTTGGCCGACCGCGTGGATCATCTGCGGCAGCTCCGCGAGTTGCAGGACGAGACACGGGGCTTCGTCGGCTTCATTCCGCTGGCCTACCAGCCGGAGAACAACGACATCCCCGTCGCGCATCCGCCGACGGGCTATGACGCGCTCCGCACCATTGCCGTGGCGCGCGCCTATCTCGACAACTTCGACCACATCACCGCCTACTGGGTCGGGCTGGGCATGAAACTGGCGCAGGTGGCCTTGAACTACGGCGCGGACGACCTGCACGGCACCATCATCGAGGAGCACATCTTCCGCATGGCCGGCGGCCCCTCCCCGCAGCTTCAGGCCGAGGCCGATCTGGTGAAGGCCATCCGTGAGACGGGCCGCACCCCTGTGCAGCGGAACACATTTTACGAACCGCTCAAAGTCTGGGAGGCCCCGCCGGCGACCACCCCGGGCGGAGGACCGGAGGGCGGGAAATCCGTCGTTCTGGAAAAGAATCTGGCGGCCGCATAGGCGGGCAGTCCCGCACCCGATTGTTTCCGGGGGAGTGTTTGACCTGCCTCCCCCCGTGACCTAGACTCCGCCTCCTTTATGAAAGTGCTGGTCTGCGACCCGATCTCGCCCAAGGGAATCCAACTCCTCCAGGCGCGTCCCGAGTTTCAAGTTGTCGTCCTCGACAAACGGCATTCCGAAACCGAACTGCTGCCCCTCGTGGCCGACGCGGCGGCGCTCATTGTCCGCTCCGAAACGGAGGTGACCCGCAAGGTCCTCGAAGCGGCGCCGCAGATGCGCGTTGTGGGCCGGGCCGGGGTGGGGGTGGACAACATTGACGTCGAGGCGGCCACCCAGCGCGGGGTGGTGGTCATGAATACCCCCGGCGGCAACACCGTGACGACCGCGGAGCTGACGTTTGCCATGCTCTTAAACCTGGCCCGCAAGGTGCCGCAGGCCCACGCCTCGATGACCGCCGGCAAGTGGGACCGCAAGGCGTTCTCCGGCGTGGAACTGGCGGGCAAAATCCTCGGCGTGCTGGGCATGGGCCGCATCGGCGGCGAAGTCGCCAAACGCGCGCTTGCCTTCGGCATGAAGGTCGTCGCCTACGACCCCTACCTCAGCGAGGCCCGGGCCAAAGAACTCGGGGTCCAGCTCGCCACCGAACTGGATGCCGTTTATCAGGCCGCCGATTTCATCACCGTCCACATGCCGGTCACCGACCAGACGCGCGGCATGTTGAACGCCGCCGCCTTCGCCAAAATGAAGCCCGGCGTGCGCCTGGTGAACTGCGCGCGGGGCGAAATCCTCGTCGAGGCCGACCTGCTGGCGGCGCTGGACTCCGGCAAGGTGGCCGCCGCGGCGCTCGACGTGTTCAAGGAGGAACCGCTGCCGGCCGACCATCCGTTCCGCAAACATCCCGGGCTGATTCTCACCCCGCATCTCGGCGCGAGCACCAAGGAAGCGCAGGAGAAATGCGGCATCGAGGTGGCCGAAGTCATCACCTCCTACTTGCTCACCGGCGAGGTCCGCAACGCCGTCAATCTGCCCTACCTCGACGCCAAGACCTACGAACAGGTCAAGCCCTACCTCACGCTCGCCGAGAAGCTCGGCCGCCTGGTCGGCCAGATCGCGCCGGCGGCGGTGGACCGCCTCTACATCACCTATGGCGGCCGCTCCCGCGAACTGCCCAACATTGACCCGGTTACCCGCGCGGTGCTCGTGGGCTTCCTGTCCCGCACGCCTGCTGCCGACATCAACAAGGTCAACGTTCGCAGCGTCGCGGCCAGCCTGGGAATCAACGTCGAGGAAAAACGCTCCTCCGAGCGGGTTACTTTCGACGAATGGCTGCACGTCCAGGCGTTTCACGGGGCGGAAAAGGTCGCCTCTGCCGGCGGCACCTTCTTCGGCTCGCCGGACAACCCGCGCATCGTCCGCGTATTCAGCCGCGCCACGGAAATCGTGCCCGCCGGTGTCGTCCTGCTCCTGACCAACAAGGACGTGCCCGGCATTGTCGGCCACCTCGGCAGCCTGCTGGCCCGCCACCAGGTCAACATCGCTGCCATGAGCCTCTCGCGCGATACCGCCGGCGGTCACGCGCTCACCGCGCTCAATCTCGACAGCGTTCCCCCGCCCGCCCTGATCGAGGAACTCCGCAAAGATCCGAACATTTCCAACCTCCACGTGGTCCAACTCTGAAAATTCAAACCATGCAATCCCACCCCGCCCCCGTCGCGCTGCTGCTGGCCGCGTGCGTCACCCTCACCGCCGCCCTTCCGGGCCGCGCCAACGAAACCAACCCGGCCCCGGCCGTCGCCGCCAAACCGCTGGACCTCTTCGCCGACCAGATCGTCGCGCAGGGCAAGGGCGTCAAGGTCACTCGCGCCCAGCTCGACGAGCAGGTGGTCAATCTCAAGGCGGCCTCCGTCGCGCGCGGCCAGATGATCCCGCCGGACCGCATGAAGGCCGTCGAACAGCAGGTGCTGGGGCGGCTCATTGGGATGCAGATCCTCAACGCCCGCGCCACGGACGCCGACCGCGCCAAGGGGGAGGAGACCGCGCAGAAACGGTTTGAGCTGATCCGCGAAAACGCCGGCAGCGAGGAGAACTTCGCCCGCCAGCTCAAGACCGTCAGCATGACCGTCGAGGAATTGCGCCGGAAACTCGTCGAGGAGGCCGTGGCGGATGCCGTGCTCGAGCGGGAGCTATCCTTCGAGGTGAGCGACGCCGATGTGAAGAAATTCTACGACGAGAATCCGTCGGAATTCGAGCAGCCCGAGCGCGTCCGCGCCGCGCACGTCCTCATCAGCACCCGGGGCGAGGACGGCAAGGAACTCAGCGCCGAACAGAAGGCCGAGAAACGCAAGCGCGCCGAGGACATCGTGAAACGCGCCCGCGAAGGTGCCGACTTCGCGGAGCTGGCCCGCGAGTTTTCGGATGACCCCGGCTCCCGGAACAAGGGTGGCGAATACACCTTCCCCCGCGGCCAGATGGTGCCGGAATTCGAGGCCGCCGCGTTCGCCCTCGAACCGGGCAAGGTCAGCGACGTGGTCACCACCCAGTTCGGTTACCACATCATCAAACTTTACGAAAAACTGCCCGCGTCGAAGGTCGAGTTTGAGAAGGCCGAGCCGGCCATTCGCAACGCCCTCAAAACCCGCGGCCTCCAGCGGCAGATCCCGGCGTTTATGGACAAGCTCGAAAAGGAGGCCGGCGTCGAAATCCTCGACCCCGAACTCAAGCCCCGGCCCGCCGCGCCCCCGGCGGAATCCGCGGCGGAAAAGAAGTAAGCGACCCCTTCACCCTTCCCGCACGGCCCGGCCAGACGCCGGGCCGTTTGCGTTTTATGCCACGGCCTGGCGGCCTCCCCTGGAGCAAAACCCGGTAGGGCGGCCCCTCAGCGCGGGCCGTCTCACGCCCCGAACTTCGGTTTGGCGCTGCGCGTTTTGGCGAGTTGCACGCTGACGTAGCGGGCCTCGGGGATGATGAACTTTTTCACCTCTACGTTCACGGCCTGGGCCTTGAACTCGGCAAGAATCTCGTCCGCCACCTGCGTCACCAGCCGCTCCAGCAGCTTCCAACTGCGGCCCTCGCCGTATTTCAGGAGCATTTGGGCCACCGCATAGTAATCAATCGTCCGCTCGAGGCGGTCGCTCACGGCAGCCGAGCTGAAGTCAAACAACATTTCCACGGTGAGCAGCAGCCGCTGCGGTTCCGCGCGTTCGGCGTCGGTTACGCCCACGCGGTAGAACACCTCGAGATCCACGATGCTGATTTTGGACATGAAGCGGAAGGGTGGAGACAGCCGGTCAGCCGGCCACGAGCGTGCCGACCTTCTCGCCCAACACGACGCGGCGCAGGTTGTGCGCCTTGAAGAAGTCGAACACAATGATCGGCATCTTGTTGTCCATGCACAGCGAGAATGCCGTGGAATCCATCACCTTCAGGCGGCGGCTCAGGGCCTCCGCGTAGGTGATCTCGGCGAACCGTTTCGCCCCCGGGTTTTTCTTCGGGTCGCTGTCGTAAATGCCGTCCACCTTCGTCGCCTTGAGGATGACCTCGGCGCCGATTTCATTCGCGCGGAGCGCGGCCGCCGTGTCGGTCGAGAAATACGGGTTGCCCGTGCCGCCGCCGAAGATGACCACGCGGTCCTTCTCGAGGTGGCGCACCGCCCGGCGGCGGATGAACGGCTCGGCAATCTGATGCATGGTGATGGCGCTCTGAACGCGGGTGGGCACGCCGACCTTTTCCAGGGCATCCTGCAACGCGAGCGAGTTGATGACCGTGGCCAGCATCCCCATGTAATCGCCGGTGGCGCGCTCGATGCCCCGCTCGCTGCCGGGCAGCCCGCGGAAGATGTTGCCCCCGCCGATGACCACCACCACCTGCACCCCCAGTTCCCGCACCTCGGCGATCTGTGATGCCATGCCGTGGATGGCCGCCGCGTCAATCCCCACGCCGTCCGCCCCCCCCAGCGCCTCCCCGCTGAGCTTGAGAAGAATGCGGCGGTAGCGGGGACGCGGGGAACGGGCAGATTTTTTCATGGTGGCGGCGCGCACTGCGGCGGGGCTGGTTTATCAGCCGTGGCCCGGGGGGTCAAATCCCCGGTTCGCCATGCGCCGCAGGCATGGCCAGCCCAAGAACATGGCATTGGCCGGACCACGCTGCTGGCGTCATGCTGCAGCCATGACAATGATGACCGATACGAACCAACTGACCGTCCGCCGGGCCACCGAGCGCGGCCATTTCAATCACGGCTGGCTCGACACCTGGCACACGTTCTCCTTCGCCGACTACTACGATCCCGCGCACCTCGGGTTCCGCTCGCTACGCGTCATCAATGACGACCGCGTGGCCCCGGGCCGGGGGTTTCCCACCCATCCGCACCGCGACATGGAAATTTTCAGCTACGTGCTGGCCGGCACCATCGAGCATCGCGACAGCCTCGGCAACGGGCGGCAACTGCGGCCCGGGCAGATTCAACTTATGAGCGCTGGCACCGGCGTGACCCACAGCGAGTTCAATCCCTCATCCGCCGAGCCGCTGCATCTGCTGCAAATCTGGATCCGGCCGCGCGCGCGGGGGCTGGCACCCCGCTACACCGAATGGCATCCCCGTCCGGAACACGAGCGCGCCCCGAAAGTGCTGGTGATTTCGCCCGATGGCCGCGACGGCTCGGCCACCCTCCAGCAAGACGCCGAGATCTACCGCCTGCGGCTGGCGCCGGGCCAGCGCGTGACCCACACCCTCCGTCCGGGACGCGGCGCGTGGCTGCAAATCGCCGCGGGCCGGGCGGCGTTGGATGGCGTCTCCCTCGAAGCCGGCGACGGCGCGAGCACCGAGGAGCCGGGCGCGTTGACCCTGATCGCCACGGAACGGACCGAGGCCTTGCTGTTCGACCTCGCCTGAACGCGTTTCCCTCCCCCTCCCAACATCCCGCACACCATGACCAAAATCCTTGTCCTCTACTACTCCACGTATGGCCACGTCGAAACCCTCGCCCACGCCATCGCCGAAGGCGCCCGCTCGGTGGATGGCGTCGAGGTGACGCTCAAGCGCGTCCCCGAGACGATGCCGCCGGACGTCGCCAAACAATACGGCGCGAAGCTGGATCAGGCCGCGCCCGTCGCCAGCCCGAAGGAATTGGGCGACTACGACGCCATCCTGTTCGGCACGCCCACGCGCTTTGGCAACATGGCCGCGCAGATGCGGAACTTCCTCGACCAGACCGGCAGTCTGTGGGTGAAGGGCGCGCTGGTGGGCAAGGTGGGCAGCGTGTTTGCGAGCACCGGCACAGGCGGTGGCAACGAGAGCACGATCATGAGTTTTGTCACCACGCTCATGCACCACGGCATGGTGTATGTGGGCCTGCCCTACGCGTGCGCAGAACTGGCCGACATCAGCGAGGTCAAGGGCGGATCGCCCTGGGGCGCGGCCACCCTCGCCGGCGCGGATGGTTCACGCCAGCCAAGCGCGAAGGAACTGGCGCAGGCACGGTTTCAGGGGCGACACGTGGCCACGATTGCAAAGAAACTCTCTGCGTAACTTGGCTGCATTGGATGGCAGAGAGGCAGAAAGCAGAGAGCGGTTCGCCCGCCGCAAGGCTCAGGGCGCGGGAATGAAAATCTTCTGGCCGACGCGCAGCGCGTTGGGCTTGAGGCCCGGGTTGGCCTTGAGAATCTGGTCCACCGTCACCCGCAAGCCGTGCTGCTCGCGGCAGGCGGCCACGATGCTGGAGAGCGTGTCGCCGCTCTGAATCGTGTATTCAAAGCCCTTCTCGGTGCTGGCGGGACGGGTCTCCGTGCGCGGCGGGTCGGGGTTGGGGCGAGGGCGGCTGGTCGCGGTGCCCGCGCTCATGGTGCGGCCCAGCTTCTCGATTTCCTTGAGGATGAGGTCGCGGTCATCGGCGCGTTTGCGATCCACCTCACGCACCCGGTCGGCCAGTTGTTTCACATCCTCGGTGGAGGCGAAATCGCCGGTCGGGCGGCCCGCCTGTTCACGGACCTCGCGCAGTTCCCGGGTGAGTTCGGTGAGGCGTTTCTGGAGTTCAACGTTGCTCGCCTGAAGGGTTTCGATGGCAGCCTGGAGGCGGTTCAGGCGTTCCTCGGTGGCCGCGTCCTGCGCGCCCAGCGGCAGGGCCAGCAGACCAAGGGCGAGACCGGCGAAAATCAGTTTCATGACCGGACAATAGGAACGGCGGCCCATCCGCGCAAGGGCGGCGGGGCTTCCTTTTTCGCGGGCGGGCGGTAGGCTCGGCGCATGAGCAGTTGCATCCTGAGCGTCAGGGCGCCCAAGCGCATCGGGTTCGTTTCCACGCGGTTTCACGGGACGGACGGCGTCACGCTGGAGGCGAAGAAGTGGGCGCACATTCTCGCGGGGATGGGGCATGAGTGCTTCTGGATGGCCGGACAGTTGGACACGCCGCCGGAGCGCAGCCACCTCGCGCCGCTGGCCTTCTTCAACCATCCGGAGGTGGCCGCGTTGCAGGGCCGGCTGTTTGGCGTGACCACGCGGACGCGGGCCACCACGGACCAGATTCAGGCGCTCAAGAACCGGTTGAAGGACGAACTGTATCGCTTCATTGAGCGGTTCCGGCTGGAGGTGCTGATTCCGCAGAACATTCTCGCCATCCCCATGCACGTGCCGCTCGGACTGGCGATGACCGAGGTGCTGGCCGAGACGGGGCTGCCCGCCATCGCGCATCACCACGACTTCGCGTGGGAGCGGGAGCGGTTTGTGGTGAGCGCGGTGAACGACTATCTGCGCGCGGCGTTTCCCGGCGCGCTCCCCGGCGTCGAGCACGTGGTCATCAATTCCATGGCGCAGAAGGAAATGGCGCGGCGGTGCAGCCGGTCGGCGGCCATCATTCCGAACGTGCTGGATTTCGAGACGCCGCCGCCGGGCGTGGACGATTACAACCGCGACCTGCGCGCGGAACTGGGGTTGCGGGACGACGACTGGCTCATCCTCCAGCCCACGCGCGTGGTGGCCCGCAAGGGCATCGAACACGCCATTGAACTGGTGCGCCGCCTCCAGGATCCGCGCGCCCGGCTGGTCATCAGCCACCCCGCCGGCGACGAGGGCAGCGCCTACCTCCAGATGCTGCGCGACCGCATTGCCGACGCGAAGATCGAGGTGTTGTTCATCGCCGACCGCGTGGGCGAGCAGCGCGGCCGCACCGCTGACGGGCGGAAGATTTACACGTTGTTCGACGTGTATCCGCACGCGGACCTGGTGACCTACCCGAGCCACTACGAGGGGTTTGGCAACGCCTTCCTCGAGGCCATCTATTTCGGCAAGCCGGTGGTGGTGAACACCTACGCCGTGTATGCGCGGGACATCGCGCCGCTCGGGTTCAAGGTGGTGGAGCTGCCGCAACTGGTGACGCGCGAAGTCGTGGACCAGACGCGGGCGGTGCTGGAGAACCGGGAACTGCGCGAGGCCTGGGCGCGCACGAACTACGGCCTGTGCCTGAAACATTTCTCCTACTCGGTGGCACGCCGCAAACTGGCCGCCCGGCTGGCAAATCTGTTTGGCGAAGGGGTGTGAGCGGGAACGACGGGCAGGCCGCAAGCGCGAACATCGAACATCGAACATCGAACATCGAACATCGAACATCGAACATCGAACATCGAACATCCAACATCCAACATCCAACGGCCAGTGACGGGCCTTGGAGGTTCGAGGTTGGGCGTTGGATGTTGGATGTTTGAAGTTTTCAGCGTCCCGCGAAGGACGCGGGCGGAGCAGCGGCGGGCAGCGTGCCGGCGGGGAACTGCGTGGCCAACGAACCGATGGCCAGCGCGGTTTCGAGCAGTTCCCCGGGCGGACGCTGGTCGAGTAAAGCTTTGGCCGCCGCCGCCAACAGTGCGTCACCCGCGCCAATGGTGTGCTGGGGACGAACCGCCGGCGGGGAGGCCGTCAAATTCACCTTGCGCGCGGCGTGAATCAGCCAGCCAGGGCGCGCCCCGCGTGAAACCAGCACCCAGCCGCCCGTGCGACGGGACAGTTCCGCCGCGCACTGCCGCAGCGCCGCCTCACCGCGAACTTTTTTCAGACCTTCGGTCCGCGCCCACTCGCGCAGTTCGTGTTCGTTGGGTTTGACGAGTTGCGGCCCGGCGGGCACGGCGGCGCGGAGAGCCGGGCCGTCGCAATCGAGGAGCACGGGCACCTTCCGGCGGCGGGCCTCGTGAATCCAGGTGGCGTAGGCCGTTTCCGGCACGCCACGCGGCAGGCTGCCGGAGAGGATCAACAGGCTCGCGCGACGGAGTTCGGCGGTGACGGCGCGTTCGATGCGCCGCCATTCCCCCGCGGACAACTGCGGGCCGGGCGGATTGAAACGGAGCTGGCCCTGGGCGCGGGTCGAAACGATGACGTTGGTTCGGGTGCTCTCGCGGATGGGCACGACGCGGGCGGCGAGACCTTCGGCGCGAAGCGCGGCGGCCAGTTCCGCGCCCGCCGGGCCGCCCAGCGGCAGCAGGAGACGCGGATGTGCGCCGAGGTGATCAAGCCAGCGGGCGACGTTGACGCCCTTGCCGCCGGCCCAGCGGCGCTCGGCGAGGATGTTGTTCTTCTCCTCCCAGCGGACGGTGTCCACGCGCCAGTCGGCGTCAATGGAGGGGTTGAGCGCGAGGACAAGGGGACGGTTCATGGAGGTCATCGGGGAGCATGGCCCACAAAACACACGAAAGGCACGAAAGCGTCCGCGTTGTGGGGTTGGCCGGGCGGGAACAAGCCGCCCTTGGCACCCGACGGAGGGCCGTCCGCGCTACAAGTGGAAAGCCTGCGGCGCCCGGCGGAGACGCCGCTACGTTGGCGCGGCTCATGGCAGGCGGACGAGCCGGTAGAAGCGCGTGACGCCAAAGCCGCCGGTTTCGGTGCCGTCATCGGTGAAGGAGAACAGGCCGCTGGGGCTGGTCACGGGGTTGCCGCTGACAAACGCCGTCCAGTTGGGCGGGTTCAGCGTGTCAGTCCATTGCACCTCGAATTGCGCGTCCACGGGGCCGAACCATTGCAGCGTAACCCCGCCGGGGCCGCGGGTGATCGAAGTGAACGCGACGGGGGTGTCCAGCCCGGCATCAGTGACGGGCTTGCCCTCGACGACGCGGAAGAAGGTGAACGGGGACGGCCACGGGAAGCACCAGGTGGTGGTGGTGTCCACGGCGGTGATGACGGGGGACATGACGGTCCATGCGGGATCGAGGAAGTTGGTCTTGCCCTCGACGAAGTAGTGGACGCCGGGCAGCGAGGCCCAGGTGATGCACCAGGTGTTGGTGCCGGTGGGTCCGCTGCTCAAGATGGTCAGCGGGCGGCCGGTGGCGGGCCATTCGGTGGCCATCACCGTGTAGCGGACGGGACCGGGCTGCATTTTGACGACGGCGAGGAACCAATCGCCGGGCGTGAGGGTGACGGGCGCGGAATTGGTGAGAATGACGATGAGTTCGTCATTGGTGCCGGGGCGCGCGCTGCGGTAGTCGAACGTGAACAAATCCGGCAGCGGCAGGCCGCGGCTGGCGACGAGGGTGACATCGCCATCGGCGGCGAAAGTCTCAAGCTGGAGACGCGCCGCGGCGGCGGTGACAGGGTAGCGGTAGTAGTCGGCGGTGCCGGGCGGGCGCGCGTTGGTGGCGTTGAAGGGCACGCCATTGGTCAGCGTGATGATGACCGGCAGCGCGTTGGTGAATTCGGTGGCCGTCAGACAGTAGTTGGCGGGCGCGATGGTGGTGTTGACGACGGCCAGATACCAGGTGCCCGGCGCGAGCGGAACGGGGAGGCTGTTGGTGAGGATGAGGATTTCCTCGTCGAGCAATCCCGGGTTGAGGCCGGCGTAATCGTAGAGGAACGGCTGCGGCAAGGCGGCGCGGCGGGCGAGGAGATTCAGATTGCCGGTGAGGCCGGACAGCTCGAAGGCAACGGCCGTGGCGTTGGTGGAGACCGTGTAGCTGAAGTAGCGCGGGATGCCGCCGGCCGGCTGGGTGGCGCAGAAGGGCACGCCATTGGTCAGGCCGGTGAGGTCGTAATCCACCCGGTAGGTGAGGGTGGCGGGGGTGGGGTTGTTGTTCTGGGCACGGAGATAGTAGCGCTGGCCGGGGCGCAGCAACGGCGGGGGCAACGAGCCGTCGGCCGCCAGGGTGACGGACGCGGGGCCGGTGGTCGCCGGAATCAGTTCGGTGTCCGGCGGGTTGACGCCCTGGGGCGCACCGTTCTGATTGAACCAGATGGTGACGGGAGCGGTGGCACTGAGGAGGGTGTTGGTGGCGAACTGCGCCCACGCGGGCACGTCCACGATGAAGTATTGGAAGCCGCCGGGCGGCACGTTGACGGTAACGGGCACGCCATGCTCGAGGCTGATGGCGGAGACCGGCTCGACCTCGAAGATGAAACCGAGGTTCCAAGCGAGCAACTCGGGCGCGGGATTGGTGGCACCGACGCGGGTGTCCCAGATTTCGAGCTTCCAGTCCCCGCGGGCGTCGGTGCCCTGGAAGGCGGTCAACGGTTCCTCGGGCAGGTAGATGCCGGAGGACTCGACGGTCTCGACCAGTTCAAAGGAATCGAACAAAACGCCGTAATCGCCCGTGGTGGTGGAGCGGAGTTCGAGCAGGGTGTTCGCGCCCGTGGCGAGGAACGGCACGGAACGGCGTTGCCAATCGAGCGCGGTCCAGGTGTTGGTGAGGTCGGCAGTGATGACGGCGGTGACGTTGCCGATGCGGACCTCGGCGGTGGGCGGGACGCCGGAGGGGATGCCGTCGGGATTGCGGGACCAGGCGAAGTTCAGCACGTATTGCCGACCGGGGATGGTAGCGAGGTTGGTCACGAGGGTGCCCGGGGCATTGGTGCCAAAACCATTCAGGTCAATGCAGAACTGGCCGCTGTCCGGCGTGAGGCCAAACGTGCCGGTCTGGAGCCAGTCCACCGAACCGTCGCTCACAAACCAGCCCTCGGCGAAGTATTCGCCGGCCACGGGCACGGCGTTGCTGGTGCCGCCTTCGAATCCGCCGGTCCAGACGACAACGGAATTGGTCGCGGGCCGGAAGGGCGGGCGACCGAACTTGATCGGGGTGGTGGTGAGGTTGGTGCGCTCGGTGAAGCGGGCGTAGAGGTAGCCGGCGGAGACGGTTTCGAGGCTGTATTGCCACTGGGTGGTGGCGTTGGTGTTGCCCTCCTGATTGATGACCACGACCAGTTCAGTCGAGGCGCCCGGACCATAGGTGAGGGTGAACGAGTTCGAGCCAACCAGTTCGGTCGTAGGCACCAGCGGCACGCCGTCGTAATAGATGGTCAGGGTGTCGGGCACCTCGAAAAAGTCATAGGTGAACCGCACGCTGCCCTGGGTGGCGCCGGTGTCAAAGACGTTGGTGACGGCAGCGGGGCCGCCATTGGTGGCGAAATTGAAGGCGTTCGTGTTGACGAGGTCCGCGCCCAGCCCGGCGGGTTCGAGACCGCCGCGATTCTCAAACAAAAGCACGCGCTCGCCGTTGGGGCTGACGAGCTGGAGCGCGAGGTCGGAGACGCGCGGATGGTCCAGGCGGATGGCCGCCTCGACCGTGATGACCTTCTGGTCGTTGGTGACAGTGAGGACGCTGTTGGTGACGGCGTCGTCGAGGAGCGGTTCGGGGCCGAAGCGGCTGAAGACGACGGGCACCGGTTCCTCACCGGTGATGGTCACCGAGAGCAGCACCTGCTGTTCGATGCTGTTCGGGTTATAGACGCCGAGATAGTAACGGCCCGCCTGCAACGGCGGCAGGTCGGCGGGGGTGAGGGTCAGGCAACCGGCGGGTGGGATGACGGTGAGCTTCTTGTCGAACTCGTCGAAGGTCGGGAAATCACCGCGGCGGATGTAGAGGTCCACCGGCAGCGGACTGCTGGAGAGATTGGTCAGACACACGGTGAGGTTGGTGGCACCGGGCGGGACGTTGACGGTGGCGTAGGCCCAGGATTCGGGGCCGACGTTGAGGAGGAGGTCATCCCCCTCGTCGAGCAGGTTGGGTTCGAGCTTGATGGTGAGGCTGTCCACCTGGCCCACCTGGCCGGGCGCGTCATCCACCATCGTCAGCAGCCAGAGGCCGACGCCCTCCTGGCCGACGAAATTGCGCAAGCTGCCGGGGCCGTCGGTGGGGCCGACGCCGGGCAGCGGGAATTCGCCGCTGTCGTCGTAGCGCCGCTCCTGGGTGAATGCGCCGTCGCCGTAAGTGTGGTTGTTGAGGACGGCGAAGGCGTTGTTGTGGCTCAGGTTGCCGAGCAGGTCGCCGAAGTTTTCGTGGGTGACGACGTTGGTGACGATGACCTTGCGGACGGTAATGGGCGCGGTGGCAATGGCGAACATCAGGCCGGCGCCGGGGTTGGCGGGCGAACCGTCGGGGATGAGGACGGGGGCCGGAAAGCCGCGGAGGTAGCGGTTGCCGAAGGCGTCGGTCTCATCGAACGGCAGCTCACTGAACCCGGCAAACAGGCCGAACTCGCCGGCCATCTGATCCTCGGACTTGACGGCGATGTAATACACGGCGGGCACGGCGTTCGAGTAGGTGATGATTTCCGTGCCGCCGCGGGAGAGCGACTTGTCGGCGGCAGCGAGGGCGGCGGGATCGAGGTTGGTGAGGGCCGGGTTGAGGGAGACGTAGAGGTCAATGTCGGCCTCGGGCCGGGCGTATTCCGCCTCGAGACGGGCGCGGACGCCCATGCGGGGCACCGCCAGGTTCGGCGGCTGGAACGTGAGGAAGACGGCGTTGGTATAGCCGGCGGCGTTCGAGATCGAGTAGAAGCGCCACTGGTTGGTGGCCCCGTCCAGGGTGACGAGCGTGGAGGCGCTGGCGCCAACGCGCTGGTTGAGCAACGGGACGGGGACGCCGGTGTTGGTGATGACGGTGAACTGCCGGGTGTCCGCCGTGACGACGGGCTGTTCCGTGACCGTCAGAGCGCCGGGGATTTCGCGGTTCCCGCTCGAAATCACCAGCGCGTAGTCCTGGACGATGGCGTTGGTGTTGGCGGTGACGGCGTTCACGTTCACCGCGCGCCCGATCACGGTGACGCTGTAACCGTTGGTGGCGAGCGGCGGGGCGATGAACACGTTTTCCACGTTGTTGACGGAATCGAGGACCGGCAGCGCGTTGGTGTCCCACGGCGCGTTGAAGCTGCCAAACGTGATGTCGTTGCCGAAATACACCTCGCCGCTGTCGAGATTGGTGACGACGAGATCGAGATCGTTGACGAGCTTGAGGCCGGCGGCGGGGTTGCCGGGGGGATCGGTCCAGACCAGCGTGATGCGGAGCGGCCGGGTGTCCGCGCCGTCGGCCAGCGTGACGAGGCGGGTGTGAGACTGGCCGGTGGCGAGGGCGTTGGTCGGGTTCTGGTCAAACATTACCAGCGCACGGGCCGGGCCGGGGCTGTTGGTGGGGGGCAGAATGGTGTCGAGGCGCGGCAGTCCCCAGCCCTGATGGTTGACGGTGGCGCGGGTCTGAAGGTCGTAGATGGGGGCGAGGTTGCGGGCACCGTTGATGACGAGGGCCTTCATCAGCGCCGGGCTGTTGGTCTGGCTGAAACGCTGCTCGAAATACTCCTGCATCAGGGCCAGGAGGCCGGCGATGCCGGGCGCGGCCATGCTGGTGCCGGTCTCGAACCGGTAGTTCGGCCCGAGCGCGTCGTTCAGCACCTTCAACTCGCGGTTGTAGTCCTCCAAATTGTTCGTGACGGTGATCTCGACGCGGAGGCTGAATGGGATGGCCACATTGGTCGGGTTGGCCACCGCGTAGAAATAGCTGGCGGGCGCGTTCAACGGCGCGTCCGGCGGCAACGAGACGCTGTTGAAGCCGAGGAAGTCCGCGGCGGTGGGGCGGGCGCCCTCGCGGACAAAAATCGGCAGCTCGAGCACGGGGTTGGTGCCGCGGGGTTGATGCGTGGCGATGATGCGGAGACCGATGGCGTTGGCGGGGACGAAGACGGAGTATTGGTTGGTCGCGCGGGGATCGAGCGTGAGGTTGGGGAAGTTCTGGGCGCTGGTGTTCGTGATGCTGTAATACGCCACCTCATCCCAATCCGTGGACCGGGCGGCAACGACAAACGAGCCGGGAGCGACGACGTCGGGCTTGAAGCGGCCGTAATCGCCCTCGATCCCGACGCCCACGTTGCCGCGGCCCGAGTAGGAGGCGACCTGGTAATCGCTATCCGTGCCGCCCAGCCAGACGGCGGTCTTGTTCGTCGAGGGGAGGATGTAGGCCTCGTTGGTGATGCCGCGCTGCTGTTCAATCGCGCCGACGGCGATGACGTTTTTGCCGTTGGCGGGCGAACGGATGGTGCCGGCAAAGCCGCCAAGGCCGAGTTCATCGCCACCGCCCTCGTTGCCGGCCGCAAAGACAAACAGGACGGGCTGCGAACCGGGCACGCCGGGCAGCGCATCGCGCACCGCCGCGTCGTAGCTCGCCGCGAAGATGTCGTAACTGTAGCTGCCGCCAATGCCCCAACTGTTGTTCGAGATGAAGATGTTGGTGCGGGCGATGGTCTCCTGCGCGTAGGCGTCGGTGCCGGGCGTGGCCACGCGCGCCGCACCGAGGTTGAGGCTGAAAATTGAAGCGCCGGGGGCGATGCCGCGGAAGTTCGCGCCGGGCACCGAGCCTTGGGGGGGGGCGGGCACCGTGGCCGAGGACGCACCGCTGCCCGCGAGAATGCCCGCCACGTGCGTGCCGTGGCCGTCGGTATCCACCAGCGCCAGCGGCGTGTCGCCCGTCACGCGGCCCACGAGGTCGGGATGGTTCGCGTCCACACCGGAGTCGCTGACATTGACGGTGACATTGGTGCCGGTAAGGCCGAGGAAGTTCGTGGGCGCGAGGCTGTTGGCACTGACGCCGAGGGTCACGCGCATGAGGTCGGTGGCGCTGACGCGAACGGAGGCGCGTTCGATGAGTTGCACGCCGTCCAGCCGGGCGAGGGCGGGCAGGCTGTCCGGCGCGGGACTGACGAGCAGCACCGGGCCGAACGGCGAGCCGGCCTCCTCCAGGATGTTCGCGCCGGTGTGAAGGATCGCCTCGCGGGTGGCGTTCCGTGCGTCGGCAAAAACCACGATGTTCAGATAGGTGCCGGCGGGCAAGGGCGTCTGCTCGACCGCGAGCGGGAGCAGGCCGGCCTTGAGCTTGTAGAACGGCTCGAAAGGCAGCGCGGCGCGAACCTCGGGCTGGGTCTGGAGCCACGCCACGCGCGCGGCGGACCCGCGCACCAGCCAGGCGTTGGGCGGCAGGTAGGAAACCATCGTCACGCCCGCCTCGCGCAACCGGGCACGGAAGGCGTCGTCCATCACGCCGCGCGCCTGGACCATCCACGACGCCGTGTCGGCCGGAGCGCGAAGATGCGCGGGCAGTTCGGGAAGCGGCCGGGCCGTGTCGAGCGTGGCATTTTCCAACAGCAGCGCGGAGGGGCTGCGGGCGAGGGTGGTGAGGGATTCCGCGGTGTTGCGGACGCGGTAGCGGGCGAACTCGGCGGCCAACGCAGCGGGGGGGACGGCGGCGGGGTTCGTCGCGGACAGCAGCGGGACAGCGGGCACCGACGCGCCCGCCAACGTGGCGGAGGCGGCGACCGTTCCAGCGGACGCGGCGGAGGCCGCAGGGAAATGCGGTGTCGCCTGGCGCGGTCGCACGGCCAGCCACAGGCCGGCCACGGCGAGCGCGCCCACCACCATCCAAATCATCGGTTTTCTGAACATAAACTTTCTCTCACTTTCCGCAGCTTACCCGTCCCGAATGCCGGGGCGTGGCGGTTCCTTCGCCAACGCCAGCGGCGCGCAGGCGACTGCACGCCCTCGCCGCTTCTGGCTCTCCGGCAGGCGAGCCTTCCTCTGCCCGCCGCCCGCCGCTCGGGGAAGACGTTCGGGCTGGGCAGGCGGCCTGCGCTACGCGGACGGTTCAAAGATCAGTCAGGCGGCAAAATGTTGAAGCTCTCGACCACTGCGCGCGGCTGGCTGGGCGCGCCCTCGATGCGGAGCACGGTGCGGGTCGCGAACTCGGCGGTGACCTGGTAGTTGGTGACCATGCCCCGGAAGGGGCCGGCGGTCAGCACGGCACGTTCGGCGGGCTTGAGCGCCTGCCCCCAAGCGTAAATGGTGAAACGGGGGGCCTCGTTGCCGCGCAGCAGGCCCATCAGCATCTGCGGCAGCCGTTCGTAGGTGGCATCATCAATCCCGCGCTCGAGTTGCACGGCAGTGGCGCGGTTGAGCAGGGGGGATTCGATGGTCAGTTCGGGCGTAGCCAGCACATCAGCGGCCCGGCGGAACCAGCCATTGAACGTGTTGGTGTCGTTGCGTGTGCGCTGGATGCCGGCCCAGATGCGGTGAACAATCGAATTGGTGGGATCCGGGGCCACTCCCGCCGGCTCGATGCGGAAGGGCGCCAGGTCATTGGTGCGGAACCCGGTCAGATTCAACTGCGCGTCGGTGGCAATGTTCGTCAGGCCGATGACGCCGCTCAACAGGGCGGACCAGGCGGCAAGGCCCTCCTGGTTTACGTTCAACTGGCCGCGCGTGGCGTCCTCGTTGAAGGCGGCGGTGAAGACATCGAACAACAGCCGGTCGTAAATGGGCCGGGTGAAGGTGGCCTCGGGGATGCCCTGCCGCTGGCGGGTGTTGCCGGTGTAATTGGTCCAGACCTGCGGCGTCACGTCGGCCGACTTCATATAGACCGTCTGCCACGGCGTGCCGCGATGGACGCGCCCGAGCCAGCCGACCGAGGGGTAGGCGTTGGTGGGGAAGTCCCAGTCATCCGAGCGACGGACGTTGGGATCCTTGAGCGCGACGTTCATGCGGGTGCTGGCCAGACCACGCTCCGTGCTCCACGGCTCGAAACGCTGGTTCAATTGGCCGAGGTTGTTGGAGAGGTTCAGCGTGTTGGCGAAGGTCTGCACCTGGAGGCCGTTGCCCGCGCCGGCAAAGAACAGGTCGGGCGCGGTGTAATGCACGAGCGGGTCGTTGGCCTGCCAGCTCAGGGTCTGGGTGACGCGGCGCGTCGGGGTGAAGGGGGCCTGCATGGCGAGCGTGTTGCTGTTCGCGGTGGGGCTGTAGAGCGGGGTCAACCCCATGAACACACGGAAGGCGTCAATCGCCTTTTGCTTGGTCTGGCCGCTGGCCAGCCCGACGCCGTAGCTGCGCCATTCGGCGTCGCTGGTGGTGATGTTGCCCAGCGAAGCCTGAATCTGCTGCACAACGCCGTCGGGCGGGGAGAAGATGGAGGCGGCCGCGCGGTTGGTGCCCCAGAACCGCTGCTCGGGGCCGGGCAGTTCGGCCAGTTCCGCCGTGAGGTTGCGGACGGCGTCGAGTTGGTCCAGCAGCACATAGTCCACGATGCGCCCGGTCTGCTGGTCCACGAGGATGAAGCGCAGCCGGTTGGTGATGGCGTAAGTGAACTGCGGGACGTAGAGCTTGCCGGTGTCCTCGAAGCCCGCGCGCAGCCCGACGCCGATGTTGGTGTTGACAACGAAGCCCGGACCGCCCGCGCCCTCCGCACGATACACGAGGTTCGAGATGTAGGTGAAGTTGGTGAACAACGGGATGATGAAGCTGGCGGGGTTGGGCGTTTCGATGCGGGCCCCGGCCCCGCGCCATTGCGGCAGGGTGAAGCTGAGCCGGGTGGGCGGCAGGATCAGCGTGGGGGCCGCCTTGCCGTTGGGGTCAAACTGCGCGTCGTTGGTGAAGTTGAAGCCCACCCGGCACTCCGCATCCAAGAAGACTTGCAGCGGGCGGCGGAAATCATTCGCGTAGGAGTTCCACGCCTCGACGCCGAGGGCGTTCGAGATGCCGACGACGAACATCTGGTTGGTGCGCGTGGGGAGAGCGGTCAGCGTCGGGCGGAACAACTGTAACCGCCGCGTCACCGTGCTGACCGATTGCAACATGAACTCGTTGAAGTTCGGGAAACCTTTTTTTGCGCCCACCACGACCGGCACGCCGTAAACGTCGCCCGAGTAAGTGCCCGCGCCGCGGATGGCGGCGAGGTCGTTCGGGTCCGTCAGATCGAGGGGCAAGTCGGCCAGGACGGGAGAACCCGCACCCAACGTCGTCTCCTCGACAAAATCGCGGAGATAGATGTCGCCATTGGCGTCCACGCGGAAGCGTGGGCGGAAGACGGAAGGGAACGCGGTGTCGGTCCCGAAGGTGCGGTTGGTGCTGGCGTCGTAGATGTTGGCCGCCACCTGCATGAGACGGTGCAGCGCGGGCGAATACACGAACTGGTTGCTGACCAGCACCGGCACATTGGTCAGCGAGAGCGGCGCGGCGACGTTGAAGAGGATGCGGTTGAGGTTCGGGTCGGGGAAGTTCGCGCGGAGCAGGCGGTCCACCGCGTTGGTGAAGAACTGAAGCGGCTGCCAGGCGATGAAGTTGGTCTGCGCGTCGGGCACGACCACGCCGGCGGCGTTCACGTTGGCGAAGTTGAGGTGCAGCTTGTTGGTGGGCTGCTCCGGGCCGCTGTCGGTGCCCAGTTGCGAAAGCAGGCGGTAAAAGGTGTAACGGTCGTAAGAGGCGGGCAGCCGACCCGCGAGCGCCAATCGGTTGGTGAAATCCACCGACGTCTTCAGCGGATCGAACAGGTCATGCACGCTGGTGAAATGGTTCGTGTTCGGTGCGCCGGACCACGGGCGCAGCGTGAGGCCAATGTCGGGATCGGTCAGCGGTCGGTCGCGCCCGGTCATCAGCGGGCCGACGGTGTAACCATCGGTGAAATCGCTGATGAAGGCGGCGACGCCCGGTCCGCCGAACAAGGTCTGGATGCTCCGGAGCGTGTTGTAATTGCGGCCGTAGCGGTAGCTGACAATGTCGGCGGCGTTCTGAAACGCGACGCCGGTGCTCAGGCCGGCATTGGGATTGTAAAGATATTCCGCGCCCGGCGGGTTCCAGAGGTTGGTGTTCAGGTCGGTGAGGAAGGCGGCAAGGTTCAGCTCCCAGGTGCCAAAGCCCATGTTCCGCCGGAAGCCGTCCTGCAACGGGCCGTTCTGCTTGGCCTGGTTGTGAATGGCGTTCAAGTCCAGCGTCTTGCCCGAGGGCACGGCAATCCAGGCGTATCGGCTGACGAACCGGTTGTTCGGTCCATGCGGACGGTCGGTGCGGTCCAGGATGCCGATCCACTCGGGGTCGCCGACATAGAGGTTGGTGACGGGGACGAAATTGCCGCTGCCATCATTGGTGACGACGAGGTTGCCGAGGCGGTCGAGTTCCGGCAGCAGTCCGTTGGTGTCGAATTGGCGGTTGCGGTTGAGATCGAGCCAGAAGCGGAAATCGAGCGGCGCGTTGGCCTGGGTGCGGTTGGTGCGGATGAAGACCGGCGGGCGCGGGCTGTAATAGAGATTGGCGAGGTTCTGCAGGAAGTCGTTGCCGGTGACGGGCGCGCCGTTGGGATACAGGTAGTTGACATTGGTCAGCGTGTTGAAGGCCGCACCGGCGGTGAGGAAGCCGGGCGGGTTGATGAAGTTGGTGGAAACGCGGAGGTCGTAGGCAAAGCGATTGGTGGTGCCGATCATCTGCGCGAGCAGCTCGGCCCGGGCGCGTTCGACGGCGGCTTCGGCGGCCAGGCGGGCGACGGATTGCTCGACGCTGTTGGCCACCGCGCCGCGTTCGCGCCGGGCGAGGAACAGGAAGGCCACGGCGAGGAAGGTGATGACGGAGAGCAGGATCAGCGTGACGATGAGGGCAATGCCGCGCTCGTCACCACGCGGGGCGGCACCGCCGGGCGAGACGGAAAAGGGAGGATGGCTGGCGGGCAATTTCATTGGAACAAGGCGGGATCGGCGTGGCGGAGCGGCACACGCTGGCGAAAGATTTGCACCTGGTTGGCGCGGTTGCGAAGAAACTGTTCCTGCGCCGGCGAAGGCAGCGCCCGGGCGCGCTCCAGAGCGGACCGTTCGAGGATGCCCAGCTCGATTTCCACATGCGCGGGCAGCGCGGCAGAGTAGTAGATGTGCCGCTCCAGTGCGCCGCCCGCCTCGTAGAACACCGACGCCAGCAGGTTCGGATAGGGTGCCTGGCCGACGACGAACGGTTCAATGGGCCGTCCAAGATGGTCAAACAACCGGAACCGCAGATGCACCACACCGTCCATGATCGAGTTGGTGACGAGGTTCTGGACCCGAAAATTGTCAATCTGCCGGGCCGTGAAGGAGCCGAGCGTAGAGACGTCATTGGGTGGCAGGTCGAGGACGGAGATGTTGCGTTCGGTGCGGCTGAGGGTGCCGACGGCGTTGTTGCCCAGGATGGCGTAGCCCACGCCTTTCCAACGCTGGCCGTCGCGGATGAGGAAGATGATGTCCTGTTGAAAGTTGGTGCGGGTGAAGTTGCCGCCGGGCAGGTCCTGCACGAGCGCAGGAGTGCCGTTGGTGCGGACGATCAGGTTGACGGCGCGCGAGCCGAGCACGGGACCGGCGGGCATCTTGCAGGGCGTGGCTTGTTCAATCTCGCGGGCCATCATCTCGAGCGCGGCACGACCCGCCTCCATCACGTCCACCTGCGTCACGCCGAGGCGGAAAGCCCGCTGCGTTTGTCCGAACATCACCAGCAGCCCGAGCACGATGACGGACATCAGGGTGGTGGCGATCATCACCTCGATGAGGGAGAAAGCGGTGCGTGAGGCGTGAGGCGTGAGGCGCGAGCCGAACGAGCAGGGCGTCCGCCGCGCCAAAGCGGTGCCAGCCCCCACCCCACTGTCACCGCAGTCCATAATAACAACGGACGGAACCGCGCTGGCAGAAAGTTGCTCTTTTACCAGCCTTTGGAGTGCGGCGGCAGAGGGGGCAGGGTGACGCCGCTTTCCCAAATGCCCAAACAACGAAAAACTGCCGCCCCGCGCCAAAGCGGTGCCAGCCCCCATCCGACTGTCACCGCAGTCCATACCAACAACAGACCGAACGGTGTTAACAGAGAACCGGCCACCAACCGACTCGCGGTTGTGGGCGCAACGAGGCTGGCGCAGAGAGGTGTTCATAGGTGACGCCCGTTGCCATCGGGGTTGAGGTAGAAAAAGAACATGTCGTCGTCCGTGCGGCCGGGGATCGGAAAAGCCCCGACTGCCCCACCCACCTGGGTGCGGAAAATCAGGCGCGCGGTGCCAAAGTTGGTGGGCATGCCGAGGTTGGGATCCAGCGGCGGGATCAACGGCCAGGCAAACACCAGCCGAACGTCATGCAGGTTGCGCGCAAAGGCGCTGCCAACCTCGCTGCCGTAGATGCCAAAATAGTCGGTCAGGTTGGGCGGAGTAACCTCGGAAACCAGCCGGTAGCCGAAGCTGAGATCGCGCACGGGATTGTTGCGCGTCACTTTTTCCGTGGCCGCCCCGCTGGCGGCGCGCACAAAGGCGACGATATGGTTGCTGATGATACCGCTCTGGCCAAACTGGTAACGCGGGATCGAAAGCAGCCCAATGATGGCAGCCGGATCGGTCAGGTCCACCAAGGCACCGTTGGCCCGGGCCGGTTCCCCGACAATCGGGTCCATCGCCCGGATCGAGCCGTTGGTATGGTAGAGCGTCCGCGTCACCGTGATGCGTTCGAAAAGGTTGGTTAACTCGTCGTTGCCCCGGTCGCTCCCGCGTAGAGCGTTCAGCAGGAGCGAGGCATCCTGGCTGATGATGGTTTCCTCCCGGTTTTCCTTCTGGACGTTCAATCCCGCGGGCAGCACGCCGATGATGGCCACGAGCGCAAAGCCGACGATGGCGAGGCAAAGCGCGATTTCCACCATCGTGAACGCGGCGACGCCAGGGCGGGAAAGGGAGCGAAGCGTTTTCATTTTCCGGTCCGGAGCAATGGGATCATCAAGCGCAGCGAGGTAACACCAACGGTTGTCAAAAGCGCGCCCGTTCGATGCGGGCGCGGCCGGTCAGGGAATCCACCCGGATGTGGTTGGAGATGGTGACGGAATTGCCGGGCGGCTCCTCACGGGCCTCGGCAAGCCACGGCGGCCCGGCCCGGCGGGGCACCACACTGCCGCGGGCTAAGGGGATGACTTGGTCAAATCCGAAAACTTTATTGCCATTATTGTCGAGCGTGAACAGGCTGCCTTGATAATCAAAGGCCACATACGGCAAGGGTCGGCTAACCGGGCTGTCCACGGTTGGAAAAGGAAAAAGACGATAGCTGAACGGAAAAACACCATTGTCAAAGACAACAAACTTGTTGCTAGCAATGAATACCCCTTGCGGGAGACTGCGCCATTCGGTCAGGTAGCGCGGGGTGCGTTGCCCGGGTTGGTCGCCCACGCTCCGTTCGGAATAGAGGGCGTAACCCACGTATTGCAGGGCCAGCGCGTTGCTGATGGCGGGACGGAGGGCGGGCGCTGCCGCCGCCAAAAGGGAACTCACCTCCGCGTCAGTCAACGTCGGGCCGATGTTGGCCACCGGCGGCATGAACACCATGAAGACATCCGTGCGATCCTTGATGGCACGCTGGCGGGCGTTGGCCAGTTCGTCGGCCAACTGGCGCGTGGCGGCCGCGTCGGCATCGGCTTTGCGGAAATTGTTCAGCGCGGGCACCGAGATGGCGGCGATGATGCCGATGATGGCGATGACCACCAGCATCTCGATGAGAGAGAAGGCGGAGTGCGAGGCGTGAGGCGTGAGGCGTGAGGAGGCCTCGACTGGTGGCTGGTCGCAAACCCCGGCGGCCGACCGCCGCTCCGCAGAGGAGGCGAAACGCTTCAAAACGTGGCGGGCGGTTTTCACGGGCTTACTTCCAGGACAGGACGTTGTCCTTGTTGACGCCGGCATTGGCTTTGACCGACGCGCTGATTTGTTTGTCCGGCCCGGCGGACCAGATCATCACGGGACCGGTTTGTTCGAAGCTGTCCGGAAGGCCCGAGGGATTCACCAAGCCGTTGAAACCGGTAATGCCGGAGCTCTGCGAGACGGCCGAAAGGCGATAGAAGGCGTCCCGGGTCTTGTTGTCAAAGTTCAGATCGAGCGAAATCACATACGGATTGCCCCACGGGTCGCGATACACCATGTCCGGGCCGACGCCGCCGGAACTCGTGGCCTCGGCAGAAACCATCTTGGGATTGAGCAACTTGTGCCGTTGCGGATTGCGGGCGTGGTTGGCGTTGGGATTCAGCGTGTTGTTGGGGTAGGTGGGTGCATCGTAATCCATCAGGATGGCGATGATTTCAGCGTTCGGGCGGGCGGCGTTGGCATCGAAACCGGCCAGCAGGGTGCCGCCGAATGTCAGGTCGCCGCCGGCGGCCTGCACCAGCGCGTTCGGGGTGACCGGCGGGTGGCTGTAATGGGTATCGTAGCCGCGAATGGCGTTTTGCAGGTCGCCAATTTCGGTCTTGGCGCGATTGACCATCGCCTGCTGTTTGGCCTTGGCCAGTGCCGGGAGCAGCAGGCCGGCCAGGATGCCGATGATGGCGATGACGATGAGGAGTTCGACAAGCGTGAAGCCACGGCGGCGGGCCGGGCGGAGGGCATGGGTGTTCATGGGTGTGGTGGGCAGGATGGCGGCTTTCTGGGGACGCGGGTCCAGGTGTTTCACGAAAAAGGATTGAATCTGGTTGGGGCAGTCGTCCGGCGGCTCCTGTTCCGCCTGGCACGCGCGCACGCGCGGGCACCATCCGCAATCGTGCCATTGCACGGGAATGCGGCGGGGTGCGGCGGAGTTGACCGGGGGACGCGGCATGACGTTAGAGGACGATGGGTTTCTTGCTCCAGTTATTGACGCGGTTGGTCTTACCGCCGAGGGTGATATCCACCCACAGGTCGAATGAATTCGGGTTGTTGGTGGGGTTGGACGAGTTGTAGCGGAAGGGATTGATGAAGCCCGTGCCGCCGTCTTCTGGCATCATGAATGGCCCATCTACTAAGGTGCCAATCACCGCGCCCGCAAATGGATAGGAAGGAGGCGGATTCCGAACGCGCATATACTGCCCGGGCGCAATGTCTGGCCAGAAATTCCGCGCCGTCTGACCATCATCACCGCCAGCGACAAGTATATTGGCAAATCCGGTGAGATTCGGATTTTGAAAGAACCCGGTTATTTGATTGGTGTTGATTGCACCAAATCCATTCAAAGTTTGATACTGCATGCCGGTAAAGCTCACCCCCATCAACTCAAAGAACAGCGGATTGACAGCATAATTGGCAGGGTTGTCCGGAGGGTAAAAGCCCATTTTGGCTTTGTAAGCTTCGATCGCCGTTTCGGCCCGCTGCAACTCGGCTTGGACGCGGTTGATGGCAGCTTTTTGACGCAGTTTCCCGGCGGTAGGAATGAGGAGTCCGGCCAGAATGCCGATGATGGCAATGACGACCAGCAACTCGATCAAAGTAAAGGCTGCGTTGCGGAGGGTTTTCGCGTTCATTTGGGTTTCCGTTATCGTTCCCGAAGCTCCTGTTCCATGCGCTCGCTGAGCCATTGTTTGATCATGCTCTGGTAGTTCAGGTAGCGCGACCGGGCGAGGCGTTTGATGCGGGCCAACATGCGCGGATCCATGCGGAGCGTGATGGTGACGGATTCCGAGCTTTCGCTGGCGGCGGCCACCGCCGATTCCATCAGCCGCAGGTCGGGACGGTTTTCCGCCCAGAACGCCGCCTCCGCCTCCTCGCTGTCGAAGAGCGGCACGTCGTCCCAGTTGGAAAAGGTCCGCATGTTTCATGGAGTGTCGCAAAGCTCCCTCCGGATCGTCAATGTCGCGGCTACTGCGTGAGCGCCTGGTCCATTTTGCGCTGGTAAAAAAAACGTTCCTCCGGCTCGAAAACACGGGCGAAAATCACCCGCAACTGCCGGCCATTCGTCCGATACACGCTGAACACCCCAAAACCGGACGCGGACATCCCCAGGTTAAAATAGCGGGCCTGAGCGGAAAACCGGGGAGAATCGGGCAGCAACCGCACCGCGAACGGGTCTTCAAACGACTCTTCGATGTCCCGGAAGCTCAAGCTGCCGCTGGTCTCGAAAGGCGGGTTGTTCCAGTCAAATTCCATGGAAACAAGGGGTTTTCGCTGTATGCGCTTCGGCCATGCAATGTGATTACAATGTATTTACCTGCATCTCGCCGGGCCGTCAACCAGTTTTTTTACCCGTTCGGGTGATTGTTGGCCTTTTCGTAAGATTGATACGTTTTCGAGACTCAGCCGGAACATGACCTGCCCTGCGTGCTCACTCGCGGTGCTGCCCTGCGCGGGCTCGGCACCGGGATGCGCCGTCCGGGCCGCGACCGACTGAACCGGCCATCCCAAAACCCCCCGCATTCCTAAATCCCATGAAAGCCCCTCGATACCTGCTCGCATTTGCCCTTGGCATGGGCAGCCTCGTTTCCAGCCAAGCCGCGAATATTCTGTTGAAGGCCAACGACGCCGTGAGCACTTCGTCGTTCACCGGTGCCACGAACTGGAGTGACAACGCGGCACCCAGCCCGGGCAACGATTACTTCACCACGAATTCCGCCGGAGTCGCGCTCCAGATGCGCACCCCGACGGGGGTGGGCAATTACACCTTTCAAGGCGACTCGCTCACGGTGTTTAACAATGGCGGGGATGCGTTTGTGCTGAAGGGCGACACCGGGGCCATCATCACGGTGACCAACTTCTTCCTCGCGGGCGGCACGATCGCCAACGGCGGCAACGCGGGCGGCGCGGCCACCGTGCAGACGGTGGCGGGCAATCTAACCGTCCTTGCCCCCTCGCGCCTCAACGCCTCGGGCAGCGGCCGCGTCATCAACCTCACCGCGAGCCTGCTGGGCAGTGCCACGCTCACCAATGCCGGACCGGGCACCATCGTGCTGGCGGGCGACAACAGCGGTTTCACCGGACGGACGGTGTCACTCAACGTCACCAACGTCCTCAACGACGAAATCCGTCTCGGTGCCAATCCGCCCACCTTCGTGGCAGACCAGTGGCGCATCGTGGACTCCACCGTGCTGATCACCAATTCCTTTGTGGTGGATGACAGCAACCGCGGGGTAACGGTGACCAACGCGATTGTGGACGTGGCCGGGGGCGCGACGCTCACGTTGGCAACCCCCGTCACCGGCCTGGGCGCCACCACGCTGGTCAAGCGCAACGCCGGCACGCTCGTGCTGGCCGCCACCAACGCGCTCACCGGGACGCTGTTCCTCGACCGGGGCGCGGATGGCCCGGGGCTGAACGACGGGGCCGTGCGCGTCACCTCGCCCGGCGCGCTCACGGGCGTCACCAACATTTCCCTCCGAAATACCAGCGTCACCGCCGGCGGCAGCCGGCTCGAACTGGACGGCTCCGGCGGCAGCATCACCATCAGCCAGCCGCTGATCTGGAGCGGTCGCAACAACGCCACGCCCGCGTTCCAGAATCTGGCCGGCAACAACACCATGTCGCCTCCGTCCGTCACGTTTAACGCCGGCGGCGGTGCCTACCCCATCCGTTCCGATGCGGGCACGCTGACCCTGACAGGCACCTGGCCCACCGCGGCGTCCGGCACACGCAACCTTTGGTTCCAAGGCGACGGCGAGATTTCGGTTCCCGGCGTGATCGCCAACAGCGGAGCGACCGTGATCGTCATCAAGACCAACGCGGGCACGTTGACGCTCTCCGGCAACAACACCTATTCCGGCGGCACGACCAACGCCGAAGGCACGCTCATCATGGCGCACCCCAACGCGCTGGGCACCGGTCCGGTCGCTTTTACCGGCACGAACAACGCCACACTGGTCGTGGCCACCGACGGCGCAGACACACCCTACAATGTCAACGCGGGCAGCAGCACCACCTGGACAATCGCCTCCGGCGTGAAGACCGGCACGCTCGGCATCAACCACACCCTCGGTAACTTTTCCATCGGCTCGGGCACGCCTCCCTTGCAGATGAACATCATCCGCGCCACCAACATCACCGGTGGCAGCCCGCGCATCACCCTGGGCACCCTGACCCTCAGCGGCGGCGTGGGTGGCACCACCATTCTCAACCCCACCACCGCCGACCTCACCATCGGCAGCGTGACCTCCACCACCAGCAGCAAGACGCTGCAACTGGGCGGCACCGCCACCGGCAACCAGATCACCGGCGTCATCAGCGACGGGGCAAATGTCGTGACGCTGACCAAATCCGGCCCGGGCACCTGGACGCTCCAGGGCGCCAACACCTACACCGGCAACACCACGATCAGCAACGGCATCCTCGCCCTGAGCGGGAGCGGCGCGATCAATGGCTCGACCAACATCACTGTCCACGGTGGCGCCACGTTCGACGTGTCGGCGGCCAGCTTCACCCTGGCGGCCAGCCAGACCCTTTCGGGCAATGGCACCGTGGCCGGCAATTTTGCCAACAGCTCCGGCAGCCGCATCTCGCCCGGCGGTGACGCGGTGGGCCGCCTCACCTTTGCCAACACACTGAATCTCGCGGGCGGCGGCACCGTGCGGTTCGATTTTGCCACCGGGACCAACGACACCATCGCGGCGGCCAACCTCTCGCCCTCCGGCGTCACCACCCTCCAGCTCGCCACCCTGCCGCCCGGCGGCCTGGCGGCGGGCACCTACACCCTGTTCGAGGTCGCCGGCACGCTCGGCGGCAGCCCCGCCAACTTCACCCTCACCGGCGTGCCTTCCCCTTCGCGCCAGACCTTCACCGTCGTCTATGACACCGTCAGTTCGCCCAAGCGCGTTCAACTGCAGGTGACCGGCGCGGCTGCGGTCGTCACCTGGCGCGGCAACCTCGGTTCCCTTTGGGACATCGCCACCACGCTGAACTGGACCAACCTCCTGGCGGGCACGCCTGACTTCTACTACGACGGCGACACCGCGTTCTTCACCGACCTCGGCGTGGCCACCTCACCGGTGTTGAACACCACCGTCCAGCCGGGCGCGACCACCTTCAACGCCGCGGGGGATTACACCCTCACGGGCACCGGCAAGATCAGCGGCAGCGGCACGCTCACCAAGGCGGGCAGCGGCACCGTTACCATCTCGACCGCCAACGACTACACCGGCGTCACCACCCTGAACGGCGGCACCGTCAGCGTGGCCGCCGTGGCCAACGGCGGCGCGCCCAGCCCGCTCGGCGCGGCCCCGAGCAGCCCGGACAACCTCGTCCTCAACGGCGGCAAATTGCAATACACCGGCGCGACCGCAGCCACGGATCGGGGCGCTCGTTTGAGCAGCGGTGGCGGCACGGTCGAGGTGACCAGCGCGGCCACCACCCTGACCGTCAGCGGCAGTCTGGCCGGCACCAACGGCGGTGCTTTGACCAAACAAGGTCCCGGCACCCTCGTCCTCGCGGGCGCGAACACCTATGACGGCGCGACCACCGTCAGCGGGGGCACCCTCCAGGTGGGCGCGGGCGGTGGCACCGGTGCACTGGGCGCGGGGCCGGTCCTCAACCACGGCGCGCTGGTGGTGGAACGCACCGGCACGCTCGTGTTGAGCAACAACATCGCCGGCACCGGCACGCTCACCAAGAACGCCGCCGGCACGCTCGCCCTCGCGGGCACCAACAGCTATACCGGCGTCACCACCATCAATGCCGGCATCTTGCAACTGCTCGACGCCGAAGCCCTCGGCGGCACGCCCGCCGCCTACAACGCCGCCCAGATCCACCTCGCCGGCGGCGAACTGCTTGCGGGCGTCTCCGCGAATCTCAGCGACACGAACAGCGGCCTGACCGTCGCCGCCGCCACCATCGGCGTGGACGCCGGCGCCACGTTCACCATCTCCAACACCGTCACCGTCACCACCTCGCTCACCAAGAGCCGGCCGGGCACGCTGGTGCTGGCGGGCAACAACTCCATCGCCGGCACGCTCTTCGTGGACACCGCCAGCGCCACCGGCAGTGACGGCATCCTGCGCGTCACGTCGGACGCCGCGCTGGGGGGCGTGGGCGACATCCAGATCCGCAACAACCAGGTGCCCGGCGCCTCGACCCTGCAACTGGACGGCACCGCGGGACCCATCACCTTGAACCAAAATTTCACCTGGGCGGGCCGCAACAACTACGTTCCCGCGATCGAAAGCCTCGCCGGCAACAATGTCTTCCACCCCGCCACCTTCACGATGCTGGTGGGCGGCTCCAACTATCCCATCTCCGCCGTCGCGGGCACCCTCACGTTGCCCGGCACCTATCCCACCGCCTCGCCCACGGCGGGCCGCAGCTTTGTCTTCGGCGGCGCGGGCACCATTTTTGTGCCCGGCACCATTTCCGCCGCCAGCAGCACGGCGATGGGCGTCATCAAGACGAACACCGGGACGCTGGCGCTGACCGGCTTCCACACCTACAACGGCAACTCGAGCTTCCAGGAGGGCACCGTCCTGCTGACCAACGTCACCCTCGGCGTCAGCTCCGCGAACATCGAACTGGCCCCCTACGCCGGCAACACCGTCACGGTCAACGCCACCAACGCCTTCCTCACCGCCCAGCGCGTCATCCTCGCCGGCCACACCGCCAACAACACCGCGCCCGGCACTGCCATCCTCAACCAGTTCGGCGGCAGCATTGACTCCTACCAGTGGTTTACCGTCGGCTCCGGCGGCACCACCGGCGGCACCGGCATCTACCACCTCATTGACGGCACGCTCACCGTCCGCAGCCAGCAGATGGAGGTGGGGAACTTCACCGGCGCGTCCGGCCTGGTCACCATGAACGGCCCCTCCGCCTCGCTCAACATTTGGAACAACAACTACCTGACCCTCGGCGCCAACGCCAACGCCGGTCCCGGCACGTTCATTCAGAACAACGGCAACGTGACGCTTTACGCGGACGCGGGCAGCACGCCGGGCGGCACCGGGTTCCTGATGCTGGGCCGCGCCGCCGGTCTCACGAACACCTACACCTACCGCCTGAACGGTGGCACCCTGACCGTGCCGGCCATCTCCAGCATTTCCGGCACGTCGCTGCTTTACCTCAACGGCGGCACCCTCCGCGCCGCCCGCAGCAACGCCACCTTCGTCGCCGGCCTCACGGCCGCCTACCTCTCCACCAACGGCGTCACCCTTGACGACAACGGCTTCAGCGTCACGCTCCCGCAGGGCCTCGTGAAGGATCCCGCCCTCGGCGCCGCGCCGGACGCCGGGGTTACCAAGCAGGGCTGGGGCAGCGTCACCCTCGCGGGCACCAACACCTACACCGGCCCCACCGTCGTCAATGGCGGCGCGCTGAACATCAACGGCCGCACCGCGGGCGGCTCCGTCACCGTCAACGGCGGCAGCCTCGGCGGCGCGGGCGTCATCGGCGGGGCTGTGGCCATCCAGTCCGGCACGTCCATCGCGCCCGGCGCACCCTTTGGCACGCTGACCATCAGCAACAACCTCGCCCTCGCCGGCGGCGCGACCGCGCTCTTCAACTTCGGCCCCGGCACCAACAGCCAGTTGCACGTGAGCGGAGCGGTCACCGTTTCCGGCCCGGTTTTCGTCAACCTCGCGTTCCTCAGCGCGGTGCCCGCCGTCGGCCAGCACACGCTGCTTCGTTACGGTTCGCTCACCGGTTTCGGCAACCTCAGCGTGGGCACGTTGAACCCGCGTTACTCGTTCAGCCTCACCAACGACACCGCCGCCAAGGAGGTCCGCCTCGTCATCTCCGGCATCCCCGCCGCGCTCACCTGGGTCGGCGACGGCACGTTCAACGCCTGGGACAACCTCGGCGGCTTCCAGAACTGGAACAACGGCGGCAGCCCGGACTACTTCTATGACGGCGACCTCGTCACCTTCAACAACTCCGGCTCCACCACGCCTGCCGTCAACCTGCAGAACGTCGTCTCGCCCGGCTCGCTCACCGTCAACGCCAGCGTGAACTACGAGTTCGGCGGCATCGGTGCCATCGCCGGTCCCGGCGGCCTCACCAAGAGCGGCACGGGCGCGCTGACGTTGACCACCGACAACACCTACACCGGCCCCACCGTCATCAACGCGGGCACCGTGCAGGTTGGCAACAACACCGCCACCGGCACGCTCGGCACGGGGGCCATCGCGAACCACGGCACCCTCGCCTTCAAACGCAACAACGACCTGACCGTGGCGCCGCCCATCGCGGGCAGCGGAGCGATTGCCAGCCTCGGCTCGGCCGGCACCGTCACCCTCGCGGGGGAAGTTTCCGGCTCCACCGTGACCCACACCGGCACCGGCGCGCTCTCGCTCAACGCCAGCAACAGCCACACCGGCCTCACCCTCTGCACCGCCGGCACCCTGTTCCCGCGTCATCCGTTTGCGCTCGGCAGCACCAACGTCGGCACCGTCGTC
>JBKBTZ010000119.1:0-10764 GCA_046290825.1 Limisphaerales bacterium
GCCCGCGTTTTGCAGCGTGAGGCGGGCAAAACCGGTGGTGGGCGTGGTGGTCGCCACGAAGCCCTGGCCGGTGCGGAAGGTGCCGCCCGCGACCGTGATGCGGCCCGAGCCGCTGTTGGCGTCGGCCCCGCTCAGTTCAATCGGATTGATACCGGCGTAGGTGAACGTGGCGTTCGAGTTCACAGTGAGCAACGGGCTGAAGCCCGCGCCGCCGAGCGCCTTGACCACCATGTCGCCGTTCTGCCGCCAGGCCGCCCCGCTGTTCAGGGTGAGGAAGGCGTAACGCTGGACAGACAGGGTGCCGTCGTTGGTGACGGTGCCGGAGACGTTCAGCGCCATGAGTTCAGTGCCGACCGCAGAGGTGTTGCCGACCTGGACGATCTGGCCCGCGGCTGCCGCAACCGCGGCGCCCGCCGCGATGTTGACGGTGCCGTTGGTGGTGTTCGGACTGAGGATGAGGCCGCCATTGGCGGCGGTCTGGTTGCCGTGGAGGTTGAGCGTGCCCTGGCTGACGGTGGTGCCGCCGGTGTAGGTGTTGGCGCCGCTGAGCGTCACGGTGCCCGGGCCGGTCTTGGTGAGGGCGTAGTTGTTGCCGCCATCGCTGATGACGCCGCCGAGGGTGAGCGTGGCGGCACCCTGCGCGTTGATGGTGCGATTGGCGGTCAGCGTGATGGCACCGGCGCCGAGGTTCAGGTCCTTGTCGCCGCCGAAGGTGAAGCTGGCGTTGACGGTGACGGGGTTGTTGTTGGTGAGGGTGACGGGGCCGCTGCCGGTGTTGTCAATGGTGCCGGCGTTGATGACGAGCGGGCCGCTGCCGATGGCGGAGTCATTGTCGAGGTTCAGCTTGCCGGCGTTGAGCGTGGTGCCGCCGGTGTAGGTGTTGCCGCTCGAGAAGGTCAACTGGCCGGTGCCGCTCTTGGTGACGGCGTTGGTGCCCGTGATTGGGCTGCCGAGGAAGCCGTAATTCTTCGAGGAGTTGTTCACGGTCATCGAAGCCGGTGCGACGGGGGCGACAATGTTGATGAGCGTGGTGTTGGAGCCGGTGTCGTCGAAGAGCACGCTGTTGCCGTTGGCGAAAACGGCAGGCAGGCCGCCGAACAGCCAGTTGGTGGTGACGTTGATGTCCCATTTGTTGTCCACCGCGCCGGTCCAGGTTTCGAGAGCGACGGCGCTGGTGACCTGGAGCGCAAGGGTGTTGCCGCCGTTGGTCACGAGGTTGGCGGTGGTGAGCGGAGGCAGGCTGCCGAGCACGAACGCGCCGCCGCCGGAGATGCCGTCCCAGCGGAGCAGCGGGTAGGTCTGCCCGGCGAGGAACAGGCCACTGGCGATGTTTACGGTGACGGTGCTGTTGACGAAGAGATTGGTCGCGCGGAGCGGGGCGACGGTGGTGCTGGCGAGGGCGCTGAACTCGAGCGCGGCGGCACCGCCGGAGCCAAGGTTCAGCGTGTCGGGCCGGGTCTGGTCGGTTCCCACGGCGACGATTCCCAGCGTGGCCCCATCGTCGAGACTCATATAGCCGCCGGCCTTGCTGACGGCGCTGATCACCGTCTTGCCTGCGCTGAGGAAGGTGCTGCCGGTGTAGGTGTTGGTGCCGAGGAGGTTCAGCGTGCCGGTGCCGTTCTTGGTGATGCCGCCGGTGCCGCTGACCGGGCCGGTGACGGTGAGGGTGGTGCCGGGGCCGGCGACGAAGGTCGCGCCGGAGAAGCCGGGCAGGCTTACGGGGCCGGAAATGGTGCTGCTGGCGCCACTGCCGTTGGTGACGACGGAATTGTCCTCCAGGACGATTTGCTTGTTGAGCGGAACCGTGGCGGCCCAGAAGAGCAGGGTGGCGCCGCTGCGGACGGTCAGGGTGCGGGCGGGGTTGCCGAGGCCGGTGGTGCCGAGTTCGTAGCCAAAGATGCCCTCGCGGACGTCAATGTTGCCCAGCGCGGGATCCACGGTCGCACCCACGATGCTGACCTGATTGGCGCCGACCTTGACGAGGTTGTAGTCGTTGCCGCCGGTGGAAAGCGCGGCGGTCGGGTTGGCGCGGATGTGCCAGCCACCGGTGCCGCCGAAGGCGGTGTCGCCGGTGAGGGTGACAAAACGCAGGGCGTTGTTGTTGCCGGCACCGGTGTTGATGATGGCACCGTTGGTCTGGCCGATGCCCAGGAAGTAGGGGTCGCCGAAGCCGCGGGCGACGACGGGTTTGGCGTCGAGACTGCGGCCGTTGAGGTTGAGGGTGCCGTCCACGATGTTGACCGGGTCGGTCAGGTTGTAGCCAAACAGCGCGCCGACGCCGCCATGCATGCGCAGGGTTCCGCCGAGGATGTTGACGGGGCCGTCGAGGCCCTGCTGGAAGTTCCACGCCACGGTGCCGGGGCCGGTTTTATTGAAGGTGTTGCCGAAGGCGCGCGAGTTTTGGGAGTTGGTGAAGGCCAATGTGCCAAACGGATCGGCCACGGAAATCGTGCCGCCGTTGGGGCCGATGGAGAAAACGCGGTTGTTGTTTTCCAGAGTGCTGCCCGTGTATTCCAGCGTGCCGCCATCCAGCACCAGGTTCGCCACGTTCACGGCGGCGGCGCCCAAGGGAGAGGGCGTTGCCGCGTTGCCCACGGTGGGAACGCTCAAGGTGCCCCCTTCGATGCGCACAATTCCGGTGCGTGAGTTGGCGGTGGTGACGGTGAGCTTGCCGCTGCCGCGCTTGGTGAAGCCGTTGGCTCCGGCGATGCTGCCGACGCCTTGCAGGGTGAAGTCGTTGGTGTGATCGAAGACCACAAAACCGGGCGTCACGGTGGTGTTCAGGTTGACGATGAGATTGGCGGTGGAGTCATCAAAGCGCACCGCGTCGTTGTCCACGTAGGCGTCGGGCACGAGGCCGTTGGCCCAGTTGGTCGTGGCGAAATCCCATTCGTCGGCGACGCCGTCGCCGACCCACGTGAGGTTGGCGGGCGGCGTGCCGGTGACGACGAGATTGACAGCGTTGTTGCTGATGACAAAGAAGCCGCCCAGTGTGCCGCGCGTGCTGGTGGGGAAACCCGTGACGGCGAAGTTCGCTTCACTGCCGGAAATCGTCCCGCCGTATTGAATTACCGGATACACGCCCGGCGCGACAAGGGTGTCGAGATTCGCTCCGAGGCTGACCGTGTTCACACCGCTCACCGTCAGATTGCCCGCCACCACGAGCCGGTCGTAAGGGCTGACCAGCCCGGTGGGGTCGCCAGAAAGGTTGAGGGCGAGCGTGGCACCGGCCAGGGTGAGATTGTTGCTGAACGTGAGCGTGCCGGGGTTGTTGGCGGGGGTGACCAACTGTCCCGGCTGGATGGTGGATCCGGATTGAGCCACCACGTCGCCCAGAATGACGCCGCCACCCTGCAGCGTGCGGGCATTGCCCAGCGGCCAGCCGCCCGGCACGGCGGCCACGTCAAACGTGGTGCCCGGGCCGACGAGGACGGGGGTGGAATTGGAAATCGAGCCGGTGGCACCCAGCACCAGTTTGCCGCCAGCGATGGTGGTGGCCCCGCTGTAGAGGTTGGTGCCCTTGAGCGTCCAGGTGCCTGAACCCTCCTTGCGCAGCGGGAACGGATTGGTGCCGGCCTGGCCGTTGGTGACGGCTCCGGTGACTTCACCCACGCCGTCGCCCAGCAGCACGACTTCCCGAGAAGTGAGGGTGGAACCGAAATTGCCCGCGATGTTCAGCAGCCCGCCGGTGGCCTTGAAGACCACGCTGTTGCCACCGGCACTGGTGACGCTGGGCGGGCGGGTGATAGTGTTGGTGCCGGAAAGGTTTTCAATGTTGGGCACGGTCAGCTCGCCGAGCGTGGTCGTGGAGGGAACGCCGTTGAAAGTGTTGGTGAAGATGTTGTTGCCAGGAATGTCCAGTTGCAGGAAGCCGCTCAGGGAACTGCCCGCTTTGGAGAGGGTGATGTTGCCCCGGCCCAAGCCTTGCGGATGGGTGACGCGCACGATGCCGCCATCGTTGTTGATTGTGAGCGTGCCGGTGTTGGTGTTGGCCCCGGCCAGCACCAGTTCGCCCGCGCCGGACTTGGTGAGACCGAAAGCGCCACCCGCCTGTCCGACCATGCCGTTTAACGTCAACTGGCCGGCCACCACCACGGCGCGGCTGGCGGTGAGGAAGAGGTCATTGTTGATGACGTTGGTTCCCGTGGTGTTGGTCAATCCGCCCCCTTGGTAGATGGGGTTGCCATGCAGTGTGAAGCCGCCCGCGTTGAAGGCGATGCCGGTGTTGGTGATGACCGCGTAGTCGTTCGTGTTGTTGAGGCCGAGCGTGCCGGCAAAGATGAGATTATCCCCGCTGATGGCCGGGGCGATGCCGCCCCAGTTGGTGGGGTTGGACCAGAGGGCGTTGGCACCCTCGCCATTCCAAGTGCGGGGCGCGGCAGTGGCGGAAACGGCAAGCCCCAGCGCGGCGGTCAGCGCGGCGAGCCGTGACAGGGGACCGGAAGAGCAGTGGTTTTTCATGGTTGTGAATGGGTTCGAGTGAGGTTGCGGTGTCGCGTTCCCTGTCTAACAGCGGGGTGCGGGTGATGAAATACCCAGAATTGGGTATGAGGAATCGGAGCGGGTGCCGAGGCCGGCGTGCAGTTGAAGGGCGCAGGCCGGGCGGCGAGGACGGAACCAGCCGTCCAACCACCTGCGGCAAAGCCCCGCAATCATCGATCGTCTGCGCCCGGCGCGTGCGCGCTCCCCCGAAATGCGTAGCGGGGGGCAAAGGGGTTCGCGCTTGTTTCGGCGACGGGCGCGGGCTAACCAGCGCGTTGCGTATGATGACTCTGCTTCGTTTTCTCCCGTTGCTGGTGCTGCTGGCCGGCCTGGCGCCGCAACCAGTGGCCGCCGTGGACGCCCGCTTGATGCGGTTCCCGGATGTGTCCGCCACGCACATCGCCTTTGTGTATGCCGGCGACATCTGGGTGGTGCCGCGCGAGGGGGGCACGGCGGTGCGCTTGAGTTCGCCGCGCGGCGAGGAACAGTTCCCCAAGTTTTCCCCCGACGGGGCGCGGCTCGCGTTCAGCGCCAACTACGACGGCAACACGGACATCTATATCATGCCGGTCAGCGGCGGCGTCCCCGAGCGCATCACGTTTCACGGGGCGGTGGACCGGATCATTGACTGGACGCCGGATGGGAAGTCGCTGCTCTTCGCCAGCGGCCGGGAAAGCGAGCGGGACCGCTACAACAAACTGTTCCTCGTGCCCGCCACCGGCGGGCTGCCGCAGGTGCTGCCCCTGCCTTACGGCGAATTTGCCGCGTTGAACGAGGATGGCCGTCTGCTTGCCTACACGCCCATCAGCACCGATTTCCGCACGTGGAAACGCTATCGCGGCGGCATGGCCCCGGACATCTGGCTCTTTGACCTCGGCAATTACACCGCGCGCAACCTGACCCAGCATCCGGCCAACGACAGCCTCCCGATGTGGCATGGCCGCACGCTGTTCTTCGTCTCGGACCGGGACGCGCACCAGCGCAACAACCTCTGGTCGCTCGACACCCGCAGCGGCGCGGTCAAGCAGGTCACGTTCTTCAAGGATTTCGACGTGCAGTTCCCGAGCATCGGTCCGAAGGAAATTGTCTTCACCCAGGCCGACCGGCTCTGGCTGCTTGACCTGGCCACGCTTCAAACCCGCACGGTGGAGGTGCGGGTGCCGACGGACCGCGCCACGCTCCGCCCGCGCCAGGCCAACGTCAGCGGTTTTGTCCAGAACGCGCACATCGCCCCCAACGGCAAACGCATCGTCGTCGAGGCGCGCGGCGACCTTTTTACCGCGCCCCGCGAACACGGGATCGTCCGCAGCCTGACCCGCAGCAGCGGCGTGGCCGAGCGGTATCCGACCTGGTCGCCGGATGGGAAGTGGATCGCGTATTTCAGTGACCGCACGGGGGAATACGAGCTGACCGTGCGGCCCGAGGACGGCAGCGGCGAGGAGGAAACGCTGACACAGCTTGGCCCGGGTTACCGCTACTTCCCGCAGTGGTCGCCGGACAGCAAAAAAATCGCCTTTGTGGATCATGCCATGCGGTTGTGGGTGTATGACTTCGCCACGCGCCAGACGACGCAGGTCGAGCAAATGAAATTCCTCTATCACGGCGAACTGCAGAATTACCGCGTCAGTTGGTCTGCGGACAGCCGCTGGCTCGCCTTCACGCGCGACCTGGAGCGCGGCCACACCGCCGTGGCCATTTACGACACGCGCTCCAACCGCGTGGAGCAGGTGACCAGCGGCTACTACGATGATGACCAGCCGGTGTTTGATCCGACGGGGAAATACCTGTTCTTCCGCTCCGGGCGGACGTTCCGCCCGGTTTACAGCGACCTCGACAACACCTGGATTTATCCCAACACCCGCAACCTCTTTGTCGTCACGCTTCGCACCAACACCCCTTCGCCGCACGCGCCGCGCAACGACGAGGGGCTGGACCGGAAAGCGGAGGACAAGCAGGACGATGCGAAAAAAGAGGAACCCAAGAAGGACGACGAGAAGGACGGGAATTCCCTCGCAGCGGACAGCGAGCGTTCCGCCCCGACCCACCACGTCGCCGCCAGTGGCACCAGCACGAATGCCCCCGCCGTCCGCAAGAAGGACGGCCAGCCGAAGCCGGTCGAGATAGATTTTGCCGGTTTCGAGGCGCGCGCCGAGCAGCTTCCGGTGGGCAACGGCGGTTTCGATCAACTGGCTGCCGTCACCAATCGCCTGCTGTTCCGAAAGACCGCCGCCACCGAGGACAACGAGGCGGGCAGCCTCCAGTTCTACGACCTCGACAAGCGCGAGACCAAGACCATCACCAGCGGCGTGTCCGGGTTTCTGGTTTCCGCGCGCGGCGACCGGCTCCTGGTTCGCGCCAAGGGCGATTATCACATCATCGAAATCAAGGAAGGCGAGAAACTCGAGAAGAAGGTCAATCTCGCCAGCCTGCCGACGATCATCGAGCCGATGGCCGAGTGGCGGCAGTTGTTCACCGATGCCTGGCGGTTGCAGCGGGATTATTTCTACGATCCAAACATGCACGGCGTGAACTGGCCCGCGATGCGCCGCCATTACGAACGCCTGCTCGAACAATGCGTCACCCGCTGGGACGTGAATTTCGTCATCGGCGAACTCATCGGCGAACTCAACTCATCGCACGCCTACCGCAGCGGCGGGGACGTCGAGCAGCCAGCGCAAATTCCGGTCGGCTACCTCGGCTGTGATTTCGCGCTCACCAACGGCGCGTATCAAATCCGGCGCATCCTGGACGGCGGCCCGTGGGACAGCGAGGTGCGCTCGCCGCTGCGGCAGCCGGGGCTGGACATTCGTGAGGGCGATTACCTGCTGGCCGTCAACGGAGTGCCGCTCGACACGAACGTCGAGCCGTGGGCGGCGTTCCAGGGGCTGGCCGACACGACCGTGCAACTCACCGTGAACCGCCGCCCGACGCGCGACGGTGCGACCAATGTGTTCGTGCGAACCCTTTCCAGCGAGTTGCGCCTCCGCAACCTCGCGTGGATCGAGGCCAATCGTCGGCGCGTCGAGGAGGCCAGCGGCGGCCAGATCGGTTACATCTACGTCCCCAACACGGGCCGGGATGGCCAGAGCGAACTGGTGCGCCAGTATCAGGCGCAATTCCGCAAGCCCGGGCTGATCATTGACGAGCGGTTCAACAGCGGCGGCCAGATTCCCGACCGTTTTGTCGAGTTGATCGGCCGCCGTCCGCTGGCCTACTGGGGCGTGCGCTGGGGGCAGGACTGGCAATCGCCCCCGAACGCGCACAACGGCGCGATGGCCATGCTGATGAACGGTTGGAGCGGCTCGGGGGGCGACTGTTTCCCGTATTTCTTCAAGCAGGCCGGTCTGGGGCCGCTCATCGGCACGCGCACCTGGGGCGGATTGATTGGCATCACCGGGTCCCCCCCGTTGGTGGATGGCGGCGGGGTCTCCGTGCCCGCGTTCGCCATCTACGATCGGAACGGCAACTGGATCATCGAGGGCGAGGGCGTGCCGCCGGACATCGAGGTGATTGACGACCCGGCGGAATTCGCCCGCGGTCGCGATCCCCAACTGGAACGCGCCATCGCCGAAGTGCGCAAGCTACTGCGCGCCAACCCGCCCAGGGAAGTGCCGCGGCCCAAGCACCCCAACCGCGCCGGCCGGGTGAACGAACTGCGCTGAACGGCCCAAATTCCCGGTTGGCAGGCGGGGAAGGCTCTGCTACACCTCCGGCCCGCCGGTTGGCGGGACCAACGTTTTACACGCCTATGTCGCAGCATCGCAGTCTCCGTGCCGCCAGTTCGCTGGCGGGCAAACGCAACGTTCTCAAGCGCTTCGAGCGCGTGGAAATCCTCCGCAAGGCCGGCGAGTGGAAGGACGGCAACCGCATCACCGGCCTGCGCAAAACCAAGCCGCCCGTGTAAGCCGGCCCGAGGTTGTGCAACGCGGCGCACGGCTCCCCCGTGTGGCCGCGTTTTCTGCTTTGGCCATCCGGCGTCCGTTCCCATGCTGCGACTCCAGAAATTCCTCGCCGAGGCCGGCGTCGCGTCGCGCCGGGCCGGCGAGCAGTTGATCGTGGCTGGCAAGGTCGCCGTCAACGGCCAGGTGGTCCGCGAGTTGGGAACCAAGGTGGACCCGGAGCGGGACGTGGTGACGGTTCGCGGTCGCGTGGTGCGCCCCTTGGCCCGCCAGTATCTGGCCCTGCACAAACCGGCCGGTTGTGTCTGCTCGCGCCGGGATGAACGGGGTCGCCCGACGGTTTACGAACTGCTGCCGCCGGAATGGACCAATGTCCAGTCCGTGGGGCGGTTGGATTACGACACCGAAGGGCTGCTGCTGCTGACCAACGACGGCGAACTGGCGTTGCGGCTGACCCATCCACGCTATGGAGCGGTCAAGCGCTACGAGGTGACGGTGACCGGCCGGGTGTCGCCCGACCAGTTGGCTCCCTTCACCCGCGGCATCGTCCACGAGGGCGAACAATTGCGGGCGCGCCGGGCGCGGTTGCTTTTCGCGTCGAAAAGTCGTTCAATCCTCGAACTGGAACTGACCGAGGGCAAAAACCGCGAGGTGCGCCGGATGTGTGCTGCGCTGGGGCTGATGGTGGAGCGGCTGTTGCGCACCGAGGTGGCGGGCATCTCCCTCGGCAACCTGCGGCCCGGCCGCTGGCGGAAATTGACAGAAACCGAGTTGAAATCTCTACTCTCACGACCATGAAACGAAACACTTTTTTCGGCCTCGCCCTCGCGCTGGCCGCCACTGTTCACGCGCAGACGAATGCGCCCGTTGCTCCCGCGCCGACCGCGCCGCCCGCACTGAGTGCGGCCCCGACCGCGCCTGCTGTGCCGTCGGCTGCAGCGGCTCCGGTGGTCGCGGCTCCCGCTCCCGCTCCCTCCCGCCCGGCGGCCCGGCCCGCGCCTCGCCCGGCCCGCCCGGAACCCCGGGTGAGCCTCGTTCCCGGACCGGCCACGGTGGACGCCAGCAACGTCAATGTCCGCGGTCGCGCGACCCTGCTCGGGGAGGTCGTTGCGCAGTTGAACAAGGGTGATGTGGTTACGGTGATCGAGCAGTTGGAGAATCCGGTGGTGCGCGGTGATGACCGTCGCCAGTGGGCGCGCATTGCCTATCCGGCGAACACTCCAGTGTGGGTCTTTGGCGCCTTTGTGAGCGCGGACGGCAAGGTGGCCACCGACCGTCTGAACCTGCGCGCGGGACCGGGCGAGAATTACAGCATCGTGGGCCGGCTCACCCGCAACACGGCGGTCAAGGAAATCAAACGCCAGGGCGAGTGGATTGCCATCGAGGCGCCCGCCGAGGCCACCGCGTTCGTCGCGGCGACGTTCTTGAAACAGGGCGCGCCCGCGCTTGCCGCCGCGCCGCCACAACCGGCCGGGCCTGCCCCCGCACCCACCACCGCCCCCATCATCGAGCCGGCCTCCACCAACGTGGTCACGGAACTCGAGCCGGTGACCCCGGCGCCGACCGACACCGCGACCGCGCAGGTGCCGGTCAGCGATGACCTGGCCCAGTTCCTCGCCGGGACGACGGGCGGCCAGCCGCCGGTTGAGGAGCCGGAGGAGCCGCTCCCGCCGCGCATCGTGATGCGTGAGGGCGTGGTCAGCGGCAATACCAGCATTCAGGCGCCGAGTTTCTTCGCGCTGCGCGGCCTCGATACGGGCCGCACCATCAATTATCTCTACACCACCTCGACCAACGTGAACCTCGCGCGTTACGTCGGATTGCGCATCGTGGTCACGGGCGAGGAATCGCTCGACCCGCGCTGGCCCAACACGCCCGTCATTACCATTCAGCGCATCCAGGTGGTGGAATGACGCCGCCCGGCAACCTCATTGATGGCCGGGCCATCGCGGCGCAGCTTCAAGCCGAACTGGCCGGACGAATTGCCGCCCTCCACGCCCGGGGCGTGCGGCCCGGACTGGCCTTCGTTCGCGTGGGCGAGGACCCCGCCTCCAAAGTTTACGTCGGGCGCAAGGAGCAGGCGGCGGCCACCCTGGGCATCCATTCCGAAACGCATGTCCTGCCGGAGCGCACCACCGAGGCGGAGTTGCTGACCCTCCTGAACCGTTTGAACGCCGACGCCCGGCTGCATGGCATCCTCGTGCAGGCACCGTTGCCCCCGCACATCCGGCAGGAGGTGGTGTATGCGACGGTGCGGCCCGACAAGGACGTGGATGGTTTTCACCCGGTGAACATGGGACGGCTCCTGTTGGGCGATTCCGACGGCTTCCAGCCTTGCACCCCGGCGGGGATTTGCGAGCTGCTGGTCCGTTCCGGGGTCAAC
>JBKBTZ010000120.1:0-10408 GCA_046290825.1 Limisphaerales bacterium
GAGCCAACCCCTTCAGGGTTGCCTGCCCTCCGGACGCAGAACCCAGGGTAGCTCGTTCCTCGCGACCCTGGGCTTAGAGAGGCAATCCCGTTGGGATTGTGCGGGGTGCCCTGCTCGTCGGTTGCAAGAAACTGGGATGCGCCCTCGCGTTTGACCCCGGTCAAGGCGCGCAGGCGGCGCGTCCCGCACACTGTCGGCATGGCAGAACAACCTCTCTTGGACGCGGCAACGGCGGGCGTGGTCTCGCTCCCGCAGGAAACGCAGTTCGCCGAGAATGGCATCGTGAGCCGCACCCTGCTGCGGACGGCGAAGGCGCGCGTGGTGCTGTTCGGCTTTGCCGACGGCCAGGAACTCACCGAGCACACCTCAACGCAACACGCGCTGGTGCAGGTGTTGAGCGGCGAATGTGAATTCACCCTGGCAGGCGCGCCGCGCCTCCTCCGGACCGGGGATTTCCTCACCATGCCGCCCAATCTGCCCCACGCCGTCCAGGCCCGCGGACCGTGCGCCCTGCTGCTCACCCTCATCCAGCCCTGACCATGCGCGGCAAGACCGTTGAACTCGATGTGCGCGACGACATCCGGCGCGGGCGCGAGCCGTTCGGCCGCATCATGGGTGCCGCGCAGCAACTCGGCCCGCACGACCGCCTGAAACTCCTCGCACCCTTCGAGCCGGTGCCACTCTACACCTTTCTCGGCAATCTCGGTCTGCGGCCCACGGCCCGCGAACTGGCCGATGGGTCGTGGGAAATCCTTTTTCAACGCGGGGAGGCCCAAGCGGCTTCTCCGGCCGCCCCGCCCCCGCGCGCGTGTCCCGGCGGGACGGTGGTCGAATGTGACGTGCGCGGGCTGGAACCGCCGCAACCGATGCTGCGGATTCTCGAGGCGCTCACCGCGCTGCCAAACGGCGGTGAACTGCGCGCCCGGCTTGATCGTCGCCCGATGCACCTCTACCCGGAACTGGAGGCGCGCGGCTTCACCGCCGAAACCACCCCGGCCAACGGCGGCGGTTTTCTCGTCGTCATCCGCCATGCCTAGCCCGCAACTCAATCCCGCGAAACTCACTGGTGGCGCGGCCAACGCTCCGTCCGTTTTCCTGCCGCTCCGGTTCATCGTGGTCGGCGTGTTGGCGCTGGGGTTGGCGCTCGTCCTGATCGCTCTCAAACCCGCGGTGCTGGCGACCTACCACTACAACCAGCACGTCATCGCCATCACCCATCTGCTGCTGCTGGGCTGGATTGGTTCGGTCGTCATGGGCGCGGTGTATCAACTTGTGCCCGTGGCGCTCGAAACCCGGCTTTACAGCGAACGGCTGGCGCGATGGCAGTTCCTTTTCCACGTCATTGGGTTTGCCGGAATGGTGTGGATGTTCTGGCGTTGGGACATGAAACAGGTCGGCCACTTCGGCTCCGCGTTTGCCGTTGGTGTGGGCCTGTTCGTCTGGAACATCGCCCGCACCCTGGCCCGGGTGCCGCGCTGGAACGTCATCGCCTTTGCCATCGCCGCCGCCCTGGGCTGGCTGGTGCTCACCGTTCTCGTTGGCCTCAGCATCGCGGCCGGCAAATGCGCCTACGAATACGCCACCCCGCTGACACAGTCGGGCTGGCTGCGCGCCACGTTGCGCGGGTTGCAGGCGGCGGGCGCGTTCATGGGGCGCTTTGACCAGCTCGGCGCGATGCACGCGCACGCGCACGCCGGCGTGGCCGGTTGCTTCGTCATGCTGATTGTCGGCGTTTCCTACCGCCTGCTGCCGATGTTCGCGGTAAGCGAACTGCAAAGCCCGCGCCGCGCCGCGTGGTCGGTGGCGCTGTTGAACGTCGGATTGCTGGGCGCGTTCCTCGCGATGCTGACGCGCCACCCGCTCAAGCCGCTCGCAGCCCTCGTCATCGCGGCGGGTCTTGCCCTCTACGCGCTCGAAATACGGGCCATCCTGCGGGCACGGCGACGCGCGCAACTGGACTGGGGGCTGCGGCAATTTCTGGCCGCGCTCACGCTGCTCATTCCCGGTGCGGCGTTGGGGCTGTTTCTGTCGTGGCCAGGGCTGGCGGTGACACCGCAGGTCGGGCAGTTGGAAAATCTTTACGGCCTGCTGGGCGTGCTGGGCGTGGTGAGCCTCGCCATCCTCGGGATGCTCTACAAAATCGTCCCGTTCCTCGTGTGGTTCGGGCGTTACCGCGGCGAAATTGGCCGGCATCGCGTGCCGAACCTTGCGGACCTGTATGCCACGCCGGTGCAGGTGGCCGGCTTCGCGTTGTGGGCGGCGGGATTGCTCATCGCGGCGGCTGGCACCCTGCTGGCGAGCGAGCTGGTGGCGCGACTGGGCGCGCTGGTCCTGGGCGGAAGCTGGCTGTGTCTCGGCGCGAATCTCGGGTTGATGTTCCGCCATCTGGTCCGGCCCCGGCTCGCACCGCTGCCCGCCCCCGCCGCAGGAAAGGCGGTGCTCGCATGAATCCCCCCGTTACCGAAGAACTCGTCCTCGCGGCCTTGCGCCAGGTCATTGACCCCGAACTGGGCTGCAACATCGTGGATCTTGGCCTGATTTACGACCTCCAGATTGTCGGCGACACCGTGCGCGTGAAAATGACGCTGACCACGCCCGGTTGCCCCATGTCCGAAAGCATCGCCTGGGGCGTGAAGACCGCGCTGTTGAACCTGGAGCCGGTCATGGATGCCGAGGTCGAGCTGGTCTGGGAACCGCGCTGGCATCCCGACATGGCGAGCGAAGCAGGCCGCGCCGCGCTCGGCCTGCGCCCCGCGTGAAAATTTTATGAACAATACCCCTGCAACAACCACCCTGCCGGTTCCCGGTCCCGACAAAGTGATGGACGTGCGCGCCGTCCCTTGCTCGATCAAACACGGCGCGATTCTCCGCGTCTGGCGCGAACTGCCGGTGGGAGAACACTTCATCCTGCGGAACGGCCACGATCCGGTGCCGCTGCGCTATCAAATCGAGGCCGAATACCCGGGCGCGCTCCGTTGGGAATACGTTGCCGTCGCGCCCGAGGACGTTTCGGTGAAGCTGACCAAGGTGAAAGACGTTCTGCCCGCCATCCCGACCGCCTGCACATGCGCAGGACATTGAGGCGAATCACCGGGGTTCCAAGTAGCGCGAGCCGTCGGGGTTGATGGCGTATTCGAGGATGGTTCCGGTGGTCATGGTGGTCCGGACGCGGATGCGCCCATATTGGGGCGGGCTGAGCCGCCGCAGGTAGCCGATGGCGGCACCGTTGGTTTTCACTTTGGCGGCTGAATTAAGCTTTGGAGCGGGTCGTATTCCAAGACCCGTGAGCCGGCGGGATTGGAAAAATACTCCACCTTGAAAACGGCTTGGTCCTGGTAGTCGGAAAAAACTTCGGCAACCATTCGCGTATGAACCTGGCCGTTTCTTGACCGCACAAAGAAGCTCTTCGTGATCCGTCCTGCCCAGTTGGTCTGCCCGGCTGCCATCGCAAACCCATACCGCTCTTGGTATCCGTTTTCGGGAGCCAGAAACTTGAACTCGTTCGTGCTTTCGATTACTCCGCCGCCAATACCCTCAATGGAAAATGACCAGTCGTATTTGGCCTGGCCCGCCGGCTTGTCCCGGGTGATTTGCACGATCAGGTCGCCGCCTGTCCGGCCTTCCTGCTTCCGCTTTTCCAGGAAGTCAATCGAGTAAGCCCGTCCGTCCGGAATAATGCCATAGAACTTGCTCGCATGAACCAAAGGCTCGGCTCCGAGCTTTTTCCATAGTTTGAACACCACCGGGTTCTGTGCTGATGGCGTAAAATACGTCGGCCCATTATAGAGGTATGACCGGCGTGCCTGCCTGGATAGTTCGTAACCTTCCTTGTCAATCGCTTCGATAGTGAGGCAATCACCAACAAGCCCCTGAAGGTCGAAGCGTCCGTCCGGCCCCGTTCGCGCTTCAAGTTTCGGAAAGGCTGTCAGTGAATTACTGCCGCCAGCCTCTCCCCATATTCGAACATGCCCCAAGACTTTGGCGTCGCCTATTGGGCGATTATCTTGATCCACCACTACCCCCCAAAAGGCAATTGAGACATTCATCTCATGAAGCGCGCGCCTCATTTCCTCTGCACGCTTTTTGTCGGCACTGAGCGCCGATGCGTCTGTGGAAGACCCCTCTGCGGACGAGGTTGAAGAAAGCTCGTCGGCAGTTACCGCATCCTTCGGGGGCGGCGGCGTGATGGAACCATTCGCTGGAGGACTGGTCTTTTGTTCGTTGGGAGAACTTGCATGACGGAGCATGAAATAAGTCCCGCCGACAAGAATCGCCATCAGGACAAGAACTGTTCGCTTTCGTGCAGTATTCATTGCGGTGGGAGCAGTTGCATTTGTTCAAGTGTCGCATTCCAGAATCCGGATCGCTTCATGTTCGTAGATCGGAACTGACCGCTGTGCCCCTTGCGGGCATCACCGAAAGTGTGCGGAAAAGCACCCAAATCCAACTGCCGGTAAGCATTATCACCCCAAAACACCCCGCCGACATTGTTCTGTGCTCCGAGCGCGTAGCAGCGCGCCTCGGTGATGAAGGAGAATATCTCGAACGTGTCCGCCGGGAAAGCCAGCAGGTCGAATCCCCGCGAGTATTGTTCTGGATCGGAAGGGCCGGAAGAAAACCCATAACCCAATGCGGTTTGCGGCTTGAAATCCTGATCCAGCCGCCAGGCCTGGAGCGCCCAATCCTCCTCGTTGAAGAAATTGACGAATCGCGTGCTGCAGGCCGCATTCGCAAAGTAGCAGGGGGCACCATTCGTCCAGTAGAAGGCATGACGGTTTGGTGTGCTGTTGTCCGCCCCACCGAACAAGCCAATTGTTCGTGTCGGTGTCCCAGGGTCATAGGCGTGCGCAGGAACGGCCGCCTGCATGGCGACATAGGTATGCACGAGCGGCGTATGGGTGCGCAGCGCTTCCCCGGCGACAATGTTGGCCATGCTGTGGGCGGTCAGGCGCACCCGGCCTGGGCAGTCAAGGTTCAGGTGTTCGAGCAGGGCGCGAAGCGGGGCAGCCGACTTCCACGCGTTGAACTCGCTTTGATCAAAGTGAGCCGTCGGGAAGGTCTGAAAAGTGAACGGCCAGTCGTAATACGTTGGCCACCGGAACGAGCCAAACCGCCCCTGATAGCCCTGCCAGTAGAGCCGCTTGAAGGCGGTTTCCGCAAAGCGGTCCTTCTCCCACCGCTGCATGTTCCACCCATGCACATGCAGGATATAGGGGGCGTTTGGATCGCTCGAAGGCTCGTAGCGGAACGCGGTCGTCCCAGCGGGCAAGTCTTCGACGGCCAGCCGGGCGGCTTCGGCAGGCGGTTCCGCGCCTCTGTCGCCGACCGTCCATCGCTCATACATTTCCTTGATGTCCTTGAGCTCAATCCACTGCGAGGTTTCGAGCAGCACGTTGGTGCTGTGCAGCACCCGCAAGACCAGTTCGCCTTTGCCGCGCGCGGCCCCGCAGAACAGGTAGTAGTCGTTCGGCCCGGTGATCGGATCGAACAGGTCATTCAACCTCAGCGGTTGGCTCGGGCTGACCCGCCGCAGGTAGCCGATGGCCGCGGCGTTGGTCTGCACTTCCGCCGCCGTTTCCTCAAACAGATAGCGCGTCCCGCCGTCCGGCTCGACCGCGCGCACAACGTTGATGGCCGGACTCTCGTCCCCGAAGCTGCCAACGATGCTCAACTCAAAGTCGAGGTTGGTGTTGGCCAGATACAGGTGTCGCAGCCCCGCAACCCAGAGGCGGGCGTAGTCTTCCAAGTCGCGTTTGCAGGGGATGGCTCGGTTGCCCGTCGCAGTCATGATTCCGTAATCAGGAAAGCGATCGTTGGGGGGCAGTTTCATTACTTCAGTTGGCCCAAGGTCGTCTTCCTCGAAATCAATCAGATCCACGGCATGACCACGATCGTAGTCATTATTCACCCAAAACACCATTGGCCGGTTGGGCGAGGTGTTGTCCGGGCCGTTCCATGTCAGGTCCATCTGGCCGTCGTGGTTCACGTCCAGTGCCAGCTTGACCACATGCACGCGGCACCACCCCGGGCTGGCACTGATCCCGTCATCCATGGTGGTCAGGTCGAAGCGTCCAGCCTTCACGGGGAAGAACTCGCCGTAGGGCGACAGCACGCCGGATTCGTCGAGCGTGGGCAGCCCGTTCGAGCCAACCTTGTAGGCGCGGTCAAAATACTGGCCGAGATAAGCCAGCTTGTCGGCGTAGCCGTTGGTGATGCCGAGTTTGGCCCAGCCGCCGACGGTTAGCTTCTTGCCGACAGCGGCGAGGAGGGGCGGGATTGGGTTGGTGGGGGCAAAGTTCGGAAATGTTGGCAGGGGGGCCAATGGCTCCCGTCTGCCGTCCGCCGTCCAGCGTTCCCCCACCGGCGCGAAGTAATAACCCAGTGGCGCGAATTGAGGCTCCGCAATCCGGCTGTAATAACGGGCCGGCGGACGCGGCGACCAACTGATGGTGGCTCCTGGTGACAGGGTTTGATACTGCGCGGGCACCGGATAGGGGAACCCGGTTTCCGGGTCAATGGCCACACCCTCTGTGTCCACTCCGAGTCCCGAGTAAACCGGCAGCCCCCACCAATTGTGCGCCACACTCGCCGCCATGGTCATGGAGTAGGTGAAGGTCCCGGCGGGACCCTCATTGGTGGACAACATCACACCAAACCTTGCCAGCCATTCGGGCCACAAGGAAAAAAAGGCGAAGGTCACTGGCGGAAACAAGTAGTCTTGCGATATCCAAAAAGGCTCGCCGCCCGCAAGGAGGGGCGGGGCTGGAACGGGTTGCGAAAAGTCACCGTCCCAATTGAAAACGTGCAAGGGGGCGGGATCATTTGTTTCCAGCAGGTAATTGCGGAACCAGTGGTTCCATTCAAAGGGCTGTCTGTTTTCAATGAACACACTGAAAACATCAAGGACGCCGTCATGCACAACAGCGTCTGTTGTGAGGAAACCCGCCTCCTCATGGTGCTTGGGAAACTCCGCATTCCATTCCGACCAATAATAGGGGCTGGCCAATGGTGCGGCTCGTAATAGAAACACGAGGTTCTGCCGTAAATGTTCCCGGCCGTCGGCCATGCAAGGGATGTCGCTGCTGATGCTGCCCAGTGGCCGCACATGCCCGGGAGTCCCGTCAGCGGCCAGAGGCTGGCAGTAGGTGATACGCCCCTGCAGGTTGGTCACCAGCGAATCCGGAACCGGGTAAAAGCCACCAACGATGTTGGAAACGCCAAAGGTGAACGACTCGTGTGCCGATTCATACTCCGGATGCCAATGCAGGCGAATCTGGGTTGTGTTCTCAGGCAGCCAGGCCACCGCCAGGGTCCAGCGGGCATTGGCGTTTCGTATCCACCGCGCCTCCATCTGCTGCGTAGGCGGAGGCAAATCCATTTCCGCCGTCGAATAGGCCGAATAGCCGTTGGCGTAGCCCGCGCGGATGCGATATACGGAGCCGTGATTCGGATACCCCAAGACCCCGCCCTCCGTCGCAATAAAATTTTCGGTGTAATTGCGTGGCACGAACGATCCGGCGTCGGCGAATGACCGCGCCGCACCATCCACCTGGGCTATCGGTGCAAACACCGTCCAATCATCCGGCCAGCCCCACTCGTCGAGAATTGGATCCGAACGTTCCACAATATAATGAGTGACTGGTCCAGGCGAAGGCTGCCAGTGCAAATTCACCGATGTGCCTTCCGAATTCAGCGCGGCGGTGAAGGGCGTCGGTCCCGGCGGCGGGTTGAAGGCATTGGGGTTCGTCCCGTTTTGATACTCCTGCCAGTTCGCCCAGCCGTCCCCCGTCCGGGTCGCCATACGGGTCCACCCCCGCCTGCCCAAAGACCTCCTGTTCCCACCAGTCCGGCAGCCCGTTCCCGTCCGCGTCCACCCAGCTCCGCGCCCGCAAAAACAAATTCGTCCGCCCGCCCGTCGTCACCGTCGCCAGCGTCCAATCCTGCGCCTCGCTCCCCGGCCACAACGGCCCTGCCACCTGCCAGCCCGGCCCCGCGACCAGGTCCTCCCGCGATTGTAGTTCATACCACTCCCCCGCCTCCGTTCCATGCAGCTTCACCCACGCCACCCCATTCGTTACCCCGAGCATCTCCAGCCACAGTTCGCCCGGCAAATATTCGCGGCTCGTGTAGCTCATCTCCGGCAACGGCCCCTCGGCAGGTTCCGCCTCCTCCGCGGCAGACGCCAGCGTCCCCGACGCCAGTGTCATCATCTGCATCCGCTCGTCCAACGTCGCCAGCTTCGCCGCTTCCTCCGCCTCCGTGCCCACCGGCCCCAACGCCACCCACCGCCGCTGGCCGCGCCAGTAAAACGCCAGATCCTTCAAGGCCACCACATGATCGAACGTGCAAAGCTCCTCGAACTCCCCCTGCGCCATGCCCGCCCCGCTCAACGCGGAACCCACCACCAACGCCAGCGCGTCCCGCTGCCACGTCGCCACCGGCGGCAACGCCGGCCCCACCGCCACCGCCGCCCGGTCCACCGTCAACGTCGTCCCCCCGCCATCGTAAGCCAGCGCCAGCATCCGCCACTGGCCCGCCGTCCAGTTCACCTCCGCCTTGAGAAAATCCATCGGCCCGCCCACCCCCTGGCCGCTGAGATACACCGCCGTGCCCTCGGGATTCAAATACAACGACCACATCACCTGCGGCTCCCGGCCGCCGAGTGCCACCAGTTCGAGCAACCGGACGTAATCTCCCGGCCCTTGGCCACCGTGCGTCGCACTCGACCAGTCCGGGCGGAACCTGAAGCGGATGGTTCCCTGGTCGGTAGCGAAGTTGCGCGAACCGTTGGCCGGTTCGAGAACCGGAATGGCCACGGGTGACACGCTCAACGCATCGCGCACCAAGGCATAACCCGACCACGACTCGGCGACCTGCGCCGCCTCGATCCCAACGACGGTGCGACCGGGGAGCATCGGCGTGTGCCAGTGGTTGAACCCCCAGATACCCAGCGTCGGCTCCGGCCATGGCGGCAACACCTCCCGCGGCGCGGCGGGGAGGGCTTCGCCATAAAGCATCACGGCCATTCCGATGAGGATGCCGACGAACCGTGCCGGCTGAATTGAGGCGAGGGAAAGGCGGGAAACGCGGCATTCAACCGGGGGGCGCATGAGCCATGGGGTAGCCGGTATCCGCCCGCCCGACAAGCCAGGGTATCACACATACGTTATGGCGTTTGCGGCACCGTGCCGGGGTGCGGCACAACCTGGAAAGACAACTGGCGGCCTTTTTGCGGAAACGGCGCGGCCCGCTTTCCTACGCGAAGTTCAGCCGGCAGGTCGGGCTGTCGCACACCACCTTGCACCGGCTCGAACGCGGCGAGCACCATCTGACGCTCTGCAAACTGGAAACCGTTCTGCGAAAGCTGAAGGTCCGTTTGAAGGACATCTTCCCCGAGGAGTATTGACGCCCTGGGTTCACGTCTCCCGCGCGGCGCGGAGGGCGGCGAGCAGTTCGGCGAGGGATTCGACCGGGCGGAACTGCGGGAACTCGCGCTTCACCTTCTCCGGCGCGTGGATCAGGAAACCGACGTGCGCCTCGGCCAGCATCGCGGTGTCGTTGTAGGAATCGCCCGCCGCCAGCACGCGGTAGTTGAGCGATTTGAGCGCGGCCACGGCCCGGCGTTTCTGATCGGGCAGCCGCAGGCGGTAGCCGATGATGCGGTCATCCATCACCTCGAGCCGGTGGCAGAACAGCGTGGGCCAGCCGAGTTGCCGGAGCAGCGGTTGCGCGAACTGCTCGAACGTGTCGGAAAGGATGATGACCTGCGTCTCGGCGCGGAGGGCGTCCAGGAACTCCCGCGCGCCCGGCAGCGGTTGGAGCGAGCCAATCACGGCCTGGATGTGCGAGAGCCGGATGCCGTGCCGGTCCAGAATGTCCAGGCGATACCGCATCAGCTTGTCGTAGTCCGGCTCGTCACGCGTGGTGCGGCGCAGCTCGGGCAGGCCGGTTTTCTCCGCGACGGCGATCCAGATTTCCGGGGTCAGCACCCCCTCCATGTCGAGTGTGACAATTGACTGCTGCATCGGGCGCGGAGCATTCCAACCGGACCCCTGCCGGGAAAGCAAAAAGGCAGGGCCGCCCGCAAAACTCGCCAGCGAACCCGAACACGGCAGATGAGGCGGGCCGCGCCGTCCGCCCGCAGAATCTTCAATGCCGTTTGCACAACTTGGAGATGCAGAGACCCGGCGGCTGGCGCATACTGCACCGTGACCATGAGTTCCCGCATCTCCCTCCGCTCCCATTGTGTTTTGGCCGCCCTGTTGTGGGGCGCGGCCCTGGCCCGGCCGGGTCTCGCCCAAATACCCGCGTTCCCCGGGGCCGAGGGGTTCGGCGCCTACGCGACGGGCGGGCGGGGCGGCGATGTGTATTACGTGATGAATCTCAACACGAGCGGGGCCGGGTCGTT
>JBKBTZ010000121.1:0-9941 GCA_046290825.1 Limisphaerales bacterium
AATTTGCAGCGGCATGTCCCATCACACCAATGACTTGCCCTCCTTGGCAAGTCGCCCAACTGCCGTTTTGAGGTTCACCGCCTCGCCGCGCGCCGCGCGGGTGTTCAAAATCTGCTCAATGACAAAACCCTCCCAGCTCGCGCCAACCCACGGACGGGACCAGAGGTCATCACCCGGGCGCAATTGCAGCAGGGCGTGAAGCAGCCCGGAATCACGCCAATAGACGCGCGGCGCCTTGACCAGCCGTTTCCGCAGATTGCGCGCAAACGGCGGCAAAAGCCGGATGAGGTAGGCCCCCTCCAAATGCTCCATGTAGCTCTGGACCGTATGATAGCTCACGCCGAGGCTCTGCCCCAATCGGCTCCAGTTCACGGTTGCCCCCTGTTCGGCCGCGAGCATGCGAAACAGTCGCTCCGTCCATACTGGCCGGGCGGGCAATCCCCAGTTGGGCAGGTCGCGCTGGGCCATGGCGGCCAGGTAATTCTCCTGCCAGGCTGGGAAGGCCGTCTCACGCAGCACGCCGCCGTCCGGGAATCCGCCAAAGCGCCACAGCCGGTCCAATCGCTCCCTCCCCACCTCCTCCGGCAGCAGCGGTGTCAGGGGCACCAAGGCCAGGCGCCCCGCCAGGGATTCCCCCACCTCCCGCATCAGCGCGGGCGACACCGATCCCAGCAGCAAAAACCGTCCGTTCACCTTCCGCCGCGCGTCAATCAGTCCGCGCAGCCGCGGAAAAACCGCGGGCCACGTTTGCGCCTCATCCAACACGATGAGTTTGCTGCCCTCCGCCAGCCGGTCCAGCGTGAGGTCCAGCCGAACCCGTTCGCCCGGTTGCTCCAGATCGAAATAATGCCCCGCCAGCGCCCGCGCGAGGGTGGTCTTCCCGCACTGGCGCGGCCCCACCAGCGCGACCGCGGGGAATTCGCTCAACCGCCGCCGCAGCAAACCGAGGATCATGCGCTCAAGCATGTATGTAAATTAGAACTTCATTTCTAATTTGCAATAGCCTTTTGGCCCGTCCGCAAGTTGGGCGCATTTTTACTTTTGCCGGGCAACAGTGGCGGAAACCCGGAGACCGGGTGGCGCGCGCCCGGCCGCCCGGCAATTGACCCCACACCGCGCCCTCCGCATGCTGCGGCATGGTTTTCGCCCCGCCGTTTGCCGGCCTGGAACGCCGCGAGGCGTGGCTGCGGGGCACCCTGCTCCTTGCCCTCCTGCTGGGCATGCTGGCCTCGGCCCCGGTCTGGCGCAACGAACGCGCGTATCCACTCTTCCCCCTCGCGGACTGGCTGCCCGTGCTGCCGGTGCCGGCGGACCTCGTTTTGTATGGGGTCATGCTCATCGCGCTGATCGCGGCGGCATGGCGGTTCCGGGCAGGCACGGCAGTTTTCCTGGCGGCGGCTTGGTTCGCCTGGGCGCAGGACCAGCAACGCGGGCAGCCGTGGTTTTACCTTTACTGCGCGATGCTGCTGTGCTGCCGGTTTCCGACGGCAACCGCGCTGGCCGCCTGCCGTTGGGCGGTGACGGCCGTGTATTTCTGGGGTGGCGCACAAAAGCTCAACGCGCGCTACTTCGAATTGATGCCCGTGTGGTTTGTGCAGCCGATGGCCGACTGGCCCGTGCCCACGCTGGCCGTCGAAGCCATGCGGTGGGCGGTTTGGGCCGCGCCCTTCACGGAAATCGCCTTCGCCGTCGGCCTGTGGGTTCCCCGGCTGCGCCTGGCCACGCTGGTCGCCCTCACCGCATTGCATGGATGCGCGTTGCTGCTGCTCGGCCCGCTGGGGCACGGTTACAACTGGGTGGTCTGGCCGTGGAATCTGGCGATGATCGCCCTCGCGTGGACGCTGTTTGCCACCCGCGCTCCGCGAAGTGAAACCGAAGCGCCAACCGCGACGGCTCCAGTCGAAGGCGGGGGCCAAACGGCGCAATCCGGCGCGCTTTCAACCAGTGCCCCCCTGCCCTCCCCGCCTTCACTTCCCGGGCCTTGCGATTTAACCCTTGCCGGTTCGCTGGCGGCACTGCGCCGGTCTCCGGCCGCGCTCGTGCTGACCGCGCTCTTCACGCTGCTGCCCGCACTGAGTTTTGTGGGACGCTGGGACTCCAGTTTTTCGTTCTGCCTGTATTCGGAAAACCAGGCAGCCGCGAACGTCTTCGTAACGCCAGCCTTCGTCGAGCAATTGCCGCCCCGGCTGCGGCAGTATGTGCGGCCCTTCGCGGCGGAATACGATCCGTTGCACCAAGGTCCGCTGCTGTTTGAGTTCCAACGTTGGTGCTACGACGACCTGGGCGTCCCGGCGTTCGCGGAGCCGCGCGGGTATCGGGCCATGTTCCGCCATCTGCGGCCGTTCGCGCCGGAGCCGCAGGACCTGCGGATGATCATCGGACCGCGCTTCGGTCCGGTGATTTTTCTGGAGGGTGACCTGGAACTCCGTCTCCCGCGTCGTTGAGTCCTGGTGCGGTTGGGCAGGCCGGGGTGTAGCTTCCCGCGCCCTTTCCTTGGTGGGCCGGAGCGGGCGGCCCGGCGCGCGATGCGGCACGGTGGCTGAAGCGGGGATTGGCGAAACGCAGTTGCCCGATCGGTGTGCTCGTGCCGTCCTCGTTTCGCGCAAAGAAATGCAATTGCAGTTCCCGGCTGTCGCGGGGAAACACCTCGAACGGTAGCCATTCCAGCGGATAGCCGACGGCAGGCCCCGCTTCGCCCACCCGCACCCCGTGCTCATTGGCCAACTGGCACCAGTAGAAATTGCGAGGTGGCGACGAGTTGGTGGCCGGAACGTCCCGCCGCACCCAGACCACGAGCGCGGGCTGCGGCGTGTCGGCGGAAAACCGCATCGCCGCATGCCGCCCGCCCCAGTTCAGGCCCACGCGGCGCACCGGCAGCGGCAAGCGTTCCAGCACATGCGCCAGCGGCGGGCCGATGCGATGCCGCGTGCCGTAAGTGACGGTCATCACCCAGACGCTCGATCCATCGGGCAGCAGCAACGGCGGCCCGGGGGGCGGGAGCGTCGGTGGGCGGAGCAGCCACAACGCGACCACCACCAGAACCGCAAAGACCACGACGGCCCCCCCGAGGAACTGGCGGCGCGTTTTCACGTCAGAGAATGCGCGGCGGTGGCGCCTTCACGAAGGCCGTCTCACGCAGGTAAATCGGCTCCAGTTGCGGACCGTCCACGAAATCCGTGCGCCCAGCCGCCAGCTCCGCCAGCAGGGCGGCGCGCGGAAACACCAGCCGCCCCGACGGCACGCAACGCGGCGCCTCGGGACCGATGACCACGCCGCCCCGCGCGGCACGTTCGGCCACTTCGGCGGCTTTGACGATCCGCAACGGCGCCACCTCACGCGCCGTCTGGTCGTCGAGCTCCCAGGTGGCGAGATACCATTCACCGCGTTGCGCATCCACGACCACGTGTGCCGGGCCGCGCAGGCCGTCACGCCGGGCTTGCTGGGCGATGGCGGCGGCGCTGGACACCCCGAGCAGGCGCACGTTCCGCGCCAGTTGCCAGCCTTGCGCCACGGCAATCGCAGCGCGGATGCCGGTGTAGGAACCCGGCCCAAGGCCGACCACCAATACCTCGATGGCCGCGCGTTCGAGGCCGGCCTCGGCCAGCACGGCATCCATCATCGCAAAGGGCCGCATCGTGTTCGCGCGGCCCGTCTCCAGCACCTCGCGAAGGTGGACGCCATCGCACACCACCGCCACGCTGCGTTGCGCGGAGGAGAATTCAAAGGCAAGCATCTTCATGGCGAATGCGGCGCGAGTTCTCGTTGAGAATCTCGAGGGTCACGAACCGGCAGCGGGTGCCGCCAGTGGGGGGCGGGGTTGGATGGCCGGCGCTGTGCGCCTCCCCCAGCAGCCGTTCCGCCCACTCGATGACGGCCACGCCGTCCGGCTGAAGATATTCCGCCAGGCCCGCCGCGCGCGCCTGCTCCGGCGTGTCGAGCCGGTAAAGATCGAGATGATACAAGGGCAGCCGGCCGCCGGGGTAAACATTGACAAGGGTGAAGGTGGGCGAATGGACGCGGACGGCGCAGCCCAGCCCGCGGGCGAGACCGCGCACCAGCGCCGTCTTGCCCGCGCCGAGGTCGCCGGTGAGTGCGACGACCAGGCCGGGTTCCGCCGCGCGGCCCCAAGCTTCGCCGAGCGCCTCGGTTTCCGCCGGGGAATGGGTGAGCACTTCGTTCACGGTCGCGCCACGCTAGCGCAGCAGCGGCGGCAGAGACAAGCCGCGCGGAAACCGGTCGGCGGCCAACTGGAAAGGAATGCGCCCGTTACGGGGTGACGCCCGGCAAGGCTGCGTTGGTGGCGAGCCGGCCCTGCAATTCGTTCCACCGCGCTGCCAGTTCGTTGTAGCTGGTGGCCAGCTCGTTGAACTGTGCCACGACGTCGTTGCGCTCCTCCGCGAGTTCCCGCAACTCCGCGTTGGCCTGGAGCAGGTTCGTGTTGGCGCGGTCGAGCGCCGCCTGAAGTTCTGCCATCTGCTGCGCCAGCCGTTCGATTTCCTCCGCCGCCTCCCGCGCCCGGGCTTCCCATTCACGCGCCGTGAGCGCGTTGGTCGCGGTCGTGTCCTCGTAGCGGCGTTTGATGCCCTCGAGCCGTTCGATCTCGCTTTCGGCCAGCCGGAGATCGGCGTGCAGTGCCCTGACCTGCGAAGCCGTCACGCGGAGTTCCGCGCGCAGTCGCAATTCGCGCTGCCACTGCCAGAAGACCAGCGCGCAAAGGCCCAGCGCGAACACCAGCAGCAGATTTTGCAGGAGGGTTTTCATGGTGTCCGCAGCATCCCAAGAAGCCAGGGCGAGGTCAAACCGGCAGGCCGGGCCGGCGACCGGTGTGCCCTCAACGGCCACGCAAGCGGACCAGCAGCCATCCCAGCGTTAAACCGCTCCCCGCCCCACCCAGCAGCCACCAGTGGAACGGCCCCACACGTGCGCTTTCGCCGATCCAGCCCGCGGTTTGCGCGAAGAGAATCACCGTCCGCGCCAGCCCGAAGGCGCCAAGGCCGAGGATCGCGCCCGCGAAGGTAAACGCGCCAATCAAGGACCGCGTTCGCCGGGGCGGCGGGGAGGAATCAGACTCCGGGTTCATGCGCGAGGCGTCGCAACGGACACCGGGTCAGCGTGGTGTATCGGCTGCCACCCGGCAACAACTCGCTGCGCACCAACTCGACCGCCTCCGCGCGCCAGCCGCCGAAGCTGCGCGCCGTCTGCGTGGCGATGGTCCGGGCGAGCGTTGCCGACAGGGCGCGGTCCCACCGCTTGATGCGGGCAAGGGTGATGTGGCCGGTGAATTCCGGCTCTGGCGGGGTTTCGGCAAACGGTTTCACGGCACCGTTCACGGCATCCACCAGCGGCCCCCAGCCTGGTCCGTCCGCCGTCACGCCGGCCCAGAGAATCCGCGGCCGCTCCGGCGAGGGAAACGCGCCCAGCCCCGCGCAACGCAGGTTCAGGACAGGCAGCTCCGTCACCGCTTGCTCAAGCGCCACCGTCAGCCCCGGCAAGTATTCCGCCACCACGGGACCGAGAAACCGCAGGGTGAGGTGCAGGTTGGCGGGCGCGGTCCAGGCAAGGCCCGAGTGGTGGCGGGTGGCGGCGCGGAATTCCTGTTGCACCCCGCACAACGCTTCCCGCACGGCATCCGGAACCGGCAGCGCGACGAACAGGCGGAGCGGGGAATCAGCGCGAACGGCGGCGTTCATCGTGCATCGAAGGCCCAACATCGAACTTCCACGGCAGGCGACGAACGGGGGCCTGCCGGGCTGCGTCACGGCAGCGGAGTGCCGCGCGCGGCCACGTAGAGCCGATACCATTCCTCCCGATCGAGCGTGAAATCCGCCGCGCGGGCCGCGTCCCGGATGCGCTCCGGATTCGTCGAGCCGACAATCGGAACAATGCCGGACGGATGGCGCATCAACCATGCCAGCGCCACCGCCGTCGCGCTGACCCCGCGTTGCGCCGCGATCTCGGCCAGCACAGGGCGGACCGCCTCGACATGGTAGCCGGTCTGGCCGGGCAGCAGTCGTTTCGCGCCCTCCCCGAGCAGGCCGCCCGCGAGCGGACTCCAGGCCAGCGGGGTGAGGCCCTCGGCGAGACACTGGTCCAGCGTGCCGTCGGTAAAGGGGGCGAGGCGCGCGAGGCTGATTTCCACCTGATGCGCCACGAGCGGCAGGCGGCAGGCCTGCTGAATCGCGGCCACGAGCGCGGGCCGGTAATTGCTCAGCCCAAACCAGCGCACCTTGCCCGCGCGATGCAAGCGGTCGAACGCGCCGGCAATCTCCGCCGGGTCGCTCAACACGTCTTCGCGATGGATCATGAACAGGTCAATCGTCTCGACCCGCAGCCGACGCAGCGATGCCTCGCAGGCGCGCTCGAGGTGCTCCGCCGAGGCGTCATAGCGCACGGGCGACCGGGAATGCGGTTCGCCAGCCCGGCGGACCCCGGCCTTGGTGGCGAGCAGCACACGGTCGCGCAGCCCGGGGGATTCGCGGAGTGCGTCGCCCAGGATTTTTTCCGCCACGCCGCCGGCGTAGATGTCCGCGTTGTCAAACAGCGTGAAACCCGCGTCCACCGCCGTATGAATGGCGCGGCGGCCGACCGCCTCGAGTTCGGGTGTGACTTCGGCGGCATTCCAGGTTCCGGCGATGCGCCAGCAGCCGAAGGCGAGTGCGCTGCAGCGCGGGCCGCCGCGTCCGAGTTGAATGGTTTTCATGAAGCGGTTGGCAGCCTAGCGGAGCGGGCTGCGGAAACAAGTCGGCGGGCGGACGCCCCTCCCCTCGGCGGGATGCAGCGCGCAGGAGGAATCACCCCTGCCCTAGCGCAGGCGATGGCCGTGCTGTTTGAGCCAGCGTTCGGCCTCGCGCCAGCCGGGACAGAGGCGTTCCACCTCGGCCCAGAAACGGGCGGAATGGTTTGGCTGCCGCAGATGCGCGAGTTCATGCCAGAGGACGTAGTCACGAACGGCGGCGGGCGCGCGCACGAGCCGCCAGTTGAGCGAGATGTGTCCGCGCCGGGAACACGAGCCCCAGCGCGTGCGCTGGTTGCGCACCGAAATGCCCGAGACGATCAAGCCGGCGGCAGCAGCCAGTTCCCGAAGGCGCGCCGGCAGTTCCCGCATCGCGATCCGGCGGAGGTGCGCCTCGAGCGCGGGTCGCAAGTCCGGCATGATCGCGGGAACCCGCACCATGTCTTCGCCGAGAGCGACGGTGTCCGGCCCCACGGCGACAAGTTCCAGCTCGCTGCCTCGCCACCAAATCCGCGCGCCCACCGTCCATGGCTCCGGCGCGACCGGGCGGTCGGCGAGCCGTTGCAACTGGCGGGCCAGCCACGGAGTTTGCCGCTGGCAGAAGGCGTGCGCCTCCCGCAGGGTGCCGCCGCGCGGAACCGTCACGCGCGCCGTGCCGTCCGCCTGTAACCGCAGCACATACCGCCGGGCGCGCGGGTGTCGGACATAGCGGAGCGCCACGCGCCGGTCGCCCACCAGCAGATGTTCGGGCGGGGCGGGGGCCACAGGTTGGCCGGAGAAAAAGTTCAACCGCACGCGCGGATTGAACGGCAAAGCGGCGTGGCGGGCAACGGTGCAGCAAGCGCAAAAAACTTCTCAAGCCGCGAAATCCGCAAGGCGCACCGGCAGGCGGCGCGCGCCCCAGCGGCCCGGGGCGGCGTCGAAGTGGCCGGCGATTTCCGTGCCGCAGGAGGCGCAGCGGTTGCCGCGCAGACCCCAGCGGCCGAGCACATACCAGTCGCGTTCGATGACGCACGCGCCGCAGCCGGGACACCAGGTGCTGCCGCCCTCGGCGTCGTGAACGTTGCCGGTATAGACGTAGTGCAGGCCCTTCGAGCGCGCGATGGCGCGGGCGCGGCGCAGCGTGGCCGGGGGCGTGGGCGGGTGATCGAGCAGTTTGAAGTCAGGATGGAAGGCGGTGAAATGCCACGGCACATCCGGACCGAGGTGTTCGGCCACCCATTCCGCCGCCGCGTGTAGTTCGGCGTCGCTGTCGTTCTCGCCCGGGATGAGCAGCGTGGTGATCTCGAACCAGACTTTGGTTTCGCGCTTGAGGTATTCCAGCGTTTCGAGCACGGGCGCGAGTTCGCCGAAGCAGAGCCGGCGGTAGAACGCCTCGCTGAAGCCCTTCAGGTCCACGTTCGCCGCGTCCATGCCGGCGTAAAATTCGGGGCGCGCTTCGGCAGTGATGTAACCTGCCGTCACTGCGACGGTGGCCACGCCGACGGCACGGCAGGCGGCGGCCACGTCGAGCGCGTATTCCGCGAAGATGACGGGATCGTTGTAGGTGAACGCGACGGAACGGCAGCCCAGTTCGCGGGCGGCGCGGGCGATGGTCTCGGGCCGGGCGGCATCGGCGAGGCGGTCAAAGGCGCGGGCCTTGCTAATGTCCCAGTTCTGGCAGAAGCGGCAGCCGAGGTTGCAACCGGCGGTGCCGAAGGAAAGCACGCTGGTGCCGGGGTAAAAGTGGTTGAGCGGTTTTTTTTCGATGGGATCCACGCAGAACCCGCTGCTGCGACCATAGGTGGTCAGCACGAGCCGGTCGCCGACGCGCCGGCGGACAAAGCAGAACCCGCGCTGACCGTCCTGGAGCTTGCACTCGCGAGGACAGAGGCGGCATTCGAGGCGGCCATCCGGCAAAGGTGCCCACCAACGCGCCGGGTAGGTGGATTCAGGGGGAGCGGTTGCAGTGCGCATGATCTGACGGATGAGACGGATCAGACAGGTTAGCTGGTTCCCTCCGCAAACTTCCGCACGGTGAACCGCTCGAGGGTCACCGGTTCGTCCGGGCGGATGCCCGCCTTGCGGCGGGCGATGGCGAGCTGTTCGGCCACGGTGTGGATGCCCTCGATGTCCGGCAGCAGCACGCCACGCCGCCCATCGGGGGTGCTGACAATAACGCCGTAGCGCGCGGGATCGAGTTCGGTTTCCGAGTGAACCGGCTCGGGCGGCTGGAGCACGCTCACCTCCAACTGGAGGCCGGGTAGTTCCTCGGCGCGAACCGGGTCAAAGCGGGTGTCGCGGAACGCCGCCGCGCGGGCCATGTGCCAGGTTTCGGCGGCCACGTTCTCGTAGCGTCCGGTGAGCGTGCCGATGCAACCGCGCAGTTGCCCGTCCCGCGTGCGCAGGGTGACGAACACGCCGGGGCGCCGGCCCCACGCTTCCGGCACAGCAATCCGGGGAGGCTCGGACGCCATTTCCGTAAAGGCCGTTTCGAGCGAACGGCGCGCAATTTCGAGGAGTTGTCGACCCGCTTTGGCTTCGTCGGCGTGATTCGCCGCGCGGTCGAAGAGAATCGCGACGCCGTAGCCCACGCCGAACGGCCCCTCGTAACTCAGCACCTCGTGACCGGTGTTCGCGCCATGCACCGCCGCCACGGCCATGCGGGTGGAGTCCACCGCGTCCTCGGCAGCAAGCTCCTGCAAATCCGGGTCGAAGTCTTCCAGCGCGCGGTAATCGCCCGCCCGGAGAATGTGAATGAACGCGTCGTCGAACTCCCGTGCGCGCGGGTCGTAACCGGCGGGTGCGCCAGGCTGCAGCCGGTGGCTCATGTCGCCACTCGCAATGAACGCGACCCGTTGGCGACCGGCGGCGCGCGCGGCGGCGGCGAGGGCGCGGCCCAGTTCGGGCACGCCGGGTTCGCCGGGGTAGTTCAGCCCCAGCACGAGCGTTGGCCCGTTCCAGCCGGCTTCGGCGAGAAACCAAAGTGGCACAACGGTGCCGTGATCCAGTTCCTCGTCGGCCAGCCGCCAGAGCGTAACGCCCGCCCGTTGGGCAGTCTCCTCCACGGCGCCCGCCAGCGTCCGGTCGCGCGGGAAGGCAACGGCGACGTGGGGTGCTCCAAACTGCGCGAGCGAACCCTCAATGCGTGGCCCGCTCCAGAGGGCAAATGCCTCGCGACGACGCGGGGTGTGGGGAGAAACGAGAATGAGCGCATCGGGCGCGGCGG
>JBKBTZ010000122.1:0-9911 GCA_046290825.1 Limisphaerales bacterium
CCAATCAGCTTGGCCTTGGCCCGCCGCAACTCGTCGTCGCTCAGGCCCTCGGTGGCGAGCAGTTTGGCCTCCTCCAGCAGTTCCGTCTCCACCCGCGCTGCCTGTTCCGGCGCGGTGCCGCAGTAAAAGGCGAAGTAACCCGGCGCGAGGCCCGCGAGATTCTGCGCCCCGACGTAATATGCCAGGCCCAGCTTTTCGCGGATGCGCAGGAACAGACGCGAACCGAGATCGCTGCACGCCTCCTGCAACACCTCGAGCGCGTAGCGATCCGGTGCCGCGAGCGTCGAGCCGGGAAAACCCAGCACCAGCACGGCCTGTTTCTTGTCGCGTGTTTCGGTCACGCGGGTCAGCGCGGTGCGGGCGGCGGACGGCGGCGGTGGCGCGGACGGTTTGGCGCCGGCGGCGGGCCAGCGGGCAAACGCGCGCTCCACGGCGGTGCGGACGGTGTCGGTCTGCACATCGCCGAAGATGGCCAGCACGCAGTTGTCCGGCGTGGTGTATCGGCGATGGAACGTGCGCAGGTCGTCCACCCCGAGGCGGGCGAGGCTTTCCTCGGTGCCGAGGGAATCCAGCCCGTAACCCGTGCCGTGGAACAGCGCGCGGCGCATGGCCAGCGAGGCGCTGCGGAGCAGGTTGTCGCGCTGGTCGGCCAGTTGCGCCAGTTGCACCTCGCGCTCGCGTTCGAGGGCGGCGGGGGGAAACGCCGGGTGGAGCAGCACATCGGCCAGCACGTCCAGCCCGGTGGCGAAATCGGATGCCAGCACCTCCGCGTTGACGCCGAAACTGTTGTTGCCGCCGTAGCTGTCGAGGTGGCCGCCGACGGACTCGATTTCGGTGGCGATCTGCTCGGCGTCGCGCCGGGCGGTGCCTTTGAGCAGCAGCCGGCCCATGAGCTGGGTGATGCCGTTGTTGGCGGGCGTTTCGGCCAGCACACCGCCGCCGAACACGGCGCGAAACTCGACGAAGGGCAGGCGATGGCTTTCCTTCACCAGCAGGCGGAGGCCGTTGGGCAGCGTGAATTTCTGGATCGGCCCCTCGACGCTCTGCACGTCCAAGGCGGCGCGTTTGGGCGCGGCGCCCTGGGGCAGAAGCGCGTAGAGCGTGCGGTTCTCGGTCGTCAAATAGGTCTGCGCCACGCGCTGCAGGTCGGCGGGCGTGACCCTTTGCACGGCGGCGAGGTATCGCTCGGAGAAGCTGAGGTCGTTGGCCGCCAGCCACGAACCGCCGAGATCACTCGCCTGACCGGACATCGTTTTCCGCGAAGCCAGAGTGGCGGAAACGAATTGTTTGACCGCCTTGGCCAGCTCCTCGGCGGTGACGGGCGCGGTCTTAAACTGTTCCACCTCGGCCAGCATGGCGTCGCGCGCGGCAGCAAATTTGTCCGCATCCACCAGCGCGCTCATGCCAAACAGGCCGGGATTGCCCGGGCTGTAGGTCCAGGCGTCGGCGCTGTGGGCCAGCCCCTGTTTTTCGCGGACCTGCCGGTAAAGCCGCGAGCTGCGCCCGGTTCCCAGCAGCACGGCCAGCACGTCGAGCGCGGGCACGTCGGGATGACGCAATTCCGGAATGTGCCAGGCGACGTGGAAATGGCCGAGTTCGATGGGGGCTTCCTCGATCACCTCGCGGGGCGCGGTCTGGCGCGGCTCCGTGGGCAGCACCACGGGCGCGAGGGGACGGGCTTTGGCGCCAGCATACGCCTGGCGGATTTGCGCCACGACCTCGTCCGTCCGCACGTCGCCCACCACCACGAAGAACGTATTGTTCGGTGCGTAACGCTCCCGGTAATAGCCGCGAATGTCCTCCGGTCGCAGTTCGTTGAAGATGTCGAGGTAACCGATGATGGTGAAGCGATACGGGCTGCGCGTGTAAGCCGTCTCGAACAGCCGCCGCCCGGCCCGGCGCGCGGGGTCGTCCTGGCCCATGTCCATCTCGCGGCGGATCACATCCAGTTCCTTGGCCAGTTCCTCGTCGGGCAGCGTCGCGTGCTGCATGATGTCGCAGAGAATGTCCACCGCCACCGTCGCGCCGGTGTTCGGCACGTCAATGTGATACACCGTGCGGTCGAAGCTGGTGTAGGCGTTCATGTAGCCGCCCGCCTCCTGCACCTCCTGGTCAATGCGGCTGCCGGGGCGCGTGGTGGTGCCCTTGAACAGCATGTGCTCGAGCACGTGCGACAGCCCCGCGCCCAGCCACCGGCCCTCGTGAATGCTGCCGGTCATGGCCCAAGCCTGCGCCGACACGACCGGTGCGCTGTGGTCCTCGCGGACGATGATGGTCAGGCCGTTCTCGAGCGTCGTGAACGTGACGCCGGGCGGCAGGCTGGCAAGGGCGGTGGAATCACTCATTTGGCGGGCAGGAAGATGCGGCAAAACGCGGGCCAACGGAACGGAAAAAGCGGACCGATGGGGCGCTACGTCGTGCGGCTCCCCGCATCACCACCGCCGTGACCATTTTCCCGCCAGCCAGATGCTGGCGAGGCCCAGCGCGCCGCCCAGCGTGTCGAGCGCGACGTCAAACGCCGCCCCCTGCCGGCCCGGCACGAAGGTTTGATGCACTTCGTCGGTGATCGCGTAGAGGAAGACAATCAGCAGGGCGAGGGCGGGTTCCCGCCAGGTCCAGGGCCGCCGGTCCTTCGCCGTATGCCGGCGCAACGCCCGCCAGAGCAGGATGGCGCAGAAGTAGTATTCGGTGACGTGCGCGAGTTTGCGGCAGTAGAAAACAAGCTGGCCGATGGTCTCCGGCGTGGCGTTGGGCAGCAGCCAGGTGAAAAACGGTCCGAGCAGCCGCGACGACTTCTGCACCGAGCCGCTGTCGCCGGACAGGATGAAGATGAGCGACATCCACGCCAGCGGCGGCAGCCAGAAATAGAGAAACAACCCGAAGCGGCGCATGAGCTGGGCATTCAGCTTCCGCGTCCGGGCACCTCACGAAAGGCGTGCGGCAGCAGTGTTCGGACGGTGAACGCGCGGATGCGGCGCGGGTTGCGGCTGTCGGCGGTCCAGACTTTTGCGTCGGGCGCGTATTCGGCCAGCAGTTGACGGCAGGCCCCGCAGGGCATGGCCCCGCCGGTTACCGGGGCGACGACGGCCACGGCCAGGAAGTGCGCATGGCCTTCGGTAAGGGCTTTGAACAGGGCGATGCGTTCGGCGCAACAGGTCAGGCCGTAACTGGCGCTCTCGACGTTCGCGCCGGTGATGATCTTGCCATCCCGCGTCAGCAGCGCCGCGCCAACGTGGAAATTCGAGTAGGGGGCGACCGCCCGCTGGGAGGCCGCCACGGCGGCGGCGATGAGTTCAGCTTTGCCGGGTCTGGCCATACAGTTGGGCGAAGGCTTTGATGAATTGCGCGGCGGCATGTTTGGCGTGTTCGGCCGTCTCCAACACCTCGGCGTGCGACAACGGATTCCGCGTGCGCCCGGCCGCCAGATTTGTGATGCAGGACACGCCCGCCACGCGCAACCCGCATTGCCGCGCGACAATCACTTCCGGCACGGTGCTCATGCCGACCGCGTCCGCGCCGAGGCGGGCGAAGGCGCGAATCTCCGCCGGCGTTTCGTAGCTCGGGCCGCTGACGGCGAGATAAATGCCGGAGTGCAGCCGTAATCCTGCCCTCCGTCCCGCCCGGCGCAGCAGCGCGCCCAACCCCGGATCATAGGCCTGCGTCAAATCCACGAAGCGTGGCAGGCCCGGGCTGGCCGGCCCGCGCAGCGGGTTCATTCCCATCAGATTGATGTGGTCGGTCAACACCACGAAATCCCCGGCGCGGAAGCGGCGGTTGATTCCGCCCGCCGCATTGGTCACGAGCAAATCCGTCACGCCCGCGGCGGCCAGGGCGCGCGTGGGGAAGGTGACGGCCTCCATCGGGTGCCCTTCGTAAAAGTGCGCCCGCCCGCTCAACACGATGACCGGCGTGCCGCCCAGCCGACCCACGAGGACTTCCCCCGCGTGCCCGGTGACGCCCACCGGCGGAAAGCCGGGGATGCGTTGGTAAGGCAGGCGCGCGGCGACCTCGAGTTCCGTCAGCACATGATGAAATCCGCTGCCGAGAATGACGCCCAGCCGCGGTCGCAGGGAACTGAGCCGGGCCAGGCGGGCGGCGGCGTTGGCGGGCGTTCCGGCTTTGGATTTGCGTTGCATGGCGGGGTGACAAACTATGACGACATGGAATTGAGCCGCGAGGCCCTGCGCCGGTATGCGCGCCACGTCATGCTGCCCGAAATCGGGCTGGCGGGACAAAAGAAAATTTGCTCGACCAGCGTGCTTTGCATCGGCGCGGGCGGGCTGGGCTCGCCCATCGCCATGTATCTGGCCGCCGCCGGCATTGGGCGCATCGGCATCGTGGATGACGACGTGGTGGACGAGAGCAACCTGCAGCGCCAGTTGCTGCACGGCACCGCCGACGTGGGCCGGCCCAAGACCGAGTCCGCCGCCGCCACGTTGCGCGACCTGAACCCGCTGGTGGAGGTGGTGGAGCACCGCGAACGGCTGACCAGCGCGAACGCCCTCGACCTGCTCCGGCCCTACGACATCGTCGTGGACGGCACGGATAATTTCCCCACGCGCTACCTGACGAATGACGCCTGTGTGCTGTTGAAGAAACCGAATGTGTTTGGGGCCATTTTCCAGTTTGAAGGCCAGGCGAGCGTGTTTGCGCCGCACCTGGGCGGACCGTGCTACCGCTGTCTGTATCCCGAGCCGCCGCCGCCGGGCACAGTGCCCAGTTGCGGCGAGGCAGGCGTGCTGGGTGTATTGCCCGGCCTCATCGGCTGCATCCAGGCCACGGAAATCTTGAAACTGGCCGCCGGAATCGGCACATCCTTGGCGGGCCGGTTGCTGGTGTATGACGCGCTGGCGATGCGGTTTCGCGAATTGAAACTGCGCCGCGACCCGCAATGTCCCGTGTGCGGCGAGCACCCCACCATCACCAGCCTGATTGATTATGAACAATTCTGCGGTTTGAAACCAGTTTCGCGCCACCCGACGATGCACCCCGACGAAGTTTCCGTCCACGACATGAAGCGCGCCCTGGAGGATGCCAGCCTCGGCATCCAGGTGGTGGACATCCGCGAACCGAACGAATACGCGGCGGCGCACATTCCCGGGGTGATGTTTCTGCCTTTGAGCGAAATGCAGTTGCGGCTCGATGAATTGGACCCCGCGCAAAGCTACTACTTTCACTGCCGCTCCGGTGGGCGCTCGATGAAGCTGGTGCAGTTTCTCAAGCAGCACGGCTTCCAAAACGTGAAAAGCGTGGCCGGCGGCATCCATGCTTGGGCCGATGCCTATGACCCGGCGATGCCCAAGGTCTGACCCGCGCCGCCATGCCCTGCGAATACAAAATCCGGCGGCGGGTCGAGTTCTCAGAGACCGACATGGCGGGGATCGTTCACTACTCGAACTTCTTCCGCTACATGGAGGCGGCCGAGCACGAGTTCTTCCGGTCACTCGGCTTTTCCGTGGTGACGCGGCAGGTGGACCCGCCGGTGGGGTGGCCGCGGGTGCGGGCCGAGTGCGATTTCCGGCAGCCGCTGCGGTTCGAGGATGAATTCGAGGTCCACATGCTGGTGGCGGCCAAACACTCCAAGTCCCTGACCTACCAGTTCCGCATCCGCAAGCTGAACGGCCCGTCTCCCGTCGAGGTGGCGCGCGGTGCCGTCACGGTCGTGTGTGTGCATCACACCGCGGCCGGAATGAAGGCGGCCGTCATCCCCGCCGAGCTGGCCGCGCGCATCGAGGTAGCCCCGCCTGAGAAACTGGCCTGAGCCGCCACCGCGCCGCCCGGTGCCGCAAACTGGTGACCGCCGAATGGCGATGAAATTTCCCACCGCGCTCGCTCCGCGGGGTGGGCGGCCCGGCGCGTGACCTCCGTCAGGCCGCTGCGACGTTTACTTTAACGCCGCCCAGACGCGGTGGACGTCGTCGTGGTCCTCGAACTGCTGGAGGAATTCGCCCACCTCGGCGCGCTGCTGCTCCGTGAGTTCCGGGAATTGCTTGGGGACGAAGCCGATTTCGCTCGTCACCACGGTCCAGCCGTTCTTCTTCAGCCACTCGGCGACCGCGTGGACGGCGGTGCGCTCGCAGATGAAGCGCGCGCCGCACGCGCCGGCGGGGATTTCGTCGTTTTGCTCGGGGGTGAGCGGTTCGACCTCGTTGGCGCCCGCCTCGATGGCCGCGGCCTCGCGGTCGGTGTTGGGGTCGGGATGATGCGCCTCCACGAGGCCGACGTGGTCGAAGAGGAACTTGTTCGCGCCGGCGGTGCCGAGGGTGCCGTCCTTGAAGAGCTTGCGCATCTCGGGGGCGGTGCGGTTCACGTTGTCAGTGTAACACTCAATGATGACCGGCACGCCGTGCGGAGTTTTGCCCTCGAAGACAACGTGCTCCATGACGAGTTTGTCGTCACCGATGCCCGCGCCCTTTTTGATGGCGCGTTCAATCACATCCTTCGCCACGCTCTCCTTCTTCGCCTTTTCGATGGCGGTGAAGAGGCGGGCGTTCATGTCGGGGTCCGGGCCACCCATTTTGGCGGCGACCATGATTTCCCGGACCAGTTTGGCCGTGGTGCGGCCCTTCTTCAGGCCGGCGACCAGGCGTTTGGCGTGCAACCATTGACGTCCCATGGGTTAAACAAATCGTCAGTAAATGCTCGTTTTTCAGCGGCTGGCTGTGCGCCCCCGGCACGACCCGCCAGCAAGTTCAAAGCAGCGCGCGGAGTCCATCCCTTCCGGCGGAGGCCGGTCATCACACTTCGATGCCGTAGGCCTTGATTTTGTTGTAGAGGGTCTGGCGACCGATGCCCAGGCGCTTGGCGGTCTCCAGCTTGTTGCCGCCGGTTTCCTTGAGCATCTGGACGATCGCGTTGCGCTCGACGCCCTCCAGCAGCGTGAAATTCGTATCCTGCCCCTCCGGGGTCGCCCGCACATTGGTGATGGACAGGTCGGCGGCCTCGATGACGCTGCCCTCGGAGAGCAGCACGCACCGCTGCACCTCGTTTTGCAACTGGCGCACGTTGCCGGGCCAGTCGAAGGCCGTCAGCCGCTCGATGGCCTCGCGGGAGAAACCGGTGATGGTCCGGTTGGCCTGGGCGGCGAACCGTTTCAGGAAGGCGTTGGCCAGCGGCATGATGTCGTCGCGCCGCTCCCGCAAGGGCGGCAGATGCACGGTGATGGCGCTGATGCGGTAAAACAGGTCCTCGCGCAGCTTGCCGTCCTTGATCGCCTCCTCGGGTTTGCGGTTGGTGGCGGCGACGATGCGGCAGTTGGTCTTGTAGCTGACCTTGCCGCCGATGGGGCGCACCTCCTGGTCCTGCAGCACACGGAGCAGCTTGCTCTGCGTGTCAATCGGCATCTCGGAAATCTCGTCGAGGAACAGCGTGCCGCCCTCGGCCTGCCGGAACAGGCCCTCGCGGTCGGCGTGTGCGCCGGTGTAGGCACCCTTCACGGAGCCAAACAGCTCGCTCTCGATCAATTCGCGCGGCAGGGCGGCGCAGTTGATCTTGATGATGCGGTTCTTGGCGCGGTTGCTCAGGGCGTGGATGAGGTCGGCGGTGACCTCCTTGCCGGTGCCGCTCTCGCCGGTGATGAGGATGGGCACATCGCTCGGGGCCACGCGCTGCACGGTGCGGACCATTTCCTTGAGCGGGGCGCTGGCGAAGATGGGGGTCGCGCCGCCGCTCAATACCGCCACGGCGCGGAACAGGGAGGTGTTTTCCTCATTCTGCCGCCGGTGCTCAATGGCCCGGTCCACCGTGACCAACAGCCCCTGGGTTTCGAAGGGCTTGGTGAGAAAGTGATAGGCTCCCGCCTTGGTGGCCGCGATGGCGGCATCGAAAGTGGCGTTACCGGTCAGCACAATGACCTCCGTCCCGGGCCACTGCTTCTTGATGAGCGGCAGCAGGTCGAGGCCGTCGGCATCCGGCAGTTTGAGGTCCAGCAGGACCACGTCTGTCTGGTCGCCGTTGAGGGCGGTCTTGAGGGCGGCGCCGCTCTCGGCGGCGGTGACCCGGTAGGCGGGTTGGAGCACCTCGGTCAGGAGATCCCGCATGTCGGCCTGATCTTCGACCACCAGGATGGAACCTTTCATAGAGTTACGCTTTGGTTTGCCTTCTGCCCGCCGCCACGAAGGCGGCAAAAATGGCCCGGTGCGCCGGGTGACGGTCCCGCAAACGCTCGGGGTGCCATTGCACGGAAAGCAGGAAAGGCAGCCCGAACTCCCCCGAATCCGGCTCCAAAGCCTCCACCACCCCGTCCGGGCTGACGGCCACCGCCCGCAGGCCGGGAGCCACTCGATCCACGGCCTGATGATGCGTGCTGTTGACGCCCAAGGTTTGCTGGCGCGCCATCTTGGCCAGCAGGCTACCGGGTGTCAACCGCACGGAATGCACCACGTCGCACTTGCGGTCCATCTGCCGGTGGTTCACGTCGCCGGGGCGTTGCGTGGGCAGGTCCACCACCAGGGTGCCGCCCAGCGCCACGTTCAATACCTGGTGTCCGCGGCAGATGCAGAGCAGCGGTTTGCGCTGCCGGAACACCTCGTTCAGCAGCAGCAACTCGGAAACATCGCGCAACCCGCCATCCGGGGTAACCCGCGCGAGTTTCCGCACCCGGTCCGGCAATTCCGGCGCATAAATCTCCGGCGCTACGTCATCCCCGCCGGTCAGCAGCACGCCCTGGGCGCGGGTAACGCTTTCCGCCAACACCCGCGAATCGGCAGTGGGCGGCAGGACGACGGGCAGCCCGCCCGCCTCGCGCACCGCGTCGGCATAGCGGCGCGAGAGGCTGAGGGAGGCGTCGCCAAACTCGACGCCCTTTGGCTCGAAATCCGGGGTGATGAGGATCAACGGTTTCATGGTCCGGGCGCGTCACCATCGGGGCGGGGGACCTTGCTGCACAAGCACTTTCTGGCCGTTCAGCCCTTCATGCGTTGATACGCCGCCAGCGCCACCTCGCGCGAGATCGCCAGGCTGACCAGCGGCTCCGGGTAATCGCGTCCCAGCCGGACCCCGGCCGCCTGCAATTCCAGTGGCGAGGCCGCCCACGGCTGGAACAACAGCGGAACCGGCAGCTTCGCCAGCTCGGGCACCCAGCGCCGGATGTAATCGCCGTTTGGATCAAACTTCTCCGCCTGGCTGACCGGGTTGAACACGCGGAAATACGGGGCGGCGTCCGCTCCGCAGCCTGCTGTCCATTGCCACCCCAGCGTGTTCTGCGCCAGGTCCGCGTCCACCAGCGTGTCCCAGAACCACCGCGCGCCGTCCGTCCACGGCAGCAGCAGATTTTTCACGAGGAACGATGCCACCACCATCCGCACGCGATTGTGCATCCAGCCGGTGGCCCACAGTTCCCGCATGCCCGCGTCCACCAGCGGCACGCCGGTGCGCCCGCGCTGCCAGGCCTTGAGCCACGCGGCGTTTTCGCGCCACGGAAAGTTGTTGAACTCCGCGCGCAACGGCTCGGTGGGCGTGTGGGGAAAGTGATACAGCAGATGGTGCGCGAACTCGCGCCAGCCCACCTCCGCGAGAAACTGCGATGTGCGCCACGCTGTGCCGTCGGCTTGCGCCCGCAGCGCGTGCCAGATCTGGCGCGGCGAAATCTCGCCAAAATGCAGATGCGGCGACAGGCGCGAGGTGCCCACGAGGTCGGGGCGGTTGCGATCGTTCGCGTAGGTGGCCACCGCCCCGGCGAGGAAGCGGCGCAATTGCTCGTGCGCCCCGGCGGCCCCCGGCTGCCAGGTCGCGCGCAGGCCGCCCGCCCAGTTGATTTTGGGTTCCAGTTCCAGCGCCGCGAGCGGGAGGGACTTCGGCCATTTGGCTGGGGTCGGGATGGCTTTTGGCGCGGGCAGCGGCTCCGGCGGGTCCGGCCGCGTAAGGCAATGCTTCCAGAAGGGGGTGAAGACCTGGAACGGGTTGCCCGACTG
>JBKBTZ010000123.1:0-9747 GCA_046290825.1 Limisphaerales bacterium
GGTCGAGGCAGCGATCCTTTCAAACCACGCCGCGGGCATCGTGGTGGGCAAGGTGGGCACCGCAACCGTCACACCGGAAGAACTCCTTGCCCGTTTTGCCTGACCCATGACAACCGCCGTCCTCACCCCATGATCACGGGCGACAAGATCACCGCCGAGCAGATCCGTGCCGCCAAAGGGCGGCATCGGATCGCCGCGTTGACCGTGCATGACTATCCCTCCACGCGCCTGCTGGACGAGGCGGGCGTGCCGCTGCTGCTGGTGGGGGATTCACTAGGAATGGTCTCCCTCGGTTATCCGGATACCACCGAAGTGACATTGGCGGACATGGAGCACCATGTCCGGGCAGCCGCTCGGGCCAGGCCGCGTGCGCTGCTGGTGGCGGACCTGCCGTATCGCACTTACGAAACTCCGGAAATGGCCGTGGCCAGCGCCCGGCGGCTGGTGGCGGCGGGTGCCGAGGCGGTGAAGGCCGAGGGCGGCCGCGCCATCGTCTCCCAAGTGAAGGCCATTGGCGTGGCAGGCATTCCCTTTCTCGGGCACATCGGCATGCTGCCGCAGCATGTTCGCGAAGAGGGTGGCTATCGCATCAAGGGCCGTAACGAAACGGAGCAGGCCGCGCTGCGGGCCGATGGCCTGGCCCTGGCGGAGGCCGGAGCCTTCGCCGTGGTGCTGGAACTGGTGACGCCGCCGGTCGCCGCCGAGCTGACCGCTCGGCTGCCCATTCCCACCATCGGCATCGGGAGCGGCCCCGATTGCGACGGACAAATCCTCGTCACGCACGACCTGCTCGGGGCGTTCCCGTGGTTCGTGCCCCGGTTCGTCCGGCCCAAATTGGATGTGGCGAACCAGTCCCGCGCCGCCGTGCGGGAATGGATGCGCGACATCGGCGCAGCCGGATGAAGCCTGCTCCTGCCGGGGACGATTCCTCCCTGCGGCAATCCGCTTGCCCCGTGCCGTTCACCGCGTTTTTCTGAAGCCATGAGCACCGCGCACCAGGTTCGCCGCGCCACCATCGAGGATTTGCCTGCGCTGGTTGCCCTGTGGCAACCGATGGGCCTGCCGGTCTCCGAGTTGGAGCGGCGGCTGACGGAGTTTCAAGTCGTCACCGCTGAGGCAGGGAAGGTGGTCGGCACCGTGGGTTTCCAGATCGCGGGCAAGAACGGACAGATTCACAGCGAGGCATTCGCGGACTTCAGCCAGGCCGACGAACTGCGTCCGCTGCTGTGGGAGCGGCTGCAGATGGTGGCCGCCAATCATGGCATTGTGCGGGTCTGGACCCGCGAGACAGCCCCCTTTTGGGCGCACCTGGGCATGACCGCGCCGGACGCGGACGCGCTTGCCAAGCAACCACCCGCGTGGCGGGAACCGCCCGGCCACTGGCTGGTGCTGAAACTGCGGGAAGATGTTGAAGAGGCGCTGTCCGCCGACAAGGAATTCGAGCTGTTCAAACAGGCCGAACGCGCGCAGACCGAGGCCACCCTGGGCCGGGCGCGCGCCCTGAACAAGCTGGCCACCGCGCTGGCACTGCTCTTGGGCGCCATCGTTCTGCTGGCACTCATCCTTTACACGCGGGGCCAGTGGGGCGGCTTCTTTGGGCGCTAGCCCGGCACCTCCGCCGGATATTTCGTCGGCATCAGCGGCCCTCGAGGAACTTCACCACCGCTTGCGTGCGGGAGGATACGTGCAGTTTTTCATAGACGGCATGGAGATGCACGCGGACGGTGCCCGTCGAGATGCCGAGTTGGTCCGCGATTTCCTTGTAGAGATACCCCTTGGCCAGCAAGGCGAGGATTTCATGCTCCCGCTTGGAGAGCACGTCCAGTTGCACCGGCGCCTCCTTGATCTGCTGGAAGTAGTTCACCACCTTGCGGGCGATGTTCATGGACATGGGCGACCCGCCGGCGCTGACCTGCTCGATCGCCTGAATCACCTCGGCGGGCGGCATGTTCTTCAGCAGGTAACCGGAAGCCCCCGCGCGCAGCGAATCGAAGATGAGCTTGCTGTCCTCGTAGGTCGTCAACATCAGGATCTGCAGCCTGGGCAGCCGGGTCTTCAGTTCGCCCACGCACTCAATGCCGCTCCGGCCGGGCAGGTTGATGTCCATGAGCACCACATCCGGCGGATCGGCCGGCACGCCCCGGACGGCCTCCTCCGCATTCGGGTAGGCGTGCAGACAACGGAGCCCCGGGGCCCCGCCGAGCACTTCCATGAGTTTTTCGCGGGTGCCGCGATCGTCTTCAACGATCGAAACAGCGATGCGTCTGGGCGGATTCATCAGTCTTTCCAGGGCAGGAACAAGGTGACACGCACGCCGGCGCCGGGGGCCGTTTGAATCTCGCAGGAGCCGCCCAAGCGCTCGAGCCGTTCCCGCATGTTGCGCAGTCCGTCGGCGAGGGCATCGGGCGCGGGTGCGGCAAACCCACACCCGTTGTCGTCCACCTGCCACTCCAGTCCGGCGGCACTGGTCCGAACCCGCAACCACACCTCGGTGGCCCGGGCATGCTTGACGATATTGTGCAAGGCCTCCTTGACCGCCAGAAACAAGCCGTGTCGCGCCTCGCCGGAAAGCGTCCGCGCCGGTGGCTTGTCGGGAAAATCCAGTCGGCAGCGAACGCCCGCCGCTTGGAGAAAATTCACGGCATACTGACCGGCGTAATCGAGCAGATCGGCCACGGTGTCGTTGCGGGGGTTTGCGGCCCAGACGATTTCATCCAGCGCCTTGATGGCTTCGCCCGCCTTGCGGCCAATCTGCCCAATGTGCTCGGCCGCCACCTCGGGGGCGCGCAGGTGGCGACGGGTCAGTTCGGTCAGCAGCGAAATCTGCGTCATGTGCGCGCCGATGTCGTCGTGGATGTCCTGCGCAATGCGGGCCCGCTCGCGCTGAACGGCGTTTTCCTGTTCCAGTTGCCGCACCTTGGCTTGCAGCCGCCGGTGGGACACGTAACGGGCTGTGGAAAAGATACCGATGGTCATCGCGGCCACCAGCACCAGCAGCAGCAACCGGAACCACCAGGTCTGCCAGAAAAACGGCAGCACAACGAAATCCAGGGTGGCGGGGGTTTCGCTCCAGCGCCCGGTGTTGTTGGCGGCCAGCACGCGGAACTGGTATTTGCCCGCCGGCAGCCGCGAATACACCGCCTGCCGATCCCGGCCCGATTCGATCCAAAGTTCATCCCACCCCCGCAAGTTGTAGCGGAAACGCACCCGCTCCGGATCCAAAAAACTCGGCGCCGTGAACGCGATCTCGATGCGGTGATGCCGGGGCGCCAGCCTGGCCGGCCCCGCGCCCTCCGCCGGGCGCAAGCGCTGGTTGTCCACCACAAACCGTTCAATCCGCACCCGCGGCGTCACCGGATTATCTCTTACGCGGTCGGGATGCACGATCGCCAGGCCGGAGTGGGTGGGAATCAATAAACGCCCATCCGGGGTCCGGCCCGCCCCCGGCGTGTAGCCGTAATAGGATTGCAAGCTGGGCAGGCCATCGTCGCGGCCGTGCGTGATGGCGCGCACCGCCTCTGGTCGGCCCTCGGCGGCGGCGTTCAAATCGTTCAGCTCCACCCGAAACAGGCCATGTTCGGCACCGAACCACATCCAACCCCGGCCATCTGGAACCAATGAGCAGATGCTGCTGTCCGGCAGGCCGTGTTCCGCCGATACGCGAGAAAACTGCCCGTCCTTCAGCCGGCCCACGCCCACCGCCGAGTAACCAATCCACAGACTCCCATCGGGCGTCCCTACCAGACAGCGAATGGGCCGGAAAGGCTCGGGCGTCAGGGCGGTCTCATCCACCACCCGAGCGCCCTCGACCCGCAGAAGTTGGGCATCGAGATTCGCCAACCAGATGCGGCCGGCGGCGTCTTCGGCCATCGCCCGCACCGCCCGCGAGCCGGGAGGAAGATCGAATGAATCAAACTGGCCCGCGTCCGGCCGATAACGCTGCAGAACGTTTCCGGATGCGAACGCGATCCACACGTCGCCCTGACGGTCCGGCAACAATCCGCGAATACTCAAACGGGCGAGGCCCTCCGCCCGGCCCAAGGGCGCCAGAAATTCCCCGTCCCGCCAGCGATGCACCCCCCGCGCAAATGTGCCGATGAACACGGTCCCGTCTGCCCGCGCCGCCACGCACGTCGCGTCTCCGCCCCTCCAGCCGTCCTCCTCTCCCAAAACGCGCCAGCGATCCTCGCTCCAGGTGGCCAGATTGCCGTTCTGCGTCACCACCCAGATGACGCCCCGCGCATCGGCACACGTGGAACGCACCGTGTCAAACGGGAGGCCGGCATCCTTGCCGCGTAATTCCACGACCTGCTGACGCAGACGGTTCAGTCCGCCCCCATCCGTCCCCACCCAAAGATTGCCTTCCCGGTCGGTGGCGAGCGCCTTGATACGGCCATGCGAGGTCTCCACCGTCGTGAAGCGCCCCGCCTCGAACCGAAACAATCCGTGACTCATCGTGCCGATCCAGAGCGCACCGGATGGATCCTCCAGCATCTGCGTGGGCCGAACCAATCCGCGCGTCACCGGCAGCTCTCCCAGCAACGTGAGAACGCCGCGAGCCGTCCCATGAAACAACTGGTCGCCAACGCACACAAACAGTCCTCCGTCCCGCGCCGCCAACATCGCGCTGGCGCGCTCCGGCAGGCCGGCCAGCGAAGTGAACGCGCGTCCGTCGTGTGTCCCGAGCTGGCCGCTTTGCAACAACCACAAACGCCCTTCCCGGTCCCCCGCCAGAGTCGCCACTCCCGCGCCCGGCAACCCGTCCGCCGTTGTGAAGCGACGTGCCCGCTCGCCCTGAATGCGGCAAACCGAACCGTCCAAATAGGAAACCCACACCGCGCCGTCACCCGCCTCGGCAAAACTGTATGGCTGGGAACGCGGAATGTTTTCGGCCACCTCAATGACACTACCCGTCGCCGTGTCAAACCGCACGATCACCCCCCCTTCCTCCGCCAGCCACAACCGCTCCGCGCGGTCCATGAACATGGCTCGCACGATGCGATGCGTTCGTCCGAACGGCATGGGCTGGCGCACAAAGTGGAGTCCATCAAACCGCGCCAGCCCCGCCTGGGTGCCCAGCCAAAGAAAATCGTCACGGCTTTGCGCCACCCCATTTACGCTGTCACTTGGCAGCCCCTCGTCCGCCTGCCAGACCCGGGCGATCCAAGGCCCTGCCGCCATCACATCTGCCCCCATCACCAGAACAGCAATGGCCAGCCATGGGCGAGCCAGGCTACATCGGGCGATCGGGTCGCGGAAAACAATCACATCGCGAGCATAACTTCACGACCGGGGCCGGGCAACGGTTGGCGGGGTAATACCGAAGACCACGAACCAAGCAGCCGCGCACGATTCGGGGGAGGCAGAGCCGTTTCCGGCCATGCCGGGGCAAGGGCAACGCCTGCCCCTGCCCCCGAACCGCCAACGATGACGGGCAAACGGGACTTGGCAGCGGACGCGCCAGCTTTTACGGTGCCGGGATGACGGGCATCCTGCGATTTGTCGGCCTGCTCAATGCGGCCATCTGGCTGGGCGGCTCGGTATTCTTCACCTTGGTGGCTGGGCAGGTCCCATTCGCCCCGGAGACGAAAGCCTTCCTCGCCCGGTTGGGACCGGAGTCAGGTCCCTATGTCGGCGGCATAATTGCACAAATTGGCATCGCGCATTTCTTCACCTTCCAAATCATTTGTGCCGTCATCGCGCTGCTGCATCTGGGCGCCGAGTGGCTCTACGTCGAACGCCGCGGCCGCCGCTTCCTGTTCGGATTGCTCGCCGGCCTGCTGCTCGCCACGTTGGCCGGCGACTTCTGGCTGCGCCCGAAAATGAATGAACTGTTCCGCGTCAAATACGCCCGCAACTATCCGGTGGAACAGCGCGAGGCGGCGGCGCGGGCTTTCGGCCTCTGGCACGGTGTCTCCATGACCCTGAACCTCGTCGTGCTGGGCGCCCTGGTGATTTACTTCTGGCAAGTGAGCCGCCCGCCCGAACCGGCCCGCTTTGTGCGCGCCCCCCAATTCCGGGGTTGACAACCCGGACGGCTGAAGGATGTTTAGCCACCAAACTTACGGAACAACGGACCTCAAGGGACTGACAACATGATCTCAAACGAACGCCCCTCGCCCTATGGTAATCGTGGTTTTGGCGGCCCACCCCGCCCGCCCATGAACGAGGAAACGCTGCGCACCGACCGCATTCAAGTGGAGCGGAAGACCTTCATTTTCACCCTCAAAGAGAATCCGCGGGGGCGGTTCTTGCGGATCACCGAGGACGTCGGCGGCCGGCGAGACAACATCATCGTCCCCGCCACCGGGCTCGAAGACTTCAAGCGCCTGCTGGACGAAATGGTGCAGGCCGCCAACGAAATCCCGCCCAAGATGGACGATCCGCAGTCCTAAAGGACCGTCACAAGGGCTTGACGTTTATCGCCGCCGGAATCCCGGCGGCCTTTTTTTCCTCCTGTTAATCGCGCGTTTCAAAGTGCCCCCTCGCGCCGGGCGATTACGTCGGGCAAGTGCCAAGGAGCCGCCGTCTGCCCGCGCAATCTTTCTGCGTCCCGCGATTGGCCAGGCCCGAAAAGCCGCGCGCTACATGACCACTTCCGTCCCCACTCCCTGATCGGTAAAAATCTCGAGGATGACGGCATGCGGCACCCGGCCATCCACAAACGAAACCTTTTCCACCCCCGCCCGAATGGCCGCCACGGCGCTATCCACTTTGGGAATCATGCCCTTGTCCACGATGCCCGCCGCCTTGAGCGCAGGCACCTCGGAGATCTGCAGATGCGAAATCAACGTGGCCGGGTCCTTCGGATCGCGGAGCAGCCCGGGCACATCGCTCATGAACACCAGCCGTTTCGCTTTGAGGGCGATGGCCGCCTGGGCCGCGGCCACGTCCGCGTTGCAGTTGTAAATTTTGCCGTCCTCCCCGCGCGCCACCGGGCTGATGACCGGCGTGAAGCCGTTCCAGATGCACTCCCATAATGGCGCGGTGTTGACCTCCACCACCTCTCCCACATATCCCACGTCAATTTGCCGGCCCGGATTCTCTTTGTCATCCAAGAGCAACTTGCGGCATTTGAAAATCTCCGTGCCGGAGAATCCCACCGCCTGCCCGCCAAGCGACTGGATGGTGGCCACGATCTCCGGATTGATCTCGTGCGAGAGCACCTGATGGACGACCTCCACGGTCGCCTCGTCCGTGACGCGCATGCCCTGAATAAAATTGGCTTTCAGTCCCGCCCGTTCCATGGCCCGCGTGATTGCCTTGCCCCCGCCATGCACGACGACCGGGTCTATCTCCACCGCTTCCAGAAAAACAATGTCCCGCGCCACTCCGTTGCGGATGGCGGGGTCCGGCGAATCCATGAACGAGCCGCCGTATTTTACGACAAAAGTGGCCCCGCTGAATTTTTGGATGTAAGGCAGCGCCTCGAGCAGCGTCGCGGCTTTGGCAATGAGGTCTTGCATGAGAAGGCGGTCCCGCCCGCCGCCCCTCATGTGCGCCAAATCTGCGCGCAAAGCAAGCGCCCGCGCCGCCACCCCGTTTCGCATCGCCAAACCGGACCGCGCTGGCATATTCCGGGGCATGCAATGCCTTCGTATTGGTCTGATGATGCTCGCGGCCAGCGCCGCATCGGCGCAAGTGCCAGACAATTTGGTGGCGGACGGGATTCCGCCCATCCCGCCGGAACTCCGCGCCGACGCCGGGCGTTACCTGGAATTCCGGTCTGCGGCGTTCCACGGCTGGCACCCGCAACGCCGTGAATTGCTCATCACCACCCGCTTCGGCGACGCCGCGCAGTTACACGAGGTGCGGCAGCCGGGCGGCGCGCGCCGCCAGATCACCTTCACCCCTGAACCGGTGGGCGGCGCGCAATGGCAGCCAAAGCACGCACGTTACCTCGTGTTCAGTCAGGACGCCGGCGGCGGCGAGTTCTACCAGTATTACCGCCTCGATCCCGGCACCGGGCGCATCACCTTGCTCACGGACGGCAAGTCGCGCAACGGAGGCGGCGTTTTCGCCCGCAGCGGCGCGCAATTCGCCTACACCTCCACCCGCCGCAATGGCCGCGACACGGACATCTACGTCATGGACCCGGCCAATCCCGCCACCGACCGGCGGGTGCGCGAATTGAATGGCGGCGGCTGGCGCGTCGCCGACTGGTCCCCCGACGAAACACGGCTGCTGCTGCAGGAATACCTCTCGATCAATCACGCCCGGTTGCATTTGCTCGACCTCAAGACCGGCGAACTCACGCTGCTTACCCCCGATGCCGCGGAACCGGTGGCCTATGGCACCGCCCGATTCGCTCGCGACGGTCGTTCGCTGTTCTATACCAGCGACAAAGATTCCGAGTTCCACCGGCTGGTTCGGCGCGATTTGCAAACCGGCACCGAACGCGTGCTCACGCCCGACCTGAAGTGGGATGTGGCCGAGTTCGACCTGTCGCCGGACGGCAAGACGATCGCCTACATTACCAACGAAGACGGCGTGGGGAAACTCAAACTGATGGATGCGCGCACCGGACGTGCCCGGCGCTCTCCCGACCTTCCCCTCGGCATCCCCAGCGGGGTCGAATGGCACGAAAACGGCCGCGAACTGGCCTTCAACTTCACCTCGGCCCGCTCCCCCGCCGACGTGTATTCATTCACACCGGCCAGCGGCAAACTCGCGCGGTGGACCGAGAGCGAAACCGGCGGCCTCGACGCCTCGCGCTTTCGCGAGCCGGAGCTGGTGCGCACCCGCAGCTTCGACGGGTTGCCGGTGTCGGGCTTTCTCTACCGGCCCGACCCCGCGCGGTTCCCCGGGCCGCGCCCGGTCATCGTCATCATTCATGGCGGGCCGGAAAGCCAGTCGCGCCCAATTTTCCAGGGGCGGAACAACTATTATTTGGAGGAACTGGGCGTGGCGCTGTTCTTCCCGAACGTGCGCGGCTCGAGCGGTTACGGCAAAACCTTCCTGACGCTCGACAACGGCTTCCGCCGCGAGGACTCGGTGAAGGACATCGGCGCGTTCCTCGACTGGCTCTCCGAGGATGCCGGCGTGGACCGCCGGCGCATCGCGGTCATGGGCGGCAGCTATGGCGGTTACATGACGCTCGCCAGCCTCGTGCATTTCGGCGACCGCCTCCGGTGCGGGGTGGACATCGTGGGCATCTCGAATTTTCTGACGTTTCTCAAAAACACCCAGGATTACCGCCGCGACCTGCGCCGGGTGGAATACGGCGACGAACGCGACCCGGCGATGGCGGAATTCCTGCACCGCATCTCGCCGCTGACCAACGTGGAGAAGATTCGCCGCCCGCTGTTCGTGGTGCAGGGCCTGAATGACCCGCGGGTGCCGGCCAGCGAGGCTGAGCAGATTGTGCAGGCCGTCCGCGCCCAGGGCGGTGCCGCCTGGTATCTGCTGGCCAAGGACGAGGGACACGGCTTCGCCAAGAAACGGAACGCGGATTACCAGTTCCTGAGCACAATTCTCTTCTTCCGCGAGCACCTGCTGCGCTGAACCGGGATATTGCCGAACCGCCCCGATGAAAACCCTGCACGCGCATCTCCTGCGCCAGATTCTGGCCACGCTGCTGATGACGCTGCTGGTGTTCACCGGCGTGCTGCTGATCGGCACGGTGCTCAAGCAGTTGCTCGATTTGATTGTCAGCCAGATGGCCAGCCCGCTGTTGCTGCTGCAGGCCGTGGCGCTGGTGATTCCCTACCTGTGGACCTTTGCGCTGCCCATGGCGATGCTGACGGC
>JBKBTZ010000124.1:0-9711 GCA_046290825.1 Limisphaerales bacterium
TCCCCGTCCGCAGCCACGTCCAAGCAACCCGCCGTCCCCAGACCTCCCGCCGCATGGCCAGACAGAAGCCTGTCGCCAACGCCACACGCCACGACCGGCCACGCCGCTGCGGATGAGGACATCCGCGCTCCCTTGGGCGGCCCGAAAAATTTCCCGCTTTGGCCGGGTTGCGTTTCCAGCCTAGAATCTCCTCGTGCCGCGCCGTTCGTCTCCAACCGCCACCGCCTCCTCCGCGCGGCAGACTTGGATCGTCGTCGGACTGCTGCTGTTCGGCCTGCTCCTTGGGCTGGGCTGGATTTGGCGGCACGAGCAAGCCGGGCGCGCTCCCCGCCCTTCTGCCCCGGCCTTTCAGTTGCCCGACCAAGCGAGCACCTACGCCGCCTATGGCGGCTCGGCCAGTTGCCGCGAGTGCCACGAGGAAGCCTTCGCCGCGTGGCTGCGCTCCCATCACGGCCAGGCCGAGCGGCCAATCGCGCCGTTGCTGGATGAACCGGCCTTCGTCCCGCCGGGCGAATTCACCCACGGCACCCAGCGCACCGCCTACCGCACCAACGCGGCGGGCCAATACGAGCTGGTCACCCCCGGCCGGCACGGCACCAACCAGGCGTTCATCGTCGAGCGCGTGCTGGGTTACAACCCGCTCCGGCAGATGCTCGTCCCCTTCCCCGGCGGCCGCTGGCAGGCCAGCGAGGCCGCCTGGGATCCCCGCTCGAACGAGTGGTTCAACGTCTATGGCTACGAGGACCGCAAGCCCGGCGAATGGGGCCACTGGACCGGACGCGGCATGAACTGGAACTCGATGTGCGCCGCCTGCCACAACACCCGACTGCGGAAAAATTACGACCTCGCCACCGACACCTTCCGCACCGCCTGGATCGAGCACGGCGTGGGCTGCGAATCCTGCCACGGCCCGATGAAGAACCACAACGACTGGCAACGCGCCAACAAAGGCAAGGGGCTGAAGGACCCCACGATCCGCAAGTTCAACCGTGACGAGATGTTCGACACCTGTGCCGCCTGCCACTCGCGCCGCGCCGAAATCACGGGCGACCCCAAACCCGGCGACAGTTATTGGGACCACCATCTCCTCAGCATCGTGGACGAATCGAATCTCTATTATCCCGACGGGCAGGTCTGGGATGAGGACTTTGAAATGGCCGCGTTTCTGGGCAGCCGCATGTTTCACAAGGACGTGCGTTGCGTGGACTGCCATGAGCCGCACCAGCTCAAGCCGCGCCTGCCCGGCAACTTCCTCTGCCTCTCCTGCCACGGCCCCGGCCAGACCAACGCCCCCGTCATCAACCCCGTCACCCACAGCCGCCACAAGGTCTTCGGCTACGACACCAACGGCAACCTGATCAACCTCGACCTCTCCACCTACGACCCGAAGAACGTCAAGGAAACCGGCGGCGAATGTGTCAACTGCCACATGCCCCAGACCGTCTATATGCAACGCCACTGGCGGCACGACCACGGCTTCACCATTCCCGACCCGCTGCTGACCAAACAATTCGGCATTCCCAACGCCTGCAACCGCTGCCACCAGGACAAGGACACCGACTGGAGCCTGCGTTACGTCGAGGAATGGTATGGCGAGAAAATGAACCGCCCCTACCGCACCCGCGCCCAGACCGTGGCGCTGGCCCGGCAGGGCGATGCCGCCGCGCGCGACCCGTTGTTGAAACAGCTCACCACCGACGAAATCCCCTACTGGCAGGCCGTTGCCGCGAACCTGCTGGGCCGCTGGGCCACGGAACCTGCCGTCCGCGCGGCCTTGCTCGCCAAACTCGACGACCCGCACCCGCTCGTCCGCCAAATGGCCGCGCAATCCCTCGGCCCGCTCGCGCAGGCGGGCGACACCAACGTGGCCACCGCGCTGAACTGCAGGCTCGCCGACCCGCGCCGCAACGTCCGCATCGAGGCCGCGCGCCACCTGGCCGCCACGCTCGACACCAACTCCCTCGCGGGCGCCGAGTATCTGCACTTCCTCGACCACATCGCCGACCAGCCGCTCGGCCAGATGCAACGCGGTGTGTTCCAGTTGCAGCGCGGCAATCTGACCAACGCACTCGTCAACTTCCAGCGGGCCGTCGAATGGGACCCCTACTCCGCCGGCCTGCGCCATGAACTCGCCATCGTCCTCAGCCAACTGGGCCGCGCGCACGAAGCCGTGGAGCAACTTGAAGCCGCCGTCCGGCTCCAGCCCACGGAGGCCGAGTTCCACTTCAAGCTGGCCCTCGCGTTGAACGAAGTCGGCGAATCCGCGCGCGTCGTCGCCGCCCTCGAAGCCGCCGTCAAACAGGATCCCCGCCACGCCCGCGCCTGGTATAATCTCGGCCTGGCCCGGAGCGGGCGCGGCGATGCGCCCGGCGCGCTCGAGGCGCTCGCGCGCGCCGAAGCCGCCGACCCGCGCGACCCCCGCGCCCCCTACGCCCGCGCCACCGTGCTTGCCCAACTCGGCCGACTGGAAGAAGCCCGCGCCGCCGCCCGCCGCGCATTGGAACTGGCCCCGGACTTCGCCGCCGCCCGCGCCCTGTTGCGGCAGTTGGAAACAAGGTGAGCTGGGTTTCGCCACGAATCTCTCCAGCTCCGCGCCTACTTGCGCGTCGGCGAACTGGAGGGGTGGGCGGCCAGTTGCTTCGTGCCGTCGAAGACATACCACACGCCGGAGACGACGGTGCAGAACGCGGCGGCCAGCACCACGTAGCGCAGGTAACTTTCCGGCCACTTGAGCAGCACCCAGAGCACGGCAGCCATCTGCAAGACCGTGGCGGCCTTGCCCACGAACCGCGGACGCACCTTGACCTTGCCGATGGCCAGATGGATGACCAGCAGCCCGGCGAGCAACAGCAGGTCGCGGCCCACGATGGTCACGGCCAGCCAGACGGGCAGGTGCGCCAGATGCGGGCCGTGCTCAAAGCTGAGCAGAATCACGCCGGACATGAGCAGGAGCTTGTCAGCCAGCGGATCGAGCAACGTGCCAAGCTCGCTGATCTGTTGATAGCGTCGCGCAATGTAGCCATCCACGCCGTCGCAGATGGCGGCCACCGCAAAACACAGCAACGCGCCCAGCCGGTAAACCTCCTCGCCGGTGCGGACGTAATACAGCACCCCCGCCACAAAGAAGGGAATCAGCAACATCCGGAGGATGGTGACCTTGTTGGCGGTGGTCATGAGGCCAGTGTTTCCGGTCCGCCCGGGGCGCGTCAACGGCGGAAGCGGGACGGGAAGCAAACCCGAAACCGGAAACCCGAAACGCGGAACGCGAAACGCGAAACTTCATCCCGCTGAGAATCGGCCCGCGACTTCCGTTTCCGGCATTCCGATTGCCTGCGGACTTTGAGCAGCGGGTTTGGCGTGCTCAATTGTTCTGCCCCGGCGGCAGCGGACGGGGTGGCGCGAGCGGTTCCAGCGTAAAGGGGTCGCGCAGCGCCAGTTCCGTCACCGGCCCCGGGGCGACGCTGTGCAGGCGTTGCGGGTGGTTCGGATGGCCGCGCAGGATTTCGTCGCGATGGCCCACCACGAGCACGACCGCCCGTTCGGGGTGCAGCAGGCGGCGGGCAACGCGTTGCACGTCGTCCCGGGTGATGGCGCGGAGCCGGGCGCGGTAGTTTTGGAAGTAGTCCGGATCGCGGGCGTAGCGGCCCGTGAACTCCTCCTGCGCGAACAGGCCGGCCACCTGGGCCTTGCTGGCAAAGGCCCGCGGGAAGCGTTCGATCATGCCCGCCACGGTCCCGGAGAGTTCCTCCTCGGTCACCGGCTCGGCGGCCATGCGTTTGAGTTCCTCGATCACGATGGCGATGGCGTAGGGCACGGTGCCGGACTTGGTTTGCAGGCTGGCGGTGAGCGGCGTGGGGAAATACGTGCCGCCCTGCAGGCTGGACCCGGCGCTGTAGGCCAGGCCCTCCTCGGTGCGGACGCGGTTCATGATGCGCGAGGTGAAACCGCCGCCGCCGAGGATGTCGTTCATCACCACGGCAGCCAGGTGCTCGGGATCGTCCCGCATCAAGCCGGGCAGCAGCACGGCCACCCGACCCTGGTTGACGTCCTTGTGAACGAGATACACCCCGGGCGCGGCGAACTCGGGCTGCGCGGGGATGGGCGGCGGCGTTTCGCCGGGGAACGGCCACTCGGCAAACAGCTTCTCCAGCCGGGCAATCATTGCCTCACGCTCGAAATCACCGCTGACGGCGACGACAAAGTTGCGCGGATGAAACCAGCGCCGGTGGAAGGCGCGGAGGTCATCGCGGGAAATGGCGGCCAGCGAGTTGGAGGTGAAGTCGCGGTTGGTCCAGAACCGTTCGCCGAGGCCGAGGCAGCCGAGTTCGCGGCCCTCGATGGCGGCGGTCTCGTCGTTGCGCTGGCGCATTTCCTGGAACATCTGGTCCTTGCGCAGGCGGAGCTTGTCCTCCTGGAACCGCGGGGTGGTGAGGATTTCGCGCAGCAGGGCAAGGCCCTCGTCGAGGTCCTTGGAGAGCAGGTTCAACGAGACGTTGCCGCTGGTGGCATCCACCGAGGTGCGGAACTGCGCGGCGAGGAAGGCGGCCTGTTCCTCCAGTTCGCTGGCGGTGAGACGCTCGGTGCCGCCCTGGAAGAGCAGCACGCCGGTCAAACTGGCCAGCCCTTCCTGGCCGACCGGGTCGAGGTATTTGCCGCAACGGACGAGGATGGAAATGTTGACCAACGGCAGTTCGCGGTCCGGCACCACGTAGGCCACCGGGCCGGTCTGGAGTTCCACCCGGTATTGCGCGGCGGCGGGCGGGTCGAAGTGAAGCTCGGGGAACTGGAGTTGTTCGGGGCGGGCGGGAATCTCCGCGGAGGCGGCCATCGCCGCGAAAAACAACGATGGGAGCAAGGTCAATTTCATGGCATCAGTTGCGGGCGGCTTCGAGTTCGGCCAGGCGGTCGGCCATCTTCTGGCGGATGACGGTGAGGACGGACTTCATTTCCGGCGGGGCGCTGTCCAACTGAGCTTCGAGCCGGCCAAGACCCGCACGGACCTTGGCGGCGTCGGTGGCTTTCGCGAGACCGGCGACGGCCTGTTGCACCATCTGGCGCTGTTCGGCGTTCAGGCCGGCCAGCGCGGGGTCCTCGGGGACAGCGGGGCCGGGTTTGCGGGTGTAGGTGCAAACGGTGCGGTTCTCGCGGGTGAAATACGTGCGGACCACGCGCTGGAGGTCGGCGGCGGTGACGGCCTGCAACTTGGGGCCGGCCTCGTTGATTTCCTGCCAGCGGCCCGAGCCTTCGGCGCGGAGGAGTTGGTGCAGAATGGCCATGTTCGACGTGAGCTTGCGATATTCGGCGGCGGCGAAGTTGTTCTTCACCTTCTGCAGCTCGCGCTCCGGCACCGGCTCGTCCCGCAGACGGTCGAGTTCCCGGTAGATGGCGGCTTCGACCTCGGCGGGCGCGCGGCCCTCCGCCACCTCGGCGCCGATGTAGAACAGGCCGGCGTATTTGAACGATGCCTGACCGGCTTCCGCCTCGGTGGCCAGGCGCTCGTCCAACACCAGGCCCTTGTAGAGCCGGCCCGTCCGCGTAGAAAGCACCTGGCCCAGAATCTGGAGCGGGTAGGAATCGCGATGCCCGAAACCGACGGTCTTCCAAAGAATCTGCACCTCGGGATTCGTGTCAGCCTCGGCGTTCATGCGCTTTTCCGCGACGGCGGGCACCTCGAGGGTCACGACCTCGGGCACATCGCGCGGACCGCGCGGGATGCGGCCAAAGTATTTTTCGATCTGCGGCAAGGTGTCCGCCGTGTTGAACTGGCCGACCAGGACCAGGGTGAGGTTCTGCGGGGCGTAGTAGGTGGCGTAAAACTCCTGCGCCTGCGCGAGCGAGAGCGTGGGCAGGTCGGACGGCCAGCCGATGATGGGCCAGTGGTAGGGATGCGATTCCCAGACGAGGGCGAAGAGCGCCTCCTGGAACTTGCCGGTGGGCGTGGCTTCGATGCGCAACCGGCGTTCCTCGGCCACCACGTCGCGCTCGGCATAAAACTCGCGAAACACGGGCCGCAGGATGCGCTCGGACTCCATCCACATCCACAGTTCCAGCTTGTTGGCGGGGACGGTGATGAAATACGCGGTGAGGTCCTGGCTGGTGTAGGCGTTCATGCCCACGGCCCCGGCGTTGCGGTAAATCTTGTCGAACTCGTTCGGCACGATGAGGTCCCGCTGGGCCTGAACCAGCTTCGCGAACTCCTTCTCCAGTTCGCGGTAACGGGGTGTGGCGTGTTCCGGCTTGAAGGGATCGCTGATTTCGCCCCGCCGCCAGGCGGCCCGCAAAGCCGCCTCCTCGCGCCGCATCTCCTCGCGGACCCGTTCCTGCTCGGCGATGATCTCGAGATCCCGCGCGGCGTCCTTCGTGCCGATGGTGGGCGTGCCCTTGAACATCATGTGCTCGAAAAAGTGGGCCAGCCCGGTAATGCCGGGGCGCTCGTTCGCGCTGCCCACGCGGGCCACCCAGCCGGCGGCAATGCTCGGGTCGTCCTGGCGCTCGACCAGCAGGACGCGCAGGCCGTTGGGCAGGGTGTGTTCGGTGACGGGGACTTGCTGCGCGGCGGCGGGCAGCGCCACCACCAGCAGCCAGGCGGCCACGCCGCGCGCCATCCCGACGGAAAGTTTCGCGGTCATACTCGTTTGCGAGTGGAGGGTAGATGCGCCGCCCCCGCGCACAATGCCGAAAAAAGGGGAGGCGAACCGGAGGCCATCCGCCGCCCGCTGGGGACCATGAGCGGGCAGGAAAATGGCGCCCCGCAGCGGCGGTCGGCAGACCGCCGGTAGTTTCTCCCCACCAACGCGGCCGACGAATAGACCGGCCCCATCACTGCGGAGGACATCCGCGCTCCGTTGCTCCCGCTTTGCAAATTGTTCCCAAGAAAACCGGCCGCGCCGCGCAACGCGGGTTGCCGGGACGGCGCGGGTGCGCTAGGCTCCGGTTGGCAGGCCGACGGCATGGAACTCATCCAGCAAAACCTCCGTCTTGAACTGGCGCGTCCGGAACTGAGCGACCTGCCCGAAATCCCTGTCCCCGCGGGTTACACGATCCGGTGGTTCCAGCCCGGCGACGCCGTTCACTGGCTCCGCATCCATCACGACGCGGAGCCGTTCAACGAGATTTCCCCCGAGGTGTTCCTGCGCGAGTTCGGCACCGACTTCCGCGCGCTTGGCCAGCGACAATGTTTTCTCGTGGACCCGGGGGGGCGCGTCATTGGCACGGGCACGGCCTGGGACACGCGGGACGAGGCGGGCGAACCGTGGGGGCGCGTCTTCTGGCTTGCCCTGCTGCGTGCGCATCAGGGGCGCGGTCTGGGCCGTCCGCTCGTCAACACCGTGTTGCGCCGCCTGCGCGATCTCGGCCACACCCGTGCCCGCGTCTTCACCTCCACCGGACGGCCCGCCGCCGTGAACCTTTACCTCAAGTCCGGCTTCGAACCGGTCATCCGCACCCCGACCGACCGGAAGCTCTGGCAGGGCATGCTCGACTACCTGCGCCGCGAGGGCCGGCTCGCGGAGAATCGAACTCCCGCGCTCGCGTGACCGGGCATCTCCCGCGCCGTTCCCTTGTCATCATTTCCATGCGTTTCCACCCCGCCCTCCTGCTTTTGCTGAGCCTTGCTCTTCCCCTTCCCATGGCCGCCCAATCCCCGCTCGAACGCGCCCTGCTCGACGCCGTCCGCGCCGCGCGCTTCCACGAATTGATGGACTTCGGCCCCGCCAACGAAGACCGCGATGTCCCGCCCGGTTCCGCCCGCCGCATTGCGCACCCGCCCAACGTGGATGTGGCGGTCATTCAGCTCGATGCCGCCGGCCGCGCCGTGGCCTGGGCCAATGTGCTTCTCTCCCGCGATTACCCGGACGGCGTGGTGGTGCCCGTGGATTTGCACCGGGGCGCGGAAAGTGTGCGCTTTCGCCGGTGGGACATTGACCGCTGGAACGGCGGCCGGTTCGCGCCCGGCAGCACCAACCCCACATCCCTCAAGGGCTGGAAAGACAACCCGCCACTCACCGACGCCGATGACATCGTGCCGGGCCGGACGAATGCCCCCCTCGAGTTCATGTCGCCCTACCCCGCGTCGCTCTTCAAACTGCTCATCGCCTTCCACGTCATGCGCCTGGTGGACGCAGGCGAACTGACGCCCGACACCGACGTGACCTATGAACCCGCCGGCGGACGGGCCGAAACCCGTCCCCTCCGCGCCTGGCTCGACCCGATGATCACCGTGTCCGACAACCACGCCACCAAGGCCCTCATCCAGATGCTGCACCGGCGCGAACACATCGAAGCCTTGAACCGCGAATTCCGCGACCTCGGCCTCGGCACGCTGCAACTCAACGGCACCCGCGCCAGCGACGGTTACGGCTGGGGCCCGGGCCAGTTCCACATGACCGCCTTCGACACCGCCCGCCTGCTCTGGTTGATCGAAGGCCCGGAAGGCAACCTGTGGCAACGCCCCGACGGCACATGGGTTACCGCCCGTCACCTCTCCCCGGCGTCGCGCGAGCGGTTGAAGAAAATGCTGCTCGAACAGGCGCTCCACGAGGCGCTCTCGACCTCCTGCCTGTTTGGCGCGTTGCATGTGCGCCCCGGCATCCCGGCGATCATCGCCCCCCGCTGGATTGACCCCGCCACCGGCCACGTCTGGCGTGTCGGCGTGAACTACGGCTGCGACGTGCGCCCCGGCCAGGCGCTGGCCGAGGTGACCTTCGCCCACAAAACCGGCCTGACCTACAACTACGCCTCCGACGCCGGCATTGTAAATTCCCTTCCCGGCAAACCCTTTCGCCGCTACCTCATCGCCTTCTTCGCCAACACCGGTTACCGCTACACCGACGAAGTGTTCGCCGGACGAGCGCGCGGCCCTTACGCCGACCCGGTAACGCCGATTGCCTATACCCAGCGCATCCCCGCGCTCGGCAAGGCGATAGATGACGCGCTGATCCGCCTCTCCGCCCGCGACTGAGGCAACCGGCCCGCGGACGTCCCCGTCCGCAGCCACGTCCAAACAACCCGCCGTGCTCACACCATTTGCCGCATGGCAGTTTGCAGCCGGCCCCAGTGCCACGTCCACGGTTGGCCACATCGCTGCAGAGAAGGACATCCGCGCTCCGTGGTCGGCGTGATCCGCCTGTCCCAGTCCCCCTCGGTGCCAGGTCCGCCGTCCCCTCCCAGCCTGAGTTTTGGTTCGGATGCCGACCGTTTCACCGGTTCTCCTGATCGGCCATTGATTTTCCGATTCCCGCCTGCCGGGAAATCAATTTCCCCTCCGCCGCGCCCCCTGCTACACATCGTCCCGCCGCGTCTGCCATGAACACCGTTCCCCCTCACGCCTCACGCCTCACGCCTCACGTCGCCTTGCTCGCGTTGCTCGCCCTTCTGCTGCCCGCCTGCTCGGTCAAACGCCTGGCCGTGAACAAGCTCGGCGACGCCCTCGCCGGCGGCGGCACAACCTTCGCCAGCGATGACGACCCCGAGTTGGTCAAACAGGCCGTCCCCTTCAGCCTCAAGCTGATGGAATCGCTCCTGGCCGAAAGCCCGAAACACCGGGGCCTCCTGTTCGCCACTGCCAGCGGCTTCACCCAATACGGCTTCGCCTTTGTGCAGCAGGACGCCGACGAGTTGGAGGACACCGACTTTACCCGCGCCCAGGAACTTCGCGCCCGTGCCCGGCGGCTTTACCTCCGCGCCCGGGACTACGGCCTGCGCGGTCTGGAC
>JBKBTZ010000125.1:0-9698 GCA_046290825.1 Limisphaerales bacterium
TACCATGCCGCGCCCAGGTAGTGACGGGGCGGCTGCGCGAGAAACGGCACGCGGACGTTGCCCGGCTCGGTGTGTGCCTGATATTCGGCGCGCTGGAACCATTGCTTGTCGTAAAGCGAAAGCACCCACGGGGTGTTGGTGGAAATCTCATCGCCGTAACCCTGCGCCTGCAACACGCCCGGCAACTGGATGCGGTCCGGCAGATCACGCCGAAACCAGCCCTCCCGCACGCCGACGTCCGCGCGGTCCAGCGCGAACCGCCATTCCCCCGCGAGGGAGATGGGCTGGCGCAGGGGGGTGGCAGGGCAGGGGAGGGCGGACGCCAACAGCAGGCCGAACAGACCGAACGGAAGCAGGCCCGAAGTCCGAAGCCCGAAATCCGAAATGCGTCCCAACCTTCGCCTTCCCAAAGCGACTCGGAACCGGACGGAGGAACGCAAGGTTTCCCTCAGACCCGCCGGACGCCCACGCACAATTCGAGATGTTTCACTCATTCGCTCTTCAGATTTCGGATTTCGAGCTTCGGATTTCCGCTGGCTTCGTCACGGGGCCATGCGCAGCCCCTCGTATTTCACCGTCCAGCCGTTGGTCGGAAAGCCGGGTGCGGTCCGCTTGGGAGCGCCATCCCAACCAGCGGCCATCATCGCCACGGTGTAGAGCAGGCCGCCGTTGCCCGGCAGATAAAGCGGCAGGTTGGCGCGCTGGTAATTGTGACCGTTGGCCAGGTAACGATTCTTCGGCGTGTCGAGGAACAAGGCGTCCACCGCGCGTTCCGGCTGACCGAGGCGGGCGGCGGTCATGGCGATGACGGGATAATCCCAGCCCCAGGTGCTCGGCCAGTCCCACCCGGCCCACACGTCGTCGAGCGTGCGGCGCATGATGTCGGCGTCAATCAACGAGGTCGGCGGCAGTTTGCCGAGGGCGCAGAGCATCGAGGGATGGTCGTGCTTGAGCGTGTAGGGCGGTGGTTCGATGGCGGCATAAACGCCGTCGCGGATGGTGGGTTTGGAAAGATTCCGGGCCACGCGGTCCCACTTTTCGTTGCGCGGCAGGCCGAGGGCGGCGCGCCAGGCATTGGCGGTGTCCAGCGCCCACTCCCAGTAGGCCAGTTCGTAGGTGGGATTGAACACGCGGGCGCGGTCCTTGCCGTAACTTTCCTGGGCGGGCACCAGGGGTGGCCCCAGCACGTAGCGTTGCCCCGCGCGGTCCCACACGGCGAAGTCCGCCATGAACTCGGCAGACTCGAAGACCAGTTCGGCATATTTGCGGAGCGTGGCGCGGCCCGGTTTTTCGCGGCGCAGCAACTCGGCGAAGAAGATCGGATGCGGCTGCTGCCAGATGAGGAAAACGGCGATGCTGCTGGGCGATTGCGCGCCGCTCGGGTCGGTCATCTTGGGCCAGCGCGCACCGGTGTAACCCTGCGACCGGGCGAGGTCGCGCGCGGCGGGGAGAATGTCCTGATACCAGCCCAGGCTGCGTTCGAGCAATTCCGGACGGCCCCAGAGGACGAAGTGCGCGGCATGCCACCAGTGCATTTCGAGGTGGGGTTTGCCAAACCAACTATTCCCGCACAGCCCCGTTTCCTGCGGCGGCACCGGGCCGGCGCTGTGCAGGGCGGTGAGGAACTGCGAAAGCACGATGCGCCGCTCCAGTTCAAACCACCGCGGGTCGCTGCTGCCGGCCAGTTCGATGGCCCCGCCGCGCTGCCAGAAATGGCGCCAGTGCCGGGCCGACGCGGCCTGCGTCGCGGGGAAGTCCGGCAACGCGCGCGGCGGAGCGGCTTCGGAAAACTCGAGGACGAAATCCAGCACCGGGGCGTCACCGGCGGCTGACCACAGGAATTCATGCGGCGCAGTCTGGGTGAGCGAGAACCCCTTTGAGGTCCGCGCCGCAACGTGGTAGCGCGTGGCGTCCATGCGGCGCTCGAAGTCGAACCGTTCGCCGCGTTGGGTGAGCTGCGTTTCATGCGCCTCCGGCCGGGTCCAATCCGCCGCGCGCATCCACTCTCCGGCCGCGTAGGGAAAGGCCAGCCGCACTTGCAGGCGACCTCCCGCCAGCAACGGCGATGCAACCCGCACGGCGAGGGCGTCGCGGTCGGGATGACAGATGGTCAGCACGCGAACCGGCTGGCCGTCGAAGTGGAAACGGCTTTCCAGTGTGCCGGTCCAGAGGTCGAGCGACTGGCGGGGTTCGGCGAGGTCGCCGATTTGCGCCGGGCGTCCATCGGCGTGGCGCAGCACGAAGCCGAGACGGGCGAGGTCGAGGCGGTGGGGGTTGGCGCGGAGCCAGCGGTTGGCGGCCTTCGCGCGTTCGCTGCGGCCCTCGCCGCGTTCGTCGTCAATCGGCCCGTCCGCGTAGGGCACCAGGCGCCCGTGGGTGTCGTAGTTCACCAGCACATCGCGGAGCGTGAAGTTCTCCGGGTTGGGAAAGCTGTGCCAGCCCCAATGCGACATCGTGGACAGCGGCATCCCGGCTTCGTGAAAAGTTTCGAAGGTTTGCAGGCCGGTCAGGTCGGCGGTGAACGCGAAGTTGCCATTGCCCACCGAGAGCGGGGTGAGCGGGTCGGCGTTGGTGAGCACCACCCGGTGCCGGGCGACGAGCGCGGCGCGGTCAATCGGACGGGCGGACACCGGAAGGAAGCCGACAGCCAGCACCGCGGCGGCCACGAGGAGAGAAACGGGAGACAAACGCATGATCGCGCCCAGAATGGCGAGGGGTTCGCCCTCTGCGCAAACGCCATTTCGGGTGATGGCCGGAGTTAATGGGTGGAAGGGACGGGCAATTGGCGGAGCAGGGCCGTGGCGGCGGGATGCCCCGGCTCGGCCTGGAGGACCAACTCAAACTGCTCACGCGCCGCTTCCAACCGACCCAGGCGCGCGAGGGCGACGCCCCAATTCAATCGCGCGACGACCTGGTTTGTTTGCTGGCGCACGATGGCCTCATAGGCGGCGGCGGCCTCGGCCCAGCGGTTCTCCCGGGCCAGCGCGTCGCCCAACACGAGGCGGGCTTCGATGTTTTCCGGTTGCAGACGAAGGGCCTGCTCGGCGGCGCTGCGAGCCTCGGTCCCTTGGTTCAACTCAAGCAGCGCGCGGGCCGCGGCGGCGCGGAGGTTGGCATCGCGCGGGCGAAGTTCCGCGGCGCGTTGAAAGGCGGCGAGGGCGTTGGTCCAATTCCCGGCGGCGCTCTGGCTGCGGGCCAGTTCAATCCAACCCTCGACGAGCGAGGGGCGGATCGCCAGGGCGGCGCGCAAGGCGGGTTCGGCCTCGGCATGACGACCCTGCCGCGCGAGCAGCACGCCCATCTGAAAGTGCGGGAGGAAATTGTGCGGCATCAATTCCGCCGCGCGTTGCCACGCCCGGACCGCGCCCGGCAGGTCGCGGGTGACCTGGAGGAAGTTGCCGTGCAACTCGTGCAGAAAATGATCGTCGGGCCGGGCGGCGAGCGCGGCGGCATAGGTTTCGCGGGCGGCGGTGAGGGTGGCGGAATTCATCCGGGCCAGCGCGGCCTGCTCAAGCTGACGGAGGCGGGCGATGCGTTCGTCGTTGCCGGGCTGGGCGGTGAAGGGCGGTTGCTGGAGTCGGCGCAGCATGGATTCCAGGGTGAGCTTGCGGTTCCAGTCGGTGAGCGCGAGCCAGCGTTCGCATTGCTCCTGCGTGGGCCAGGCGGCGGTGGGCGCGGCGAGGCGGCCCGGAGGGAGAACGGTTTCCACCGCTTCCGCCCACAAACGGCCCAGCCGGAACGCGCCGTCGAAGTTGAAGTGGACATGCTCGTAAAAGGATTCATCACCGCAGACGGTCACGCCAGCCATACCGGCGAGGCGTTGCGGCGCGTCGAGCCAATGCACGCCCCGCCCGGCCTCGCGCTGGGCGAGGGCGCGGAGAATGTCGTTGATGGCGCGATCGGCGCGGAAAGGCAGGGCGTCGAAATCGCAGGCGGATTGGTAGTGGGCAATGGCGTTGCTTGGGGCGTGAAGTTGTTCGCGGGCACGGGCGCGGCGGAAGTGGGCTTCCGCATGGCGCGGTTCGAGCGCGAGGGCGTCGGCGAGGAGACGGTCGGCGGTCTGCCAGTCGCGTTTGGATTCCGCGGCGGACGCTTCGGCGAGCAGAGCATGGAAGCGGCGGGCGGCGTCGCTGTTGGTGGGGGCATTGTGCCACGAGGCGAAGGGCGGGCAGTCACGAAGATTGACGGCCATGCCATTCAAAATGACCGGCGCGCCGGAGCGGGTGCCGCAGGCGACGATGTCGGCGAGGTTGGCGGCGAAGTTGGTGTAGGTGGTGAAGCGGTTAAGCGACTCCGGCGGGACGCGGTTGTCGAGGAACATCTGCATTCCGCCCCACGAGGCGGCGTCGGGCCGGGGCCGCCAGCGGGCGGCGAGCGCGTCGGCGAGCTGGCCCAGCCGCGTCCGCTGGAGCGCAAGGGCGAGCCGCACCCAGCGGTGGGACGGGGCCTGCGCGCCAAAGACGGTGGCCGCCCCGTAGGGGCCGACCATTTCGTTGTTACCGATGTAGAGGAGCCAGACGTCGCCGGACTGGCGGGCACATTCGCGGGCAATGGGCAGGATGACGTGGGAGTTGATGGCGGTGAAGGCGACGTTCACCACCTCGAAGCGATTGGAAGGGAACCGGTGCGCGAGGTGGGCCTCGAGGTAACGCGCCGGGCCGAAGGCAGGTTCGGGATCGCCCATCGCCGCGGATTCGCCGAGCACGAAGATGCGGATGACGCCAGGTGGTTTGCGGGCCGCCATGCGGAGCGCCGCCGGTTGTCGCGCAACCTCGCCGGGGAAAAAACGGCGGCTGAAGTCCTCATTCTGCACGAGGAAATCTTCGCCCTGAATGCGGAGCGGAACGAAGTAGTCGGGATTGTAACCGTAACCGCCGATCCGGAGCGCGCACTCGGCGAGCAGCACGAGCAACGGAAACAGCGACAATGCCGCCAGTCGGAACAGCCACAGTCGTGTCCGCGAGGGCGAGGGGCGCAAACCGTCGGGCGGGGCGGGATCAGGGCTCGGTGGCTTCATCGCCGGAAACGACGCCACTGAGCGGGACGGCGCGGCGCGGTGTCAAGATCGCGGCGGAATGGGGCGGCAGGCCGAGGCGGAGGCGGTTGTCGGTGGCGGTCACGGTGCCGAGCCGGCCCAGGCGGTCGGTCCAGGCCTCGACGCCGGGGAGTTCGAGCGGGGCGAGCGGGATTTCCACGAGTTGCGAGCGCGGGGCGTTGTTGAGCGCGACGAGGACGGTTTCTTCGTCCAGTGTGCGGGCGAAGGCGTGGGTGCTGTGTTCGGTGTGCAACGGAATCAACGCGCCACGCCGCAGCGGGGCCAGTTCGCGGCGCAGGGCCAGCAGTTTGCGGACGTGGCTGTGCATGGCCTGCTGCTCGGGCGTGCGGCCTTCGGCGGTGAAGGCGTTCTGCGGGTCGTCGGGCCAACCGCCGGGAAAGGGGGCGCGATTGTAAGGGTCCTTGCCGCCGCGCATGGCGATTTCATCGCCGTAATAGAGCAGCGGCGTGCCACGCGTGGTGAAGAGATAGGTGAAGGCCAGCTTCATGCCGGCGGGCGTGGCGCCCGGTTCGCTCAGGAACCGCGTCGTGTCATGCAGGCCAAGGAACGGCACCAGGCCCATCGGATTTTCATACAGCGTGTCGGCGGCGAGCGTGTCGGTCAGCCGTTTCATGGACTGGCCGCGCGCGAAGACATCGAGCAGCGCGTAGTGCAGCGGGAAATCGAACAGCGTTTCGATGCCGGAATCCACGCCGTCGAACCGGGCGCGTCCGCCTTGGAAGAAGGAAACGAGCTTCGGATCACCGTCCCACATTTCCCCGAGAATGGTCAGGTTGGGATGCTCGCGTTTCAGCGCGGCGGTCCACCGCGCCCAATGGGTGCGCGGCACGTAGGGCAGGGTGTCCTGCCGCACGGCGTCCAGGCCGGTGACGCCCACCCACCAGAGCGAGTTTTGAATCAGATAGGTGCCGACCTCGGGATCGTTCTGGTTCAGGTCCGGCAGGATGTCTATGAACCAGCCCTCGAGCGTGGCCTTGAGCTTGTCCGGCGGCGGGTTGGTGTGGGCGATGGTCCAGGTCTGCCAGGTGTTGGCCAGGTGGTTGGTGGGGCAGCCGTTGAACCAGGTGGGCGTGGGCGGGTTCGTGACCCACGGGTGATACGGCCCGGTGTGATTGGCCACCTGGTCCTGAATCACCTTGAGGCCGCGTGCCCGGGCCTGCTGGACCAGTTCGCGCAACGTGCTGAGGTCCCCGAACCGCTCCTCGACGGCGTAGAAATCCACCGCGCCATACCCGTGGTAATCGGTGATGGGGTCGCCGCTCTTCGAGAGTTCGTTGTTGCGGGTGTATTTCTCCTGCCGGTTGAGGTGATTGACGTTGTCATACCACGGCGTGAGCCAGAGCGCGGTCACGCCGAGGTCGCGCAGGTAATCAAGTCGCTGAATGATGCCGCGCAGGTCGCCGCCGTGGTAGTAACGCGCTTTGCGCCGATTGTGTAGCCCGGCGGAAACGGGCGGGTCGTCATTGGCCGGGTCGCCATTGGCAAAGCGGTCAATCATGATGAGGTAGATGACGTCGTCGGGCGAAAAGCCCAGGAAGTTGGTGTGCGCGTCGAGTGGCGCGAGAATTTCAAACGGGACGGTGACCTCGCCGTTCGGGGTGGTTACGCGCAACGTCACCGGCCCCGTTGGCGCGTGGGCGGGAATGTGCAGGTCGGCGAAAAGGTAAGTGCCGTTCGTGCTGACAGAGACACGGTCCACCCGGAAGCCCGGCGGCGCGTGGAACGTGCCGTGGGCGAGAGCCTCGCCGGTGAGCAGCAGGCGGACGGGATTGTGGCTGTGGCCCGCCCACCAGCTCGGCGGTTCAACCCGCTGAATCTGCGGAGCGGCCGGAGCCGCCTGCAAGCGGGGCGCCAGAAACAATGCGAAGAGGAAGCCCCCCGCGACGCGGTTGAGTGAGAATCGGTGGCAACGCATGATCATGGGCACGCCGGGCGTGCCAGCGGTGGTCGGCAGAATAAAGGCGCGCAAAGCGCCGGGCCACCGCACCTTTATGCGGGCCATCGCGTCCGGCCACACAAACATGCGGTGGAGGCGCGCCCGGTCGCACCGTAGCTTTTTCAACGACAGCACACATCGTTGCTTGCGGGTTTCGCAGCCTGAACGATGGTCTGGCCCAACGACATGAACACTCCCCAATTCGCTCCGCGTGCCTCCCGCGGTTTCACCCTCATCGAACTGCTCGTCGTCATCGCCATCATCGCGATTTTGGCCGCCATGCTCCTGCCCGCGCTTGGCCGCGCCAAGATCAAGGCGCAGAGCATCCGCTGTCTGAGCAACCTCAAACAGCTTCAACTCGGGTGGATTCTTTATTCCGGCGATAACGACGACAAGATCGTCAACACGGGCGGGCAGGCTGTGCTGGTGACCAATCCGAATGACCCGCAGGCCCAGCCGGGCGGTCCGCGTGCCAACTGGGTGCTGGGCAATGCCAACGACCCCAACTTGGATCTGATCCGCAATGGGTTGCTCTTCCCCTATCTCAACACCGTGGATGTCTATAAATGCCCCGGTGATAACAAGGCGCGGACCGATGGCACCAGCAACCGGCGTAGCATGTCCATGAACGCCTGGATGAATCCGTTGCAGAACGAAAACGTGGATGGCTCACCGGCGCTGAACACGGGCGCGGGCTTCATTATTTTCCGCAAGCAGACCCAAATCCAGCGCCCCACGGAAGTCTGGGTGACGATTGACGAGAATCCCAATTACATCAACGACGGCTGGTTCCTGGTTCGCATGGGGCCGGGTGCCAACAACTGGCGGGACGTGCCGGGCACCATGCACGCCAACGCGGGCAACCTGTCCTTTGCCGATGGCCATTCCGAGGCCAAACGGTGGTCCGACCCGGGCGTTTTGAATCCGCCGGCCCCCTTCAACTTCCGGGCCCAGGGCAATGACTTGCGCTGGCTGCAGGAGCGCACCACGCATCAATGACCGACCGTTCGCACCGCACAAACATGCGGTGCCAGGCGCGACGATACCGGATAGCTTTTACCGACAACAACCTGTTCCCAACCATGCGCAAAACCTTGCTTCCCATCCTTGCGGCGGCCCTGACGCTCGCCGGAACCAGTTCCAAGGCTGCCACCTACACCGATCCCGCCGGAGACGTCTTCACCGGCGCGGGAGGCGGCATTCTGGACATTCTCTCCGTCGAGGTCTCGCACAACCTCACAGACCTCATTTTCAAAATCAATCTGGCCGGGAACCCCGTCGCCACCGACTGGGGCAAATACATGATCGGTTTTGATACGGTGCCGGGAGGGGACACTTCGGCCAACGGCAACGGGTGGATTCGGCCGATTTCCCTGACGACGGGCATGGATTACTGGGTGGGCACTTGGGTGGACAGTGGCAACGGGGCGGAGCTTTACAACTACTCGGGCACCTGGTCGCTCAACAGCGCCACCTATGGTGCCAACCCGGCCAACCTCAGCATCACCAAAGACAGTTCTTCGGTGACCGTGTCTTTTGCATTCGCCGCGTTGGGGCTGGGATATGGCAGCACCTTCAATTTTGATGTTTACACCAGTGGTGGGGGCGGTTCGGACAGCGCTGTGGACTCGCTGGCCAATCCGCTGCAAAGCATCAGCGACTGGAGCGGGCCGTATAGCTCCGCGTTGTCAGTGACCTACACCATTCCCGAGCCGTCTTCCTTTGCCCTTGGCGCGCTGGGACTGGCGAGCCTGCTGATTATCAGGCGGCGCAAGGCGTGACCTTTCCATTTCCCCCGAAGGCGTGCTCGACGGAGCACGCCTTTTTTCTTTGATTGCCTACCGATGACCAAGCCCGTTTCCAGTTCTCCGCCGGTTGCCCGCCTTTCGGCCACGCGCTTGTGGCTGTTTCGCCTCGTGTTACTGGGCCTGCCGGTGCTGCTGTTCCTGGTTGCGGAACTGGCCCTGCGCCTCGCGGGGTTGGGCGGCTACCCGCCGTTGCTGCGGCGGGTTGGTCCGGTGGAGGATGGCACCCTGATTCTGGCCGACCAGGCCGGCGCCATTTCGTGGTTCTTCGCCAACCGGCAGCGCCCCGGCTACAACGAGCAATACGCCTTCGTGGACCCCAAGCCCACGAATACCTTTCGCGTGTTCCTGCTCGGCGAGTCGGCGATGAAGGGCTACCCGCAGCCGCGCCATTTGACATCCGCGTCCTTCCTCCAAGCGATGTTGCAGGACCTCTGGCCGGAGCGGCGCATCGAGGTCATCAACCTCGGCACCACGGCGGTGGCCAGTTATCCGGTGCGCGGAATGTTGGAGGAAGCGCTGGCGTTCGCGCCGGACCTCGTGGTCATTCACACCGGGCACAACGAATTCTACGGCACCTACGGCGTCGCCTCGGTGGGCCGGGCGGGCAGTCATCCGGCCATGCTGCGCGTGACCCGCTGGATGCACTCGCTGGCCCTGGTGCAGGGCGTCAGCCGCTGGTTGGAGCGCCATTCGGCCCAATTAAACCGCACCCTGATGGAGATGATGGTTGGTCAGGATTTCGTGGCCCCCGACGACCCGCGCCGTGCCGCCGCCGCCCGCAACTTGCATCACAATCTTTCCGCCATGCTGGCTGCGTGGAGGGGGGGGGGAGTGGCGGCGCTGTTCTTCGCCCTCCCCTCCCACCAAACCACCCCTACCCCCGTGTGTAGCATATCGA
>JBKBTZ010000126.1:0-9650 GCA_046290825.1 Limisphaerales bacterium
CCCGTCCTCGAGCAACGCAGCCCAGTCGAGGCGCAAACCGTGCGCGCCGCGTTGATAGGAGAAGCCGACAAGCTGACGACCTGCCGCGCCCAGGTGCGGAGTGACGTCGAATTCCAGGACCACAGCGTTGGTGTTCAGGTCTGCCGGTTTCCAGCGTCCGAGTTCGACCGAGGTGTCGCGGTGATAGCGCAGACCCATCTGGTCCAGCCGCACGAAATGCGTTTCCAGGCGGCGGCGGAAATCAGCGAAGTCGCGGGCGGCCTGCGGCGTCCACGCCACCTCGGCGAGGGCGGACAGGCGGGGGAAGGCCATGTATTGGGCCTTGCGGATGTCCTTGAAGTATTCGCCCCAAAGCTGGCCCTGCGTGCCAAGAATCTGTTTTTCCTGCGCCGGGTTTTCCGCGACGACGGTCGGGTTGTAGGAATACACCTTTTCCAGGGGCAGAAAGCCGCCGATGGCCTCGTATTCAAGGCCCTTGGCCAGTTCGAACGCCGCCGGAGCCTGGTAGTAATCCAGATAGGTGTGCGAGGTGGTGGCCATGACCACGTCGTTGCCAAGGGCGAGCGCGTGTTTTGCCCATTTCGCGTCGCGCCACACCATCATCGTGGCGGTCTCGGGCAGGCCGCCCTCCTGGATTTCATCCCAGCCGACCAAACGACGTCCCTTGGTGGCGAGAAACTTTTCGATCCGGCGAATGAACCAGCTTTGCAGTTCGTGCTCGTCCTTCAGGCCCTCACGTTGGATGACGGACTGGGCGAAAGGCGACTTCTTCCATTGGTCCTTCGGGGCCTCGTCGCCCCCGATGTGGATGAACTTTGAGGGGAACAGTTCGCAGACCTCGGTGAGCACGTCCTCCAGGAAACGGAACGTCTCCTCTTTCGGCGCAAAGATGTAAGGATGCACGCCCCAGCGGGTCATGACGCGGGGCGCGTAGCCCGGGATGTCGCTGTTGCCCAGTTCGGGATAGGCGGCGATGGCCGCGGCGGCGTGCCCGGGCATCTCGATTTCGGGGATAACAGTAATGTGACGCGCAGCGGCGTAGGCCACGATGTCGCGGACTTCGTCCTGCGTATAGAAGCCCCCATGACGCTGGCCATCGTCGGCATTGCGGTTGCCGTAGGGCGGGGTGGAATCGCGCCAGGCACCGATTTCCGTGAGCCGCGGATACTTTTTGATTTGGATGCGCCAGCCCTGGTCCTCGGTAAGGTGCCAGTGAAACGTGTTCAACTTGTGCAGGGCCATCGCGTCGAGCATCCGTTTGATGTCCGGCACGGGAAAGTAATGCCGGCCCACGTCCAGCATCATGCCGCGCCAGGCGAAGCGCGGTTGGTCGGTGATCCGGAGGCCGGCGATGGACCAGCGGGGATTGCGGATGCGGTTGGTGCCGAGCGCTTCGGGTGGGAGGAGTTGAAGCAGGGTCTGGGTGCCGTAAAAAATGCCGGGGGGCTGCGGTGCGCGCAGGATCACGGCGTCGCCAATCAGCAATTCGTAGCCTTCATTGCACAAAGCAACATTCGCCTTGCGAGTGGTGAGCAGGATGGTCCCGGCGGACAGCTTCCGGGCACCGTTGTCAGGGCGAACTTCGAGCTTGAAGCCGGTGACGCGGCGCAACTGGCCGGCGAGGGACTCAGCGGCAGGGCGGGCGGCCGCGTCGGCCACGATGACAGACGCGGATCCCAGGGTGAAGGTGCCCGGTGCCGGTTCGATGTGGGCGGGCAGGGGAATCAACGCCGGTGCAGGGGTGTTCGCGGCGTGGCTGGTGCCAAGGGCCGTGCCGAAGAGGAGCAGGGAAGTGATGAACTTGAGCATAGAAAAAAAGAAAGCCGCGCTTGTCACCGCAGGGCGGCCGGCGCGGCTTTCGGAATTCGGGTTGCGGTTCTTCAACTGATTACCGCCAGCGGCTTGGTGGTCTTCCAGCCGCCCCGCGTGAAGTCGGGGAATTTCTGTGGCATGCCATCCTCGGTTTCGGACTTGGCACTCAAGGGACGCACCGCGCTCCACAGCGCGCCTTCATAGACGTTTTGATCGAGCGGTTCGCCGTTCCGCAGACACTCGACCATGCGGAAGAGCATCAGGAAGTCCATGCCGCCGTGGCCGCCCATTTTTTTGGCCAGTTCACCGACGCGCTTGAACAGCGGATGCTCGAACTCTTCGTAAAGGGCTTTGAATTGTTCGCCCTCGAGCCATTCGTGATAGTTCCCGCGGCCCTCGATGGCGGCGCGGTTGGGAAAGCCGGCGAGCGTGCCCTTCGTTCCCTGGATAAGATTGTGGCGCGAGTAGGGGCGCGGGCTGGTTTCATCCCACTGCACCATGATGGTTCGGCCCAGGGTGGTCTTGATGATCTGGGTGCTGATGTCGCCACATTCGAACTTCATCTGGTTCCATTTGTGGTCAGGCGGGAAGTTCGCCTTTGCGTAGGCGGCGCGACCGCGGCCCGGGCTGGCGAAGGAGACCAGCCGCTCGAACATGTCCTCGGTGCGGCCGATGTTCATGTATTGGGCGACCGGACCGAGGCCGTGGGTGGGGTAAAGATTCCCGCCGTGGGCCGGGCCGTAGTATTTGGTGCGCCAACTGCCGGTGCCGCGCTCCACCTCCTTCATCTGGCCGCGCAGTTCGTGGATGTAAGCCGCTTCGCCGTGCAGGAGTTCGCCAATGACGCCCTGGCGAACCATGTTGAGGAACAGCAACTCCTCGCGGCCATAGTTCACGTTCTCCATCATCATGCAGTGCCTGCCGGTCTTCTCGGCGGTGTCCACGATGTCCCATAGTTCCTGCAGGGTGTTGGCCAGCGGCACTTCGACAAAGGCATGCTTGCCTGCCTTCATGGCGGCGATGGCCATCGGCGCGTGGTCCTCCCACGGCGTCGAGATGATGACGGCGTCAATGTCTGGACGCGCCAGCATCTCGTGATACTTGGTGGGCGATCCGTAATAGAGTTCCGGCGCGGGGCGGCCGAGGCGCTGGATGGCATTGGCACTGCGCTTGGCCCAGTCCTCGTAGAGGTCGCAAATCGCCACGACCTCGCTGCCCTCGATCTGCGAAAGCTGCCGCACATGGCCGCTGCCCCGCGCGCCAACACCGATGGCACCCCATCGCACCTTGTCCAGCTTGGGCGCGGCGAAGTCACCGAGGTAACGCTGGCCGGCGGGCCGCCGGGCATTGCCGCCGCCGCGCGGCGCAGAGCCGGCCGCCGAAGCGCCCCCCGGCTTCAACGCGGATACGCCCACGCCGAGCAGGCCGAGGAATTTCAGGAAATCACGCCGGTTGGCGGAAGAGTGCGGGGAGGTTTTCTCGTTCATAAAGTTCGGATGTGCGTTCGTCGGCGGTGACGAGTGCGCCGCGCCACCGCGTTTGTTGTTGGCGGTGGTTTATCAGAACTCGTGCCCTTCCCCCATCGCACAAACGGGGGAGGAAGTTTGCCGGACAGAGTCGGTCTGTGCCGCGTCCGAACCGCTCAGTCCGGGCGCACGTCCAGATACACGGAATGTCGTCCGTAGGTGTCGAAGAATGGCTTGAATTCCACCCCGTCGGCGTGGAAGCGCAACGTGCGGGGATTGCCCGACATGGCGGCCCCGGGGTCCGCATCCTTGAGCGACAGCGACCGCCAGGTGTCGCGAGATTCCGGCTCTTGCGCGGCCAGCAGCACGGGACCGTAGAACAAACTGGCCAGATGGGGCTGATCCATGACCGGCAGAAGGTGGAAGTCCAAGGGCATTTGCAATTCCACCGTATCGCCGTCCCGCCACGAACGGCGCAAGGAGAGAAACGTTCCGGGTTGAGCGGTGTGCTCCCAAACTTGTCCGTTGATGCAAACCTGCGTCCCCCGCGCGGCCCAACCGGGCACGCGCACGCGCAGCTCGAATTCGCCCTGTCCCCGGATGACCAGCGTGGTCGTGTCGCCGAAGGGAAAGTCGGTTTGTTGCGTGAGGACCACTCCGCGTGCCGCCCAATTCAGGCGCGAGGGGATGACCAGGTTTACATACAGGACGCGATCGTCCGCGCGATGGAAGTAGATGGAATCCTGGAGCTTGGTATGGCTTTCGAGGGCGGTGCCGTTGCAGCAAGTGAAGCCGTCCATGCGGGCATTGCTGAACAGTTTGCGCGCGCCGGGGTTGAGCGGGACGTGATAGGTGTTGCCCGCATCCTGCTCCGCCACCGAAGCGAGGATGTGATTGTAAAGCGCCCGCTCGTAGTAGTCGAAATAACGCGGCTCCGGCTGGAAGCAGAACAGGGCGCGGGTGAGCTTGAGCAGGTTGTAGGTGGCGCAGGTTTCGTTCTGGCCGCCGTGGGAGAAGCCGTTGGCAAAGAGGCTGTCCGGCTCGGCGGTGAAACATTCCGCGTTGTCTGGTTTCCGCGCACCCGCCACACCGCCGATGCTGTAGGCGTAGGAACGCGTGCAGATCTCCCAAAAGTTCGCCGCCACCCGCCAGTAGTCGGCGTCACCCGTGCTGCGATAAATTTCGAGGGCGCCCAAGACCTGCGGAATGTGCTGGTTGGCATGTTTGCCGCGCAGCGTGTCCACATTCCGGGCGAGGCCGCCGGGGTGCCGCGCGTCGCCAAAAAAGAAGCCCGGATTGTCGAACAACCTGGCCGTTTCCAGAAAGTCCCGGTCCCCGGTGAGCCGGGCGAGGCGGGTAAGCACCTCGTTCATGCCGCCGTATTCGCCGGCGATGTAGCGGTCCCACATGGCCGCGCGCGTGGCGGCGGGTAGCCGGTGGAGGCGGGTTTGCACCCAGCGCGCCATGCCCATGACCACAGGCAGGGCCGTCCGGTTGCCTGCCAGTTCATAGGCGTCCAACAGACCGGCGAGGATTTTGTGCAGCGTGTAATACGGCGCCCAGACCTGGTCATTGCGCTCTCCGTAAGACGCGCCCTGTTCGAGCAGGATGAATTGGTCGGGCGGATACGCACTGAGATAACCCCGGCCCCAATTCCAGTAGTCGGTGCGAATTCCCGTCTCGCTGAGGTCCGAGTCGTATGCCGTCCGGCCCGGTGCAGGCGGAACGGCGGCCGGGTCCGCGCAGAAGGGGGTGCCCGTATTCGTTGGCGTGCCGGACAACCGGGACAACGCGGCGAGCGTCTCGACGACGTAATCCAACTTGGTTCGGAGTCTGGCTCGTAGTTCCGGGTCATGCTCGGTGCCCTGAACAGCTTGCGCCAGTGCGGTGAGATAATGTCCGGTCGCATGGCCGCGCAGCTTGACGGTTTGGGCGTCCCACACGCCAAGCGGCTGTGCGCCGGATGGCTGGGGCTGGCCGTAAGCGTTGCGGAAGGCAAACAGGAACCGGTCGGGATTCGACTCCGCCAATCCGCGCAGAAATTTTTCGCGATTCTTTTGGAAAGGGGTGGGATGGCCCCGCATATCTGGCAACAGTATGACGGCGTTGAGGGGGAACGGTTCGATTTCGCGGCGCGGTGGCGGCGGAGCGTCGCCCATGACCCGCACGGAGGCTTTGGCGGTAAAGACTGTCCCCGGCGCGCGCCCGGTGAGCGTAAAAATGTCATTGGTGAGCGCGAGTCCGTTGTCCCTCGGAGCGGGCCAGAGCACCCGCACGCCCGGCCCCTTGATGCCGTCCGGATAAATCCCCGGGACCCGCTCCGGCAGACCGGGCAGATGGCCGCGCGCCGTTTCCACCGCAACTTCAGCCAACCCCAACAGCGCTTTTGCGTTGGGTTGGAGGAGGCGCGGCGGAGCACCCGAAGCGGGTAAAGCCAGAGTGTTGGTGGCCCCCGGAATGACCGTAGCATCCCCGCTGGCCTCCAAGTCCCCGGCGGGAGCGGAAATCAGTTGTGACAATAGCAGTGTCAGAAGGGCTAGGGGGGCAAACGTCGCGCTCACAACACGCGGAGAATGCCGAAGGTGGTTCTTTCGCGAAAGCCCAAGCGAAGATGTTTTGATTGCTTCAGCCAACGCCTGGAAGAAGGAGAATGCCGAGGTGCAGCGGCTGTCCCCCCTAATGGTGACTTGGGGGGACGTGGAGTGCTGTTAGGCTGTCTTCACCCAGCCACCCATCCCTGTGCGCAAGCGCAGCCAACCCAACCCAACGAAAGGGCCGGACGCAAGTCCGGCCCTGTTTGCTGAAAAGAGACAGCCTGGGTTTTTGACGGGCGCGAGTTGGTCTCCTTTGACCGCCCAGCGCCCGGTCAGCGCCCGAGCAGTTTCAACGCCGCTTCGGCCATCTTTGGCCCGGTGAGGCCGTGTTTTTCGTAAAGGTGCTCGGCGAGATAGGCGCTCTGGCCGAATTCATCGTTGATGCCCAGGCTGGTGATGCGATGCGCCACGCCCGCGCGGGAGAGCGCGTGGCTGACCTGCGCACCGAGGCCGCACACGACCTGATGATCTTCGATGGTGACCACCTTGCCACAAGCCTGGACCAGGGGGGCGATGGTTTCGAGGTCAATGCGGTTGACAAACGGGTTGTTGATGACCGTGGCCTGCACGCCCTTGCCGGCCAGAATTTTTCCGGCTTCGACCGCCTTGCTGAACAGGGTGCCGCAGCCGATGAGGACCACGTCGTTGCCGCGCTGCGTCACCTGCGCCTTGCCCCACGGATACGTCGCGCCCTCGAGCCAATGGACCGGGTAATTTTCGCGCCCGACGAAGAACACATAAGTCTCCCCATCCTTGCCGGCCTTGCGGTTTTCCGCCTGTCGTTTGATGGCCTGATACATCAATTCCTCGGCCTCGCCGGCGCAACTGGGGGCAATGACCACCGTGTGCGGGATGGCGCTGACCGCGGCAAAATACGTCGTGGCCTGATGGCTCGCGCCGTCGGCAGCATCCTGAAAACCAACGTGCGAGAACACCGCAATGACGGGCGCCTGCGACAAGGCCGCCATCGTCAGCGGCAGGTTGCCCTTGGTGACGCCGAACTGGCCAAACGTGTCCACGATGGGGATGAACCCGACCTTGGCCATGCCGGCGCCGATGCTGACCATGTTGGCCTCGGCAATGCCCACGTCCTGGAACCGGCCGGTGGCCTTCTGGAACGTGCTGATGCCGGTCGAACCGGGCACGTCGGAGCTGATGCTGAACACCGGGTAACCCTCCTTGGCTGCGCGAATTGCGCCGGCGGACAGGCCGGCCTGCACCTTGTCCTTTTTGACGGTGGGCGGGGTCGCCGTAGCCGCGGCCGCTTTGGCCTTTTTTGCCGCCTCCTTCTGCTCCCAATCGGCGCGCAGGGACTGCGCCCAAGCGGCCAACTCCGCCGGGGTTTGGCCGCCGAAAATCTCGTTCACAAAGTCCACGATTTTTTCACCGTTGGACAGCGGGAATCCGTGGCCGCCGGCGGAGTTTTCCATCGTGCTCTTTACGCCGTAGCCCTTGATGGTCTTGCACCAGAGACAGACCGGCTTCAGCGGATTGGCGCGTGCGTCGGCCACGGCCTTTTCGACCGCGAGATAGACGGCCTGCAAGTCATGGCCGTTCTCCACCTTGCGCACGTCCCAGCCCAGATCGTCCATCGCCTCGAAGGTGGGCTGCATGCTGAAGGCGTCCTTGGTAATGCGCCCGGAAAGCTTGGTGTCGTTGTCTGAAATCACGAGCACGAAGGGGTTCATCACGCCCTTGCCCGCAAGGCCGGGAATCGAGGCAAACGCCTCGCGCGCCTCGCCCTCCATTGCCGCGCCGTCGGACATCACGCAAATCGTGACGCGGTCACGTTTGGCCAGCCGGTCGCCCATCGCGAGGCCTTGCGCCTGCGGAACCGCCGACGACAGCGGGCCGTTGGAGAGCAGCACGCCTTCGGGGTTCAGGTGCGATTCGCCGTGGCCGGTGAGTTTCGAGTGGATGCCGCGAAAGCCCTTCAAATCCTCGAAGGTCAGCCCGTCGAACCCCCAATTGGCGCGCAGGGCATAGACGCCGTTCTCCGCGTGGCCCGCGTCGTTGACGTAATTGTAGGCCTCATGCCACGGACGGTCTTTCACGGCAAACATCAGACTGTGGATGGCGGAATTAATCTCCGCAAACGCCGCCGGTCCGCCCCAGTGGCAGGCCGCGCCGCCGTTGACCGCGTGGACGTTCATCAACGCGACCAGACCGCGTGTGGCCCTCGGGCAGCCGCATACGACCGGCTGACCCGCGGCGTTGCGGACGGTGACGGCATAACGCGGTGGCCCGGCAGGCGTGGGCGCGAGGCGCGAACGGAGGGGCAGCGGTTGCAGCGGGGGGGCTTCGACCTGGGCGACGACGGAAGTATCAGCAGCCATGGGATGATGTTGGTTGTGTTGAACGATGCGTCAAACGCCGCACAGGGTAGGGGAACGGCGCAAAAAGTTGAATTGAAACTTGTGCAAAGTCCCTTGGGGCGAGAGCAGTCGGCGGCGGGGCTACCGCGCCAATTGCTCGCCCCGCACCCAGCCCGAACGCTGCCCATCGGTGACGCGCACCCAGTCGTCCTTGCGATCCAACTCGCGCAGTTCCGCGCCGTCGTTGACGGTGAAGGCGCTTTGTGACTCCTCGAACGGGCCGTGGCGCACAACAGCTTCCCGCGCAACGACCACCCGCCAGTCGCGGCCCGGCGCGCGCAGCACGACCAGCGCCAGCATGCCCACGCCAAGCAAGGTGCTCAGGCCGAAAAACCAGGTCCAGCCGCGCAACCGCGGAGCCAGCGCGGGGCGCAATTGCCGGAGTGTCAGCAGCCACAGCAACAACCAGGCGGGGGCGACCGCCAGCAGTGTCCATTCGTTGAGCGTGAGCGTCGTCAAGCGCCGGTCCAGCCAGCCGGGCCGGAGCGCCGGGCCTTTTACCTGGTCGCGGGCAAACTGGAGGTTGGCGCGAATGTCCGGATCGCGCGGGGCCAGTGCCTGGGCGACGCGGTAAGCGGCGATGGCCTCGCCCAACTGACCGGCTTTGAAGCGCGCGTTGCCCAGATTGAACCAGAGGGCCGGGGTGTCGGCGACGGGAAGCAGTTTTTCATAGGCGGCCGCCGCCTCGCGGAAGCGGCCCTGCTCGTAAAGCTGATTGGCCGCGTCAAACTCCGCCGCAGCATCTGCCGCCGCCGCACGGGCCGCGACCAGCAGCACCGCGACAAGCACCGTGCCAAGGAACACCACCCGTTGGAGCCACACTGGTTCTGACCTTTCCATCTCCGTTATCCCCCTCACCCTTTCATTTCCTGTAACCCTTGCAGCGCGGCTTCCAGCCGGGGCAGGAGTTCCTTCAGCTCGCGCGGGGAGCCGGCCGGGGCATAGCGGGCCTGGTTGCACTGTTGAAAGAGTTCGTGCAGCGCATTGGCCGTGGCGGGGGCGAGGCCGCGCGGGCGCAGTTTTTCGTCAATCACCGCCTCGGTGATGCCGGAGGCGGGCAGATCGAGCCGTTCGCCGATGGCCTCCTGCAAAACGCGGGTCAGCAGCGCAAAGAAATGTTCCGCATCCCCGGCCTCCGCTTGGCGGCGCAATTCGCCGAGGCTGCGGCGGATAAATTCCTGCGCGGCACGCTGCCGGCGTAACCGGGGATTGCGCTCCAGAGCGTCGGCCCGGCGACGCCAGACCAGCGCCGCAAAAACGGCAACGGCGCAAACAAACAGCGCAAGGATCGCAAGGCGGCGTGTCGTGTCATGTCCCATAGCGCCAATCTATCCGTTCCGCCCTTGTCTTGGCCAGAGGGCTCGGGCAACTCTGGCGTCATGTTCATTATGCACCAGTCTCCG
>JBKBTZ010000127.1:0-9217 GCA_046290825.1 Limisphaerales bacterium
GACTGGAAATCCACCGCCAACAACGAGAAGGGAGCGGTTCCCTGGTTGGTGGTGGTGGTTTGGTAATAGGCGTTGTGGGTGATGACGGGGCCGTAGCCTTGGACCGGTGTGTAGCCGAAATGAGAGCGGACGAACAGGTTGTCCGCCACGCGGCAGAGCGGATACCAGTAGGCGTTGTAGGAGCCGGGGTAGAATTTTAGCGTGCTGTCGAGAAAGAGGTTGTTGCGCAGGGTGACTGGGTAGTTGCCACAAAAATTGGCCCAATCCAGCCAGCACCGGGTGAAGAGGTTGTTGGTCAGGGCCACCCGTTCGGTCGTCGCCAGGCACCCCACGGTCAGGTTGGCGGCGAGCAGGGAGCAATCCTTGAAATCGAACGTCTTCGGAGTGCCGGTGTAGAGCCAAACACCCCCGGCCAGGGAAAGGTCAGTGAAGCGCCAGCGGAAGGCAACGGAAGAGGACAGGTAGGTGGCGGCGGCATTGGCTCCCCAAGTCAAGGGCTGTTCCTGAACGGCGGTGTAATGCGCCACGCGATTGCGCCGGTCAGCGGTGCCGAAGCTCTCCACGGTGCCGCCCAGGAACGGCGTGCCGCCAAAAAAACCGAGCGCGGTGCCCGCGCCCAGCGTCAGCTTCCACGCGGAAGTTCCCCGCTGATTGCTGACACAGTAGTCGAGCGGATCGTAGTGGTAGCCGAGGTCGGGAACATCGCTGTCCCGCGGCACTGCCGGGGAAGTGAGGACAGTGCCGCCGGGGAGCCGCGCGGTGATGATCTGGGGCGGATGGGTGGTCTTCTGGCACAACTCCGCCAGCAGGGTGGGATGCACGTTGAGCGTGCCCTGATCGTGGTAAGGGCTGTTGGCGGCGAGGTAGCTGCGGCCCGCGCCCGCCGGGCTGAACACTCCGGTGTCGGAGGTCAGCAGGAAGGAGTTCTGCCAGTTCAGACTGCCGTCCCAGCCCTCCCAGGCCGGGTCCGCAACCGTGACGCCGACCAGCAGGCTGTTGATGAAATTGCCGGTGCCCCACCATCCATCGTTCCACAACGGGAGCGTAAGATTCCCACCACGAATGGTAACGTGCTGGAGATCCATTTCCAGGCAGCCGTTAGCGACGGTCTGGTTGCCGTCGAACAGGCAGTTGTAAAAGAACAGCCGCACCGGGTTGTAGCAGAAGACGGCTTCGTTGCCGTTGATGAACTGACAGTGCCACGCCTCCACCTGCCCCGGGTAGCCACTCAACCGCCACGCCGTGTCCGCAAACACAAAGCGCAGATAACGGATTGCATCCGCAGCAATCAAATACGTCCCGGCCACGGAGGGATTGCCCTTGCTCATGGGCAGAATCTCGCCCACCGTATCATCATCCTTCGAGGTGAGGATGCCCATGCGATACGGGCCGGTCTGGCACGAAAGGCTGGCATTGACGCCGTTGATCCAAAGCCCGCCATCCGGACCGAATTTCAGCACCGTGCCCCCCTCGATGACCGTCTGCCCATCCAGCGACACCTGACCCGAAACGTAATAGGTGGTGTCCGCCCGAAAAACGTAGTTCGTCCCGCTGGTGCCCATCCAGATGTAGTCGAGGACAAATCCCGGTTCCGGCGGGCCGGCCTCCGCCACCTGCATGGGCGTTTCCGTCAATTGTAAAGCGGGAGCGGACGGAAGCCGCAAGTGCGCCGTCACCCGATTCGTCAGTGGTTGCGGCAGCGCCGCGCCGTCAGCGCGCGCGGGCAGCGAGTGCAAAGCTTCAGCCGCACTGGGCAGCGGCAATTCCTCGATCAGAATCTGCCGGTCCCCCACCCGCAACCAACGCTTGAAGACCCGCCGCGCCGCGCGTCCGTCCTCCTCGCCCAGCGGAAAGGCGCGGCCTTCAATCATGTGCATGGCCCCAAAATCCAGATACTCATCCACCAACCCGCCCGGCTCGAGATTCCGGTTGTCGCCCGCTCGTTTTACCGGCTCCGGCGGTGCCAGAAACTCGGTTAACACTTGCAGGCGCGTGGTTGCGGGATTCAGCCCAAATTTCTCGGGGGCGGGCGGGCGCTCGCGCAAGATGACGTCCTGCTCCAGACCGGCCACCGTGTAGGTGTAACGCACGTCAGCACGGATGCCGGTGAAGCCGTCGGGATAGATCACCTGGTTGCCATTCACGATCTGGCCGGTGGCACTGCGGACTTCGGCCAGAATGACATGCTGTGCGCTGGCGGCGTCGTAATAGGCCAGCCCGAGCACATGCCCGCGCAGCCGCTTGCCTTCGGGAGTTTCCATGTCCACCGCTCCGGCGGTGGCCAAATCGGGGGCGAAGATGACCTTGTGCTGTCCCTGCCGGGCCACGGCACCGTGGGCGAACGGTTCAATGATCGCCCGCGCCTCCACCCATTGCCCTCCTTCGAGACGGTGCATGCCGGTGCCCAGTTCGATGAAGGCTAGATTCGTCCGCCGACGTGCCACCCCGTCTGCGTCCGTAACCGTGATGACCCGGCTCCATTCCTTATGATGCGGCCCCCGCTGCGAAACAAAACTTTCGCCACAGATGGGCGCGACAAAGACCAGTTCCTCGGAAACATTCTGTGCCAGCGCAGAAGATGCCACCGCCATACCCCAGGCCACTGACAAGGCCAGCCGCGTGAAGTGTCTCGCCGCACGGCCTCTCAGGCCCGAGGCGCAAACGTCACTCGGGGGGGGCATCATAAGCAACCCGAGTGCAAGCGGATTTCTGGGGTGAATCATTTTTCATGGCGGGATGGGAGTTGAGGTTCATCGGCGGCACAGTTCTGGACGGAGGATTACGTTGATGAATGGCCAACCCCGCCCCGGCCCGCCAACCCAATATTGCCAAAGTTCAACCCGCGATTGCCCTTTTGCCGGGTCGAAACAATTGCCAAGCAGCCCAAACTCCGAAAAGCCGATTGACGCCCCGCAACCGGTCCAATGCCCGGAAGCGAACCGGCGGCCTGCGGGACTCGGTTTCGGATTTCCCGTCAGACTTCCAGCCGTTTGCCCGGCTGCGGCTGGACGATTTTCAGCCGGGGATGGCGGGTCTTGAGCTGCCGGGCGAACCACAGCCGCGCCGCCTCGTCGCCGTGCGTCAACAGGAATGAAAACGCTCAACCCATCGGCCTCATGGCCCGAACCCTGCCTTGCCGGGGCGATTCCGGCTTCGTCACGCCCCGCCCGCCGTGAAGCGTTTCCACCAGGGCACGGGCGGCGCGTAGCGGCTCATGGCCCGGACGCGGAATTCCTCCTCCAGCTTCACTTTGGCCGAGATGCCGAAGAAGAAATCCACGCCCAGCGACAGCATCGCCCACACCACCATCAATCCCGCCGCCTCCAACCCGCCGCCACCGCTGATCCCAATCATCGCCATCAGCACGGCATACAACAGCCACGGCAACGCCAGGACCCGCGTGAGCGCCTCCCCGCTGGCGCGAGTCGCGTTCCGCGCCACCAGCGCCCGCCAGAGCGTCACGTAAAACAGCGTGACCAGGTCGGCGACGAGCACAACTACAAGCAGCAGACAGCCAAACACCCAGAGACCGCGCGATTCCGAGCTGTAGAAAAACTCCCGATGCCCGAGGCCCACCGCCAGAAACACGAAGTGCAGCGCGATGACGAACAGCACCGGCCCGAGAAACTGCCGTCGCAACGCCAGCCCCTGGCCCCGGATGATGTCGGACACGCTCAACGGCGTGGACAGCAACAGTTCCAGCGCGCCGATCCGCCGGTCTTCGGCCAGTTGCGCGGCCGCCTCCCCCGCGAACCAGGATTTCAGCAGTGTGTTCAGGCCAATCATCGTGCAAATGAACCAGCCCGGATGGAACCAGTCGTCGCCCTGCCACGCCCACAGGCCCAGCCAGGCCACGGTCAGCAGCGCCAGCACCGCCCAGACCAGCGCGGGCTTCGCGCGGACCCGGGCCGCGAGCCAGTAGAACGGGTTGACCGCCAGCAACCGGGCGCGGTAGGCGGCGCGTTCCTTGTCCTCCCCCTGCATCCATTGCGCCCACCGCTGCCGCCAGCGCAACCTCGTGGCGCTCGCGGGCCGGTCCTGCCACGAACGGGGCGTCACGAACACCGCCACGAGCAGCGCCAGCCAGGCCAGCGCGTGCGTGATCCCGAGCGAGGTCCAGAACCCCGCCGGCTGGGCGCCAAACGCGCGGTCATACGCCGCCGCATAGGCGAAGCCCGGCGATGGGATCGTGAAATACGGCTCCAGGATGCTGTGCCGCACGTTCAACGCCTCGGCCAGCAACACCCCCGCCAACGGCAACCCGCCGGTCAGTCCCACCACCACCAGAAACGTCCATCCCACGGCCGCGCGCGCCGTCTGGAACAGCGCCGACATCATCAGCCCGGTGGCCAGCGAAAAAAACAGCGTGTTCAACAACACCAAACACACACGCCCGAACTGGCCGGGCGTAACGCCGCCCATGAGCAGCGGAACGGCCAGCAGCGGCAGCAGCGCCAGCACGCCATACACGGCCCCGACGGAACTGGCGGCGAGTTTGCCCGCCACCACGTCGTAACCGCGCAGGTCGGTGAGAAAAAGAAGGCCCAGCGTGCCGTCGCGTTTCTCCTCGGCGAGGGTGTCGGCGGTGAACCGGACGCCCGCCAGCAGACAGAACAGGCCCGCCACCACGGTCATGGAGGCGAACAGGGAGAGACTGATTTCGGCGGGCTGACTGCGCCGGTTGATACCATAAACGAACACCGCCAGCCCGAGCACGGTGAGGGCAAACAGGCAGCGCGTCCAGTAGGTGCCGGAGCGGCGCGCCGCCACGCGCAATTCACGCTCCACGATGGGCAGGACGGTCATGCGTAAGTCCGCGCGGCGGGCCGACTCATTGCGTCAACACCGGCGGCGGCGGCGGCAGCGTGACCTGCTGGCCGGGACGCAGGCCGTTGGCGGCGATGCCCGGGTTCAGGTTCATCAACACCGTCACCGGCACGCCATAAGCCGTGGACAGACTGCCCAGCGTGTCGCCCATGCGGACGGTGTGAATGCGGTTTTGCGGGGGCGGGGGCGGCGGGGGCGGCGCGTCCGGGCCGGGCGGAATGGGCTGACCGGTGACGGCCGCCGTGGCCTTGAGCTGCTCCAGCTCGACGCGCTTGAGTTCGATGGCGAGTTGTTGCGCGGTGAGGTTGGTGTTGGCGCGGAGACGGGCGGTTTCGGCCTGGGTGGCGCGGTTGATCTCGAGGAAGGCGGCGGCCTGCTCCGGCGCGCCGGCAGCGAGGGCCTGGGCGTAGGCGGCCCGATATTCCGGATCGCGCAACGCGACATATTCGGCGTAGCGCCGGGGACCGAGGGCGTTCTTGATGGCCTCCTCCCGCTGCTGCTCGAGGGCGCGCCGGGCGGCGATGTCGTTCGGGTTGGTGCTGTCAGCCAGCGCCTGGATGCGGCTCTCGAACTGGTCGCGGGCGCGGAACATCGCGCGAAACTCGTCCGGCGTGGTGTTGAAGAAGCGCAACCCGGCCAGTTCGGCGCGCAGTTCGGCGGCGTTGTTCGAGTAGCGGAGCAGGAATTCCTCGACCGCCGCCGGAGACAGGATGCGTTGCAGTTCCGCGCGTGTTTGCTCCCGGAGCCCGGCCAGTTCCCGCGCGGTCGGCTGGCGACCCTCCTCGGCGGCCCGCGCCAGCAGGGCCTCCATGCGTTCCTGCGAACCGGCCACCACGCCGTTGATGCGGCGCTTGGTTTCGTCGTCCAGCGCGCCCAGCACCGGGCCGTCGAGCACCACGCCCCGAAACTTGGGCACGCTGACAATTTCCGTCTGGTCCCAGCCCGGGCCGAGCAACTGCGTGAGCAGGGCGCGGCGTTCGGCCTCGAGAGCCTGCAGCTTCTCGGTGGCCGCGCGCAGCACCTCGGGGTCGGGCGTGGCGCGCCACCATTGCTGGTCGGGCGTCAACACCTCGGTGGCGCGGCGGCGGGCGTAGAGCGCGTTCACATCGGCGATGATGAGGTCACGGATGGTCTGCTCGGGGCAACTGATGGCCCGCAGATTCTCGATGTAGGTGACGTAGTTGGTGGACTCGAGTTCGCTCCACAGGAAGAACTGGCGACGCACCTCGATGTGCGTGCGGGGGGCGGCGACCTGGTTGGTGGGCGCGGGCGCGGGCGGCGGTGGCTCGGACGAGCGGGGCTTCCACCAGACCAGCGCCGCGAGCAGGACGGCATTGACGCAGGCCGAGAGCAGGAACCAGTTTCGCCAGCGCATGATGAGGGGTTATTAGCCCCAATCCCCGGCCCGGGCAACGGCAATTGCGCCAACCCGTGAAAACATCCAACCCACAACGCCCAACATCGAATTCCCAATGCGAACCGGTTGGCAGAGCTTTGGATGTTGGTTGTTGGGCATTGGATGTTGGATGTTAGTTTTTGGTGGTTGGATGTTGCCCTACTCCCGGCGCGGCTCGACGCCCAGCAGGTGCCGCACGAAGAAGTCCGCCCGGCGACGCGAGGCGTAGGGCTGTTCCGCCGCGCCGTGCCCGGTGCCCGTCATCACCAATAAATCGAAATCCTTGTCCGCTTGGATCAACGCGTTGACCACCTGCAGCGTCGAGGCGGGGTCCACGTTCTCGTCCATTTCGCCGACGATGAGCAGCAGTTTGCCCGTCAGACGATGCGCATGGGTGACGTTCGACTGCTCGGCGTAGTGCGGCCCCACCGGCCAGCCCATCCACTGCTCGTTCCACCAGATTTTATCCACGCGATTGTCGTGGCAGCCGCAATCCGAGACGGCCACCTGGTAGAAGTCGCCGTGCGCCAGCAACGCGCGGGTGCTGCTCTGCCCGCCCGCCGAGCCGCCGTAAATGCCGACGCGAGTCAGGTCCATCGCCGGCTCGCGCGCCGCCGCGGCCTTGATCCACGCGATGCGGTCGGGGAACCCGGAGTCGCCGAGGTTTTTCCAGCACACATCGTGGAACGCCTTCGAGCGGTGGCTGGTGCCCATGCCGTCCATCTTCACGAGAATGAACCCGAGTTCGGCCAGGCTCTGCATCTTGTAATACGCCTGGAACGATTTCGGCACGAACGCGCTGTGCGGCCCGGCGTAGATGTCCTCGATGACCGGATATTTCCTTGCCGGATCGAAATTCGTCGGGCGGAGGATGATGCCGTAAATGTCGGTCACGCCATCCCGTCCCTTGGCGGTGAACCGCTCCGGCGCGCGCCAGCCGGTTTTCAACAGTTCCCTGATGTCCGCGCGCTCCAGTTCGCCAATCAATGCCCCGTCGGCGGCGCGGCGGAGTTCATGCACCGGCGGCTGGTCCACGCGCGACCAGGTGTCCACGAAGAACCGCCGGTCCGGCGAGAATTTCACCGTGTGCGTGCCGTCGCCGTCCGTCAGCAGGGTGAAGCCCGTGCCGTCGAAATTCACCCGGGCCAGGTGGACGTGATACGGATCCTCGCCCGGGCGGACGCCGCCGACGCGCAGCCAGACCTGCCGGTTCACTTCGTCCACGTGCTCGACCTCGCGGACGACCCATTCGCCGCGCGTGATCGGATTTTTCACCGCGCCCGTTTCGGCGTCGTAAAGGTAGAGGTGGTTCCAACCGTCACGCTCGCTCATCCAGATCAGCTCGCGCGTGGCGGGCAGGTGCCGCAGGAACAGTTTGCTGCTGTAACAGAAAAACGTCGCGGGCTGTTCGTCCACCAGCGCCCGCGCCGCGCCCGATGCGGCGTCCACGGCCATGACGCGCAGGACCTGGTGCCCGCGCTGGTTGTAGAGAAACGTGAACCGCGACGAGTCCGGCTCCCAGCGGAACTCCGTGAGGCTCCACGGATTCGGAAACAGCTCGTCAGAGATGGCGATGCGCCGCCGCTCGGGCACGTGAAACAACTGCGGACGCGGATGCGGCACGCGGTCGCCCGGCTTGCGGTAATCGTAAGAGTGCAGTTTCGGCTGCACCTGGTCCTTCGGCGACGACTCGACGTAATACACCTTGCGGTCGTCCCCCGCGCGCGTGCGCAGGGCCAGCAGCCGCGTCGAGTCCGGCGACCACCAGACGCGCCCGCCATAGCCGTCCTCCGCCGTGCCCTCGGTGCTCAGGGCAAATTCCTCGCCGTCCGCTTCGACGCGGACGTGCAGGTTGTTCGCCCGGAAGAACGCGGTGAACTTTCCGTCCGGCGAGGTGAACCCCGCCGACCGCTCGGGGCGGTTGCGGGAACGGTTCTCCGCGCGGCCTCCGCGCCGTTCGCGGGGCGTCCGGGTGTTCGCGTCAATCACCAGGTCGCCGCCCGCGTCCGCCGCCTCGAAAGCCGCCACAGGTCGGCCATCCGCCCGCGTGAGCAGCCAGACGTGACCGCCAAAGGTGTGCTGCACCCGCGACGCGCCCGCCGCGAGCGTGCCGTAATGCACCCGCTGGCCCTCCGGGTTGACCCAATACAATTCGAGGGCGTCGCCCGTGCGGTTGACAAAGGTCACGGAAGTTTCCGGGCCGGTGCGTTGTGAGGGTCGCACTTCGGCCAGTCCGTTCGTCTCGCCCCCGCCCGCGTCCAGCCGCCGCAGTTCGCCGCGCGGGAGATTCCATTCCCACGTTTCCCGCCCGCGCAGTCGCACCACCGGCTCCGCCGCGTCAAACTCCAGTTCGTCCACCGGCAGGTGGGTGGCCCGCACCTCGCGTCCCAGAAGCCGCGACATTTCCGCCGCCACGCGGGCGTGATCGAAGGCGGGTTGCCGCGTGCCCGCGAGGGCGTCCGCCACGATGAACTCGCGCGCCCCCTCGGCGAGATCGTTGCGATACCAGAGGCGCGTGCCGTTGGCGAACCAGTGCGGCTCGAGCGCGGCCTTGAAGATTTTGCCGGAGTAGAGCCGTTGCAGCGCGGCGGCGCGCTCGTAATCCGCGCGCGTGCCCTGCGCGAACAGGCCATGCCACGGCAGCAATCCCAACGCGATGAAGAACCACGACCCCAGCAAGCGCACATTCATCCGCGAGTGGTAGCAACGTCACGCCCGCTGCGCCAGCCCGCTTCCGTCCGCGTGGCACATGAGTTGCAGTCACAGGCGCTACAGGATGCGGACTATGGCGAAAAAATTGAAACTGATGGCGCTCTTCCAAGAGTTGGAGGGTCGGGCACTCGTGACCAATCGGAAACCGGCGGCTCCGGCCTCGGGACTTTATCTGATGCAATTGCGCGCGCTGGCCGGTCACAACACCCTGCCCCGCCGCCGCCTCACCATCGCCGTCGAGCGTTCCGACGCCGCGCCGGGGCGGCCGCAGCACTTGCCGGT
>JBKBTZ010000012.1:0-49720 GCA_046290825.1 Limisphaerales bacterium
GGGCGAAAGTGGCATCACGTCGCCGCCGCTGAAACCGAGGTTCGTGTCGGTGTGGAACATCGAATCATCGGGCAGGCCGGGCTTGTAATTGTCGGGATGCGACGGCACGGGCGGCAGGTAACTGGTGAAGATCGGGTCGTAGGAGGGCAGCGGGAAGGTCACGATTTCGTAGGCCCCGACCGCGATGCGGGCGAGGGACTTGTTGATGCCGGACACCAAGCCCTGGCCGGCGGCGGCGTGAGGCCCGCGCCAGACGCCCGCCTGCTCGACCGAGCGGCGCGTTTCTCCCCAGCGCACGATCTCGCCGAAGTTGTTGAAGCCGCGGCCGAGTTTCTTTTCCGGACCGGCGCAGCCGGTGGCCAGCAGAGCCGCGCCCAGCGCGACACCAAGGAGGGGGAGGGATTTGCGCATAATCGTTTGGTTTGTCGGCAGGTTAGTTCGGGGCATCGTCATGTAAAGCGCGATGTTTGCGCCGCTTGCGGCCGCGAGTATCCGTCAGATGGCACCGCCGCCCGCTTCCGGGGAAACGGCGTTGGCCAGATCGTGCTAGTGGTTGGCGGCATCGTCAAGGACTGCGCCTGTTGCCTGCCCTAGGCTGCGCGACGTTCACCCACAACGACCAATGACCATGATGGCCCACTCCCGGAAAAACATCGAATCCGCCTACCGCCTGGCCCGCGAACGCTATGCCGCCCTCGGCGTGGACACCGACCGGGTGCTCAAGCAGCTTGCCAAAGTCCCGGTCTCGCTTCACTGCTGGCAGGGGGATGACGTCGGTGGGTTCGAGAACTTCGGCGGCGCGCTCACCGGCGGCATCGTGGCCACGGGCAATTATCCCGGCAAGGCCCGCACGCCCGATGAACTGCGCGCGGACGCCGCCAAGGCGCTCTCGTTGATCCCCGGCACGCATCGGTTCAATCTGCATGCCTTCTACGGCGAGTTCGGCGGCAAAAAGGTGGACCGCAACGAAATCGAGCCGCGCCATTTCCGCAACTGGATCGCCTGGGCGAAGGAACTCGGCATCGGCCTGGACTTCAATCCGACGTGCTTCTCGCATCCCAATTCCGCCAGCGGCTTCACCCTGTCGCATCCGGACAAGGCCATCCGCCGGTTTTGGATCGAGCATTGCCAGGCGAGCCGGAAAATCGGCGCGGCGATGGGCAAGGCGCTCGGCTCGCCGACCGTCACGAACGTTTGGATTCCCGACGGTATGAAAGACACGCCCGCCGACCGGCGCGGCCCGCGTGAACGGCTGGAAGAATCGCTCGACGAGGTGTTCCGGGAAAAGCTCAACCCCAAACACAACCTCGACGCCGTCGAGGGCAAGCTCTTTGGCATCGGCGCCGAGAGCTACACGGTGGGCATGCACGAGTTTTACCTCGGCTACGCCGTGAAGCACCAGAAGCTCGTCTGCCTCGACGCGGGCCATTATCACCCGACCGAGAACATGGCCGACAAGATTTCCTCCGTGCTGTGTTTCGTCCCGGAGATTCTGCTCCACGTCAGTCGCGGCGTGCGCTGGGACAGCGACCATGTGGTGACGCTCACGGACGAACTGCTGGCCATCGCGCAGGAGCTGGTGCGCGGGGAGTATCTTGGCCGCACACATATCGGCCTGGATTTCTTCGACGCCAGCATCAACCGCATCGCCGCGTGGACCATCGGCACGCGCAACATGATCCGGGCGTTGTGCATTGCGATGCTGGATCCCATCGCGCAACTGAAGCGGCTGGAGCTGGCCGGCGATTACACCTCCCGCCTCGCACTGATGGAGGAGGCGAAGACGCTCCCGTTCGGCGCGGTCTGGGATTACTACTGCTTCCAGCAGGGCGTGCCGGTGGGCGAGGCCTGGCTGGCGGAGGTGAAGGCCTACGAGAAAAATGTTTTGTCCAAACGGGGCTGACCTTTCACATTTCGCGCGATTCCAAGCATTATGAATCCCTTTCTTGGCGTTTTCTTCCACTGGCTCGGCGGGCTGGCCTCCGGCAGTTTTTACGTGCCCTACAAGGGCGTGAAGAAGTGGTCGTGGGAAACCTACTGGCTGGTCGGCGGTTTCTTCTCGTGGATCATTTGCCCCATCTTTCTCGCGTCGCTGCTCACCAAGGATGTCTTCGGCGTCATTCAGCAGCAGTCCGCCGCGACCCTGTGGTGGACGTATTTCTTCGGGGCGATGTGGGGCTTTGGGGGGCTGACTTTCGGCCTCACGATGCGCTACCTCGGTATGTCGCTGGGCATGGGGGTGGCGCTCGGCTATTGCGCGGCGTTCGGCACGTTGCTGCCACCGATTTTCAAACTGTTCCTGCCCGACATCCCGGTGCCGGAAACGATCGTCCAGATTTATTCGACCACACCGGGGAAGATCACGCTGCTCGGGGTGTTCGTCTGCCTCCTCGGCATTGCCATCGCCGCCTACGCGGGCCTCACCAAAGAGCGCGAGATGCCCGAGGCCGAAAAGAAGAAGGCCATCAAGGAGTTCAATTTTGCCAAAGGCATCCTCGTGGCGACGTTCTCCGGCATCATGAGCGCGTGCTTCTCGTTCGCGCTGACGGCGGGCGCGCCGATTGGCACCGCTTCGGAAGCCGCCGGCACGAATGTCATCTGGACCGGCCTGCCCAAGCTGATTGTCGTGCTGTTGGGCGGGTTCACCACCAACTTCATCTGGTGCGTGCTGTTGAACATCAAGAACCGCACGGGTTACCAGTATTTCGCCACCCATGTCCGCCCGGAACACGCGGGGCTGACGGCCACCGGCGGCGAACACGGCGGCGGCACCACCGCCGCGCCGGCCGCGGCGGCGACCGACCTGAAGGTGCCCGTGCTGGGCAACTACCTGTTCTCCGCGCTGGCGGGCACGACGTGGTATTTCCAGTTCTTCTTCTACACGATGGGCGAGACGCAGATGGGCAAATACGGGTTCGCGTCGTGGACGCTGCACATGGCGAGCATCATCATTTTCAGCACCATGTGGGGCTGGATTTTCCACGAGTGGAAAGGCTCCAGCAAAAAGGCGCACGCGCTGATCGGCCTGGGGATCTTCACCCTGATCCTTTCCACCATCATCATCGGCTACGGCACCTACCTCAAAGGTGCTGGTGGGACCGGCCACTGAGCGGTTGCAAGGCCTGGGGGGCGGGCCTCCCGCCGCACGGCGCTGGCCGGGGTTGGCTCGGGGTTGGCGTCGGCAGCACGAAGTTGAGACACGCCGCGATCCGGGTGGAAATCTTCGCGCTTCTCCCACCCGGTTCCGCCTGTCCGCGAGCGTTCCCCCGAGGTTTTGCGTGTGAATGTTGCCGCCCTTGCGTAGAGTTCGGCCATGCGCACGTGGGCTGGCAATCCTTTGCCATTTGCATGGCTCTGCCCGCTGCTGGCCTTGGGAATTACTTTGCTGGCGGCGGTCTCGGGACGCGCGGACGAAAGCGCCAGCCAGCCTGATGGCAAAGCGCTGAACTCCCTGCGCCAACTTCGCCTCGCGGTCAGCCAGGACCGGCGCCAGGTTTGCAGCTTTCAGATCGAAGGCGTGGTTCGCGCGGCCAGTGTGGCGGACGGCGTGCTGTTTCTGCAGGACGACACCGAAGCGGGCCGGGTCGAGCTGGACTGGGGCGGCGCGCCCCTGCATGCCGGAGAACGAGTCAGGTTGCGCGGAACCAGCACCCCGGTGGCGCGAAGCGAGGGCGGGGTGCGGTTGGGGCGTGTGCCGGTCGTGGATGTGGACGGGAGTCATCCGCCCATCAGGGACGGAGGACAGGCGTATCTGGTGGCCGGTCACAACCCGATCCGGGTCGAGTGGTTCAACGACGTGTTGGGAGTCGCGCTGGAGGTTGAGTATGCGGGGCCGGGGCTGACGCGCCGGAAAATTCCCGCGTCTGCGTTATTTCGGCCCGTCACAGAGGGGGCCGCCACGCCGGTGCAATGGGTTCCGGGGCTGGATTTTCGCTGCTTCGAGGGGGCGTGGAACCGGCTGCCCGATTTTTCCCGGCTCACTCCGGTCCGGACCGGGGTGGCGACCAATTTTGATCTCAGCCTGCGAACGCGCCCGGAGCGCGTCGGGTTGGAATTCACCGGTGCACTGGCGGTGCCGCGAGCAGGGTTCTACACGTTTTATCTGCGGTCGGACGATGGGGCGCGACTGTTCGTGGCCGAGCCGTTGCCGCAACTGGCGGTCCTTGGCCAGGCCCCATTGCCCCCACCCCGGCGCTTGCAGGTTGGCGAGGTGTTGTTGCCCGCCGAGGAATTTCAGTGGTCCGCCGTCGAAGGCGAATTAACCTTTATTGGCGAGCGCGGCGGCCGGCCGGAACTGGAGTTGAGCGCGGAGGGAGGCAACGTGCGGCTTCAAGTGGCGAACGACCGCGACGGCCCGCCGCCACGATTGCTGAACAGTCGCGTCCGGGCGACCGGCGTATGCCAGGGATCGGCCAGCGTGGGGGGGCGAATCGTCCTGAATTCGTTACTGCTGCCGGACTGGAGCCATCTCGAGGTGCTGGCCGTGGCCCCGGAATTCCAGCCGGTGCCGGAAACCAACACGGTGCTGACGACCGCCGCGCAGGTGCAACGTCTGACGCGCGAGCAGGCGCAGCTCGGTTACCGGGTAAAGCTCCGGGGGGTGGTGACCCACGTGACGCCGAACTATTCTTCGCTGGTCATTCAGGATGCCACGCGCGGCATTTATGTCACCCACTACGCGGGCGGCTGGAAGACGGGGGTGCCCGAGGTCGGCGAGGCCTGGGAAATTGAGGGAATCAGTGACCCGCAGGATTTTGCGCCTGTCGTGCGGTTGAGAAAGGCCACCCGGCTCGGAGCAGGCCGGCTGCCGGAGCCGGTTCGTCCGACCTGGGACCAATTGATCAACGGCAGCCTTGATGCGCAATACGTCGAACTGCAAGGCATCATCACCGCTGTCCGTGGCAACCGTGTGACGCTGCTCATGCGCGTGGGCCAGATTGACGTGACCCTGGCGGACCACCCGCCGGAGGGCCTCGCCCGGCTGGAGGATGCGCTTGTGCGCATCCGGGGCTGCTTGTTTGCCGTGGCCGACCGCGACACGCACCGCGTGCTGATTGACAGCGGCATTCAGATCGGCAACCCCAGCCTCGCCGTGGATGAGCCTGCGCCCTCGGATCCGTTCACCAACGCCGTCCGCAAAAGCGCCTCCGAACTGCTTCACTTCGATCCGCAGGCCAGCGCGTTCCAGCGCGTCAAACTCACCGGCCAGATTTTGCATCGCCGGAACAACATGTATTTCCTGACGGATGGAATGAACGGCGTTCGATTTTTGGCCCGGCGGAACATCGTCTTTGAGCCGGGCGACCGGGTGGAGGTGGTTGGCCTGCCTCAACTGGGCGGCCCTTCGCCGGTGTTGCGCGAGGCCGTGGCGCGCAAGACCGGCCGCGCGCCGTTGCCTCCGGCCCGAAACCTGGCGGCAAACAACTGGTTTCCCGACGGGCTGGATTCCACGCGGGTGAGCATCCAGGGCCTGCTGGTCAACTGGCAGCAACGCGGGGCCGAGCAGATCTTCGAAATCCAATCCGGCCTGCGCACGTTCGTGGCCCGCCTCGATCAGCCCGGCGCGGCGCCGCGTCCACCAGCCATTGGCAGCCGGCTGGAACTGACCGGGGTGTATTCGGCGCAGGCTGGCACCCGCGCGGAATTCGCGGATGCCCATTCCTTTGAGTTGTTGCTGAATGATTCCGCCGACGTTCACGTGCTGGCCCGGCCACCGTGGTGGACGCCCCAACGCCTCCTGCTGCTGGCCGGGCTGTTGCTCGGCGTGCTCGCGCTGGCCGTGGTCTGGATCAACGTGCTGCACCGGCAGGTCGAAAAGCGCACGCGCCAGCTCCACCGCGAGATTCACGAACGCGAACAGGCCGAACAGCGGCAGGCCATCGAGGCGGAGCGCACCCGCATCGCCCGGGACATCCACGACGAACTGGGTTGCAGCCTCGCGCAAATCCGCCTGTTGAGCGAGATGACGCTCACCCCCGGCCAGCCGCCCGAGGAAGTGCAGGCAAGTGCCGGGAAAATCTCCGGCAAGGCCCTCGAAGCCGCGCGCGTCATGGACGAAATCGTCTGGGCCGTGGACCCGCAGCACGACACGTTGGAGAGCCTGTTGAGCTACGTCTGCAACTTTGCGTCTGATTACCTCGCGCTGGCAGGCATCCGCTTCCGCATTGACGCGCCGGCGCAGGTGCCGCCGCGCGCGCTGAAGACGCAGACGCGCCATCACCTGTTCATGGCGCTCAAGGAGGCGTTGAATAACGTGGTGAATCATTCTGGCGCGAGCGAGGTTTGGCTGCGTTTCCGGCTGGAGAATGGCGCGGCGTGCTTCATCATCGAGGACAACGGGCGCGGTTTTGAGCGCACCGCTGGAACCGAAGCCGCGCCCGGCGCAAGCGGTCTGACCAACATGCGCAAACGGCTGGGTGACATCGGCGGGGAATGTGTCCTGGAAAGCGCGGCCGGCCAGGGCACGCGGGTCAAGTTCACCCTGCCGCTCGAGCCGGCCACCATTTCATGAGCGTTAAACTATCCATCGTCGAGGACAACACCGGCTTCCGCGAAAGCCTGGTGCGGATGCTGAACCGGGTGCCGGGCTTCAAGTGCCTGCACGCTTACGATTCGGCGGAGGCGGCGTTGCAGGGCATTCCCGCCGACCCGCCCGACGTCGTGTTGATGGACATCAACCTTCCGGGAATGAACGGCGTCGAGTGCGTGCGCCAGTTGCACACGCTCGCGCCGAAGGTGCGCGTCATCATGCTGACCGTGCATGAGAACACGGAGAACATTTACAACGCGCTCAAGGCCGGTGCCACGGGCTATCTGCTCAAGCGCACCTCGCCCGCCAAATTGCTGGAGGCCATTCAGGACGTGGTGGACGGCGGCGCGCCCATGAGCAGCGCGATCGCCCGCAAGGTGGTGGCGTCATTCCAAGTCGCGCAGGCCGCGCCGCCCACGCCGACAGCCGGGCCGGTCGAAGGCCTGTCCGCCCGCGAACAGGAAGTGCTCGACCTGCTGGCAAAGGGGCTTCTCTACAAGGAAATCTCCGACCAGCTTGGCCTCGGCCTCGGCACGATTAAGACTTACGTGCGCCGCATCTACGAGAAGTTGCATGTGCAATCCCGCACCGAGGCGGTGATCAAGTATCTCGGGCAGGAAGGCAAGGAGCGGTAGGAAAAGTCGGATATCTGAAATCCGAAGTCCGAGTTCCGAAAGAAATCCGAGGCCCGAATTCCGAATTGCCCCGGTTCGGAGGTTGTCGGCGGGACTGTTTTCCCAACCGACAGACGGGGCTGGGTTCGACCCTCGGTTTTCGGACTTCTTTCGGATTTCGGAATTCGTCATTCGGGTTCCCCCCGCCTTGTCTATACTTCGGATGACACGACAGAATTGAACGGTTGCGGGCATTCTTCGCAGGACAACCAACCCAGTCCTATGAAAAGCCTGCCCCACGCCTCCCGGACTCGATCCTTTGTGGCCCTCCTGACTGTCCTGTTCCTCCTCGTCCTAACCGCCGCTCCGGCATCCGCCGCCGATGTCACGTGGACCGGCGGCGGCACGCCGGATGGGAACTGGCAGACCGCCGCCAACTGGGGCGGCACCGTGCCGGTCGCGCGCGACGCGCTGTTCTTCGGCGGCACCACGCAGCCGGCCAGCACCAACAACTTTGCCGCCGGCACCGTCTTTGGCGGTCTCACCTTCAGCAGCGGCGCGGGCGCGTTCACGCTCGCCGGCAACGGTCTGGTTCTGACGAATGCCGGTCAGGATCCGACGACCAGCGCGTTGAGCGGGGGCAACATTGCGAGCCATTCCGCCAGCGCGCAGACGATCAATCTCCCGCTCACGCTCTCCGCCGGTTATCACACCATCACGAATGCGGCGGGCGCGGGCGCGCTGAACGTGGCCGGGACCGTGACGCGCAACGCGGGCAGCACGGTGCAATTCATCAAGGGCGGCGGCAACCTGAACTTCACCGGCTCCGGGTTGGCCAACGCCAACGGCATCCTCGGCGGCTGGGCGGGAATCGGTCTGGGCCTGCATGTCGGGGATTGGGCGGTGCTGGATGGGGGCGGCAATGTCGTGGCTTACAGCGGCTACACCACCAAAGCGGGCAACACAAGCTGGGCGCTTTCCAATACGGGTGCCGACGCTGCCAAGAACATCAAGATTAACACCTCGCGCGGCACAGCAACGCTGAACGGTGCCACCGCCGGAACCTACGATGTGAATTCCATTCTCTGGAACCAAGGTGCCAATCCCGGCGGCCAGGAAATTCTGACCCTCAGCAGCGGCCAGGTGCTCCGGCTTGGGGCCAACGGCGGCATCATGAGCGTCCACGCCAACTGGATTTTCAACGTGGGCAACAACGGCGGCGGCACCATCACGGCAGGTGGCGCGGACAACACCCCCGGCGAGTTGACGCTGGCCCTCGCTCCTTTGGACGACACAAACCAGCGGCTCAACATCAACGCGCCCATCACGGACAACGGCACCGGGGTCGTGCGGGTCAACACCATTGGCTGGGTGCTCATGTTGCGGAACAGCACTTACAGTGGCGGCACCCACATCACCCGGGGCCGCGTGCAGGCGTCCTCGGTGGCTTCGGGCGTGAACACGGGTTTTGGCACCGGCCCGGTTTATGTTTATCCCGGCGCCCAAGCCTTTGTCTTTGAGAGCGGTCAGACGGACGTCGTGGTGACGAACGATTTTTACATCGCGGGCTTTGGCACCGCGGAGGACAAGGGCGGCGCGCTGCGGTTGTCCGTCAACAATCCATCCCCCGTTAATTACACCGGCACCATCACGTTGATGGGGGACACCTCGCTCGGACGCAACGGGTGGTTCTCGGGCAGGATCACGGGCAACGGCAAGCTGCTTATCGGCGACAGCGGGCTGAATGGCACGGTGATTTTCAGCAACGCTGTGCCACATGATTACACCGGCGACACGATCATCAATAATCCGAACGCGACCGGGGCCAACACGCTCCGAATCGGCAGCGCCAGCTTGAACAACATCCTCCCGCACGGCCCGGGCAAGGGGAACATCATCCTCAACAACAACGGCAGCGGCAGTTGGCCCACGCTGGTCCTCAACGGCTCCACGCAGACCATCAACGGCCTCACCACCAGCGGCGTGAACCAGTCCAACGCCTGGGTCCAGGCCGGCTCCGGGACCGCCACGCTGGTCGTCGGTGACAACAACGCCAGTTCGACCTACGCCGGCATCCTTCGCGACCAGGGCGGCACGCTGGCGTTGACGAAGATTGGCAGCGGGACGCTGACGCTGGCAGCGTTGGCAGGCCAGGCGCCGAACGCCTACTCGGGCGTCACCACGATCAGCAACGGCACCCTCGCCCTGAGCGGCTCGGCGACGATTCCCAATACGCCAGTCATCAATGTGGTCAGCGGGGCGACCTTCGATGTTTCCGCCACGACCTTCACACTGCGCTCGAACCAGACGCTCCTGGGCAACGGCACGGTCAACGGCGCCGTCGCCGTGGAGGGCACCGTGGCTCCGGGCGCGTCCATTGGCACGCTCAACTTCGGCAGCTTGGTGACGTTCAATTCCACCGCCGTGGCGGACGTGGAACTCGGGGATGGCCCTACCGGTGACAAAATGGCGGCGACCGGTGCCGTGACCTACGGCGGAACGCTGAAGCTGACGTGGACAGGCACCACGCCCGCCGCCGGCACCGTGGACCTGTTTGATGGCTCGGGATTCTCCGGCGGGTTCACGGCGCTCCAGTTGGTGAACTGGCCCAGCAGCCTGCGCGTGACCACCAACAACCTGAGTGTCAACGGCTCGATCACGCTGGCGGCGAACAACGCGCCGGTCGCGCAGCCTCTCACGTTGGGCGTGGCGCGCGGCCAAACCGCTTCGCTGACCGTCATCGGTGGCAAGAAGGCCCCCACCGATGCTGACGGCGACAGCCTGAAGGTCGCGGCGGTGAGCGGCGCCATCATCGGCGGCGGCGTGGCGGCGACCAACGGCGGCACCGGCTTCACTTACACCGCCGACGCCACGTCCGTGCTCGGCACCAACACCTTCACCTACACCGTGACGGATGCGTTCGGTGCCACGGATACGAAGACGGTGACGGTGATTGTTTACGAGCCGCAGGGGTTCAACCGCGTCTCCGGGCCGACTCCGGTGGGCGGCGGCCAGTATGAGATCAATTATCTCGGCATGCCGGGCGAGAAATACGCGATTGATGAGACCGATGACCTGACGCCGCCGATCACCTGGACGCCGATTGTGACCAACACGGCCGGCGGGAATGGCGCGATCAATTTCACCGTGACCCCCGGCTTCTACCCGTCCGGCTATTTCCGCACGCGCCACGTGCCGTGAGCGAAGAAACCGAGGTGTTGCCGCGGGACGCAGCAGCGGTCGTCAACGGAATGGGAGGTTCCAAGATGGGGATGGAACATTCTCATCGCTCCCGATTCCGGGCCGCTGCGTCTATACAATGGATGACAGGACAAGCGCGACGACCTCGCCTATCTTTACCTCGTTCTGATCACCCAGTTCATGAAAACGACCTGCAAGCGCCGGCCAGCATTGCTCCGGAACCTTCCGCCACTGGTTGCGGCCAAAGGGCATCGCGGGAGTTGTTCCCAGGTTGCGGCCAGCGGCACAATGCGTTTCCTCACTCATTCCCAGTCCCGATCATTCATGCAGAGCGCCTCCGTGTTCCTGCGTTCGCTGGCCCTGTTGCCCCTCATTGTCGTGTCCTCCTGGGCGGCCCAGCCGAACATTGTCATCCTCTACGCGGATGATCTCGGCTTCGGCGACGTCGGTTGCTACGGCGCGAGCGTCATCCCGACGCCGCGAATGGATGCCTTGGCCGCGAGCGGATTGCGTTTTACCGACGCTCATTCCAGCGCGCCCACCTGCACGCCGAGCCGATACAGCCTGCTGACCGGCGAGTATGCGTGGCGGACGCCCGGAACGGGAATCCTCGACGGCGACGCCAAACTGATCATCCGTCCTGGATCGGTGACGCTGCCCGCGATGCTGCGTCAAGCCGGCTATGGAACAGCCATCGTGGGCAAGTGGCATTTGGGGTTGGGCAGCGGCAGCTTGAACTTCAATAACGAAATCAAACCCGGCCCGCGCGAGCTGGGGTTCGACTACTACTTCGGCCCGGCGGCCACCGGCGACCGCGTGCCGTCCGTGTATATCGAGAACCGGCATGTTTACCAGTTGCGCCATCCCGGCGACCCCGGCTACGTGACGAATCCGGGTCCGATTGTGGTGAGTTACACCACCCCCGTCGGGAACCTTCCCACACAGGAAGCCATCGGGACCGAGGTGGCCGCGCTGAATGCCTCGCCCTTGCTGCGGCCCCTCAGCCCCTACACGGCGGGCGACCGGACGACCTACCAGGGCAACGCCCAGCACAGCAAGACCATCATCAATGGCATCGCCCGCATCGGCTACATGAGCGGCGGCGAGAACGCCATCTGGGATGACGACGCGATGGCGTTTCAATTTGTGGACAAGGCGGCGGCGTTCATCACCAGCCAGGTCGCCTCGAACAAGCCATTCTTTCTGATCTATTCCGCGCATGATCCGCATGTTCCGCGCACGCCCCATCCGCAGTTTCAGGGCGCGAGCGGCCACGGCATTCGCGGTGATGCCATCTGCCAGTTCGACTGGCAGGTCGGAAAAATCGTGGACCGCCTGGCGGATCCCAATGGCGATGGCAATACCAACGATAGCGTGCTGGCCAACACTCTCCTCATCGTGACGAGCGATAATGGCCCGGTGCTGAACGACGGCTACTACGACGGCGCGGCCCTCAACCCGGGCAATCACGACATCAACGGCCCCTACAAGAGCGGCAAGTATTCGGAGAACGAAGGCGGACACCGGGTGCCGTTCATCGTCAGTTGGCCGGGCGTGGTGCCCGCCGGGCAGGTCTCGGGCGCGTTGGTCAGTCAGACCGATCTGCTGGCCAGCTTCGCCGCGTTGACCGGGCAGCCGCTGCCCATGGACGCCGGCCCGGACAGTCAGAACATCCTTCCCGCTTTGCTGGGTCAGTCGCCCCAGGGAAGAACCCACCTCGTCAATCAGAACAACAGCAACCCCAAGGCGATCCGGCAGGGGACCCTCAAGTATCATTTCGACAACCACCAGTTCTACAATCTCGCCACCGACCCGGGCGAAGCGAACAACATCCTCGTCGCCAACGCTACGGTGGCCGCACAAATGAAGGCGGTGTATGACGGCATTGCCGCGACGCCCATGATCACGCCCTACGCCGGATGGTGGCCGCTGGATGCCACCAACGGCACCACGCTTCGTGACCTCTCGGGAGCAAATCATCCCGGCAACCTGGTGGGTGGCCCTGCGTGGATGACTGACGCGGGCAAACCCTTCCTCCGTTTCAACGGCGGCAGCCAATCGGCCATGATCACCGGCCTGCCTTCTGCCGGCGGCAGCTTCTCCGCGCTGCTCTGGGCGCGTTCGCCCACCGTCACGTGGGGTTCCAACTCCTGCCTGCTCGTCCGCGAAGGCCAGTTCGCACTGGAAACTGTGGCCGGCACCCGTCAGATCGCCTTCGTGGTGTATTCCGCAGCCAACGTCGCGCAGCGGTTCACCTTTGATCTCGCCACCGTGCCCGGTTTCGATCTGACGGCCTGGCATCACTACGCGGTCACCCATGACACGGCCTCCGGGAACTCCATCCTCTACGTGGATGGCCAGGAACGACGGCGCGCTACCAACGCGACTGGCGCCACGGGAGTGGGGGCTGCCCTCCGCCTGGCTGCCAGCCCGTCCGCCGCCGCCCACCTCGCGTGTGACGTGTCGGATGTCCGGCTGCATGCCCGCCCCCTGACGCCCGCGCGCATTTCCAACGCCGCTTCCGGACGGCTGCTGGACCAGGATCAGGATGGCCTGCTCGACGACTGGGAAATGCTGCACCGGCTCAGACTCTTTGATGCGACCGACGCGGACGAGGATCCTGATGGCGATGGCGTCAGCAATCGCGACGAGTTTCTGGCCGGGACCAGTCCGAGACAGAACAATGTCGCGATGGCTGGGCGCTGGGATTTCGAGGAAGGCACGGGCTTGACGGCCACCGACGGTTCCGGCAATTCACGGGACGGGAATCTGATCAACGGCCCGGTGTGGGCCACCGGCCCCGGCCGCATATTTCTTTCGTTCGATGGCACCAACGACTACGTGGAAGTGCCTTCCTTTCCCGACCTCACCAGCAGTGTCACCGTCGCCTGCTGGGCCCGCAGCCGCAGCGCAAACTGGAATGCAGCCGGCAGTCTCGTCTCGCGCCGCGGCCAGTGGATTCTCCATCCCTGGCTCAATCCCGTCGGCACCAACCGCCTGTCATTCATGGTTGTCCGCGCGGACACCAGCGCCGAAGTGCATGCCCAGTTCGATCTCGCCACGCTGCCGGGATTCGACATCCGCGAATGGCACCACTACGCCGGCACCTACGATGCCACCACGGGAACCATCAAACTGTATGTGGACGGCATCCCCCGGGCCACGAACACCATCCCCCCGGTCGCCCTCAAAACCACGAGCAATCCGCTCCGCATCGGCAGCGACAGCCACACCTCCGCCCGCTTTTTTGGCGGCGACATTGACGGGGTTCAAGTCCATCAACGAGCCATGTCACTCGTGGAAATCGAGCGCTTGATCACCGGCTTTGATGATGATGCGGACGGTCTGCCGGACGAGTTCGAGCGCCGAATCATCAACGCTTCAACCGCCGATGCGCTCCGCACCCTCGCCGATGTCCGGCCGGGCGACGACTTCGATGGCGACGGCTTTACCAACGCGCAGGAGTTCATCGCCGGAACCGACCCGCTGGCCGCGAGTGACTATTTCAACATTTCCGATTTCCACTTTGCCCAGGAAGGCGCCTCGTCCAGTTTCATGGTGCGGATCCTGGCCCGCGCGGGCCGCATCTATAATCTGAGGGAATCCACCACCTTGCAGTCCCCGTGGCTGGTGGTGCAGACGGCCGGGCCGCTCGCGGAAGACCAATTCATCGAGCTGGTGCAGCCGGACCTCCCCGGATCCCGGGGGTTCTATCGCGTGGAAGCGAGCCTGGCCGCGCAGAACTGACTTTCCTTCGCGAACCCCAATACTCACCCCACGAAAGCCGTCAACCTGACGCCCGTTTATTGCCATGCGTTCTTGCACCATCGCCCTTCTCCTCCTGTCCACCAGTGCTGCTCTCCCGGCCGAGCCGGTGCGGACGGACCGCGCCATCCGGCCCGGCGAAATCTGGCGCGACACGCAGGGCGCGCCGATCAACGCGCACGGCGGCGGCATCCTGTTTCACGACGGCGTCTATTACTGGTATGGCGAATTGAAGGAAGGCCGCACCTACGTGCCCGCCGTCAACCGGAGCTGGGGCGGCACCCGCGTTGTGGCCGGCGGCGTTTCCGCCTACCGCTCGACCAACCTCGTGGACTGGGAAAATCTCGGCACGGTGCTGCCGTCCGTGCCGGACGATCCCGATCACGACCTGCACTGCGACAAGGTCATCGAACGCCCCAAGGTGCTTTACAACGCGGCCACAAAGAAATTCGTCATGTGGCTGCATGTGGACAGCATCAACTACCACGCCGCGAAGTCCGGCGTGGCCGTGGCGGACCGGCCGCAGGGGCCGTTCAAATACCTCGGCGGCTTCCGCCCCAACGCCGGCATCTGGCCCGTCAACGTCACCGATGACGACCGGAAGGACACGCCCCTGGCGCGCGACTTCGCGGGCGGACAGATGGCGCGCGACATGACGTTGTTTCAGGACGACGACGGACGGGCGTATCATTTCTACTCCTCGGAAGACAACGGCACACTGCATGTTTCCCTGCTCACCGACGATTACCTGAAGCCCTCCGGAAAATACGCGCGGCTCTTTCCCGGTCGCCACATGGAAGCCCCGGCGGTGTTCAAGCGCGGCGCGAAATACTATCTTATCGGCTCGGGCTGCACCGGGTGGACCCCGAACGAAGCGCGCTCGGCGGTGGCCGATCATCCGATGGGGCCGTGGGTCGAGTTGGGCAATCCCTGCATCGGCAAGGGGGCGGATCGGACGTTCCAGTCGCAAGGGACCTTCGTGCTGCCCGTGGCGGGCCGCAAGGACGCGTTCATCTTCATGGCCGACCGCTGGAAGCAGTGGGATCTGGCCGATTCGCGCTACGTCTGGCTGCCGCTGCGCTTCGATGACGCGGGCAAGCCGGTGATCGAGTGGAAGGAGCACTGGCACCCCGGCGACTTTGAGCGGGGTTTCCTTGCCGGTCCGGAATCGTAACGCGGGTGGTCATCAGGGAGCACATGCCTCCGGCGTGTGGTTGGCGGCGTCCTGTCGCAAACTGCGTTCCTCCAATTCTCATTCCCCAAACGGCGCAAAAATGGTTCCTGAAAGCTGGCGCCGGCACGCGAGACGCTCTCTCCCAAACCTGCCTGCGCCTGCCTGGCCTGAATTGTTTCCCTGCGGAAAACGCATTTCACCACCGTCCACAGCCCACGCCGCTGCGTTGTCTATACTTCGGATGACAGGACAGGTCGCACAAATGGGCGCAAGCTTTCGCCACGTCCAGCACCATGAACAACGCGACCCACCATTGGCCATCTGACCACGCGGTTCGCACTAAACCGCGCACAGCCCAACGCGAATTCCTATGAGTTGTTTCACCTCCCGATCCGGCAAGTTCCTCGTCGCCGGTTCGCTCGCCGTCGTCGCGCTGGGGGCGCAGTGGCTGTTTTTCAGCGCTTCGTCCGATTCGTTGCCGGTGACGAGCTCCGCTTCGCCAACTGTGGCCGGGCTTCCGGCGGTCCACGCGTCGTCGCCGCCGTCGGATTCGGCGAACGAAGCCGCGTCCGTCGCATCGGCCCATCTCGTCACATCACCGGACATTCCACAAACCCGGCCCGTCGTGGCCGCTGGGGGGGGCATCCTCCGTCAGGATTTGCTCTGGCGTCAGCCGGTCCACGAGCCGGCGTTCGCCGCGTTTCGGGAGTGGACGGATCGCTATGCGGCCGCCGATGCGTCCGCCCGCAAGGCATTGATCCTGGAGGGCGAACACCTGGCCCGCCAGCGCCGGGCGGAATTCGCGCGCTTGATGCACGACGACCCTGCCCGGGCGCTCGCGCTGGCCGTGCCGGAGACGGTGCGGCGCACACTCCCGCCGACGGTGCTCGCGCAACTCGAAACGCCCGTGGACGCGCGCGGCGACATCGAACATTTTGCGGCCCTGCCGGCCCCGGGCGAATCGGTGCCGCCCAACACCTACGAAGTCCAGCTCGGCGAGGAGCGGTTGCGCGCCTTTGTGACCGCGGAACGCGCGGATCAACCGTCGCGTTATCAGGTGCCGGTGCATGGCTACCGGTTGGATCAGAATTTTGTCGTGCGCCCGACGGCAGGCCGGTTGCTCGAGCCGGTCGAAGTTGCCGAAGCGCGCGCGGCCGCGGATGGCCCGGCGATTTGCCCGACCTCAAAGCAGGACACGCAACAGAACGGCGAGGAAGCCGCGATCATTGCCGGGAGCCAAATCCGGTTCTTTTGTGCCACCGGCCATGCGGCGTCGCAACTCGCGGAGGACTCGGAGGCCGAGCAGAACGCGCGGCCGGGCGCGGGCATTCTGACGGCCTACGGCGGTGACGAATCCGGGGGCGACATTCTGCTCGAGTCCCCCTACACCGAGGGCGACAAGACGCTCATCATCATGCGGGTGGATTTTCCCAACCACCCCTCCACCACCCACGCGCCGATCACCTTCGCCGACGCCAACACCTCGATCGGCAAGTTGAGCAACGCCTGGAAAACCTGGAGCTACGGGCGCTGCACCCTCAACGTTACGAACTCCGACGTCACCGCGGTCATCCTCCGCATGCCGCAGGCCTCCACCTGGTATGCCGACAACGGCGGCCCGAACACCCTGCACAACCACGCCCGCACCGCTGCCGCCACCGCCGGTTACAATCCCGACATTTACAACTTCCAGATGGTCGCGATGAGCGGCCAGACCCCGGGATTTGGCTGGGCGGGACTGGCCTCGGTGGGTGGCAAGCGTTCCTGGGTGAAGGCGAGCGCCGAAGGCTATTTTACCGATGTCGCCATCCACGAACTGGGCCATAACCTCGGCCTCCCCCACGCGCAGGGCTACTATCCGGTGGGCGGCGATCCCATTGCGCCGGGCGGCACCATCGGCGAATACGGCGACGCCCACGACACGATGGGCGGGGCCAGCATCGGCCGCCCCTACAACACCCGCTTCAAACGCTATCTCGACTGGGTGCTGGATGCCGAACTGCCGACGATCACCGCCAACGGCGTTTATCGCATCGGCGCGCATGACAACCCGGCGGTGACCGGCGTGCGCGGTTTGCGCGTGCCGCGCACCTCCACCCAGCATTACATCATCGAGCACCGTTCCAGCCAGGGCACGGCCAATGCCAACGGCGTCCTTGTGCGTTGGGGCCCCAGCGGCTCCGGCAACGGCCGGACGCAGTTGCTCGACATGACGCCGAACTCCTCCAGCGGAATGACCGATGCGCCCCTGCCGTTGGGCAACACTTTCGTGGACGCCCCCAGCGGCATCTTCATCACGCCGCTCGCCAAGATTACCGGCGGCGCCTTCAACTCGGTGGATGTGCTGGTGAATGTGAACAAAACGCTGCCCCCGCCGCCCTGGGTCAACGAGGACATCGGCGGCGTGGGCGCGGCGGGTTTCGCCACCTTTGCCGACGGCACGCATCTCATCTACGGCGCGGGCGCGGACATCTGGGGCACGGCGGACGAATTCCAATTCGTGCGGCAGACGCTCACGGGCAATTGCGACCTCCGGGCGCGCGTGACCCTGCAGGCCAACACCCACGGCTTTGCCAAGGCCGGCGTCATGCTGCGCAACGGCACCGCCGCCGGTGCGACGTATGCCGCAATGTTTATCACCCCGTCGAATGGTTTTCGCTTCCAGTATCGGACCGCCGCCAACGGCACGAGCATCAGCGTGGCCGGCCCGGCCCTGAATGCCGCATCGAACAACTGGGTGCGGCTGACGCGCACCGGCAACGTCTTTACCAGCTTCGTCTCCTCCAACGGCCTCGCCTGGACCCCGGTTGGCTCCGTGACGAATTCGATGGCGGCGGCCCTCAGCGGCGGGCTGGCCGTGTGCAGCCATGTGGACGCGGCCTTGAGCGCGGCGCAGTTCGATAATGTGAGCGTCACGGACACGACGGCGCTCGCGATCCTGGCCAATGACACCTTCGACGTCGGCATGCCCACCCCCGGCAATGACGCGGACGACCCGCTCGACCTCGAATGGGCAGGCAACGCGGCCACGCTCACCGTGGCGGCCGACGCAACGTTGGGCACTGGCAACGCGCTCAATGTGGACGCCACCGGCACCCTGGCCGGCATCTTCGGTGCATTCGCCCCCCGCGCGCTCGTCAACGCCGGCGACTCGCTCAAACTCAGCTTTGATTTTCGTCACACGCAGGCGGTGGGCAACGGGGCCAACGGATTCCGCTTCGGCCTGTTCAACGCCGCCGGGGATGGTTACTTCGTCATGCACGGCACCGGGGGGGCGGGCAATTTCACCCTCAATGAGGATGCCGGTGCGGACGGCACCTTTGGCACCGGCACGACCAGCGGCCTCGCCTCGACCACGAAGGATTCGCTCAACGACCAGCTCAAGCACACGGCGACGTTCACGGTCACAAAGACGGCGGCGGGCCTGGGCATCAGCAGCGTGGTGGATGGCGTCAGCCTTACGGCCACGGATAACACGCCGGTGATTACCGCCTTCGACATGATCGGCATTCGCAACGGAGCCATCACCGTGGATTTCCGCGTGGACAACGTCCGCGTCGAGTTCGCGGGCAACCTTCCGCCGGTCTTCACCGTGAATCCGCTCACGAAAGCGCCGGCGTTCGTGGGCAGCCCCTACGCCGCGACGCTCGCGGGCGACGCGACCGACCCCAATGTTGGCGACACGATCACGTTCTCGAAAGTCAGCGGCCCCGCGTGGCTCGCCGTTGCCGCGAATGGCGACCTCTCCGGCACGCCCGCCGCGGGCAACGCCGGCACCAACAGCTTCGTGGTGCGCGCCACGGACGCGTCCGGCCTCACTGCCGACGCAACCCTGAACCTCTTCGTTGCTGCGGCAGCGGTGGCGAATTTCTGGGATGGCACCGGCACGAGTTGGAACAACGTGGCCAGTTGGTCCACCGTCAGCGGCGCGGCGACGCCGGATCCCGCGGCCGTCCCCGGCGGCGGCAACACCGCCATCTTCAACATCACCGGCGTCAACACTCCGCAAACCGTCAATCTCGATGCCGACCAGACCGCAGCCGGACTGACCTTCGCGAGCAGCGGCCCGGTCATGCTGCAAGGCGGCGGGACGAACCGTGCGCTGACGCTTGGAGCCGCTGGCATCGCCCTGAACGCGGGCGCCGGCGGGGCGATCATCGGCTCCGCCACGAACGGCCAGAACGTGAACCTCACGCTCGGCCTCACGCAGTTTTGGACCAACCCGTCGAGCAACCTGCTCTCCGTCCTGAACGGCGTGGACCTCGGCAGCGGCGCGCTGACGGTCGCGGGTGGCGGCAACACCGAGATCAGTGGCGCGATCACCGGCAGCGGCACGCTCGCGAAGACGGGCGCGGGCACGCTCACGCTCGGCGGCACGAACACCTTCACCGGGGCAACCACGGTCAGCGGCGGAACGGTCATTGTGAAAACCAGCGCCGCCCTCGGCGCAAACGCCGGCGGCACGACGGTTGCCAGCGGCGCGACGCTGGACCTGCAAGGCACGGCCTTCAACAACCTCAACCTCGGCGCTGAAGTCATCACCGTCGCGGGTGTGGGCGTCGGCGGCAACGGGGTGCTCGTCAACAACGGCGCCTTCCGGCAGGACAACGCCGTGCAGCGGGTGATCCTCGCCGAGGATGCGACCTTCGGGGGCACGTCGCGGTGGGATTTGCGCGCCGCCAGCGGCTGGCTCGACATGGGGGGCTTCACGCTGACGAAGATTGGCCCCAATCAGATTTCCCTGGTCGGCGTGACGGTGACCAATCCCGGCAACGTCTTTGTCGCGGCAGGCACTTTCAGTGTCGAGTCCGCCGCCAAACTGGGGGGCAGCGCGGCCAACAACATCACGCTGGCTCCGGGGGCGCGCCTGCAGCTTTATCAGAACTCCGTGACCCAGACCTGGTCCGTGACAATGAACAACGCCATTTTCCGAAACCAGTCCGGCACCATGACCTGGGGCGGACCGGTCTCACTCTCGGGCACGAACACCTTCGATGTCGCCTCCGGGGGCACGCTTACGTTGACCGGCGAAATCACCGGTTCGGGCAGCCTCGTGAAAACGACCACCGGCACCCTCGTGCTCTCGGCCACGAACCATTACTCCGGCGACACCACCGTCAATGCCGGCACGCTCGTGCTGGCCACGCCGTCCCTCGCGGCCAACTCCGCCGTCCGTCTTGCCAGCGGCACCACGCTGGCGCTCACTCACGCTGCCACCAACGTCATTGGCCGACTCTATCTCAATGGCGTCCTCCAGGAGGCCGGCCTCTGGGGTGCCATCGGCTCCGGCGCAACGCACGAGACTAACCTCATCACCGGCTCCGGCCTGTTGGAAGTCACCGAGGGCATCACGCCTTACGATATCTGGGCTGCCAGTTACAGCCTCACGGGCACAAACGCGGACAAGACCGCCGACGCCGATGGGGACGGCGTTCCCAACTTTGTGGAATTCGCCCTCAACGGCAATCCCACCTCCGCCAGTTCCACCGGCCTGGTCTTTGCGAAAATCCAGCCCGACAACGGCGGCCCCGCCTTTACCTACACGATGGCCGTGCGGGCTGGGGCTACGTTCGCCCAGGAGGAGAATCGCATGACCGCGACCGTGGATGGCCTGAGCTACACCATCGAGGCCGCCTTCGAGATGGACACTTGGGACGCCTCCGAGGCGGTGAGTGAAATTCTTCCCGCGCTCACCTCCGGCCTGCCCGTGCCCGCCGTCGGCTGGGAATACCACACTTTCCGCACGGGCGGCAGCCCGGCCACCACGCCGCGCGCCTTCCTCCGTGCGCACCTCGAGGCGCAATGATGGGTTTGCCTCCTGGCAGCCAGAACCACGACAGGAAGTATTTTTGCCATCCGTCATGAGAGCATCCTTGCGACTGAAACGTTTATCCATCACCGCCGGAAAGCCTTTGCTGCTGGCCGGCGTCCTGGCTTGCATCTTCCCTCCTGCTCCGGCGGCGGCCGCCACCAAACCCAACCTCATTTTCATCATCGCCGATGACATGGGCTGGGGCGACCTGGGCGTGTTCTACCAGAACAGCCGCGGGTTCGCGACCAACCGCGCCGCGCCCGCGTTCGCCACGCCCCACCTCGACACGTTTGCCGCCGAGGGGATGCAACTGCGCCGCCATTACACCGCCGCGCCCGTCTGCGCTCCCGCCCGCGCGTCCCTGCTGCTGGGGGTGCATCAGGGCCACGCCAATGTGCGCGACAACCAGTTCGACAAGGCCTTGGAAAACAATCACACGCTGGGCACAGTGTTGAAACAGGCGGGTTATGCGACGGCGGTCATTGGCAAGTGGGGGATCCAGGGCAGCGGCCTGCCCGCGCCGGCTCGTCCGCAGTTGCGCGGCTTCGATTACTTCTTTGGCTACCTCGCCCACGGTGCCGCCCATCTGCACTATCCCAAGGAAAGCGGCGCCAACGTCTATGACGACCTCACGCTGGTGACCCCCGACCTCGACAAGTGCTACTCCACCGACTTCATCACCGCGCGCACGAAGAAGTGGATCATGGATCAGCAGGCGACCAATGCCGCCCAGCCGTTCTTCGTTTATCTGGCGTTCACCGCCCCGCACGCGCGGCTGGATGTGCCCACACAGGCCTATCCCGCCGGCGGCGGCACCAACGGTGGCCTCCAGTGGCTGGGCACCCCCGGCCAGATGATCAACACCGCCACGGGCACGATCAATACGTGGATTCACCCCGATTACACCAATGCCACCTACGACCACGACAACAATCCAGGCACCGCCGAGATTGCCTGGCCGGATTACGCCAAGCGCCACGCCACCATGATGCGGCGGATTGATGACGCCGTGGCGGACCTTGTGCAAACGCTCAAGGATCTGAACCTCGACACCAACACGCTGGTCGTCCTCACCTCCGACAACGGCCCGCACAACGAGGCGGGCAGCGGCGGCAGCTACACTTACAACCCGACATTCTTCGATTCCTTCGGCCCGATGGACGGCATCAAGCGGGATTCGTGGGAAGGCGGAATGCGCGAGCCGACACTCGCGCGCTGGCCGGGGCGCATCGCCGCCGGCACAACCAACTTTACCGCCTCCCAGTTCCATGACTGGTTGCCAACCTTCTGCGAACTGGCCGGCGTTCCGGCGCCCGCCCGCACCGACGGCGTTTCGCTGGTGCCCACGCTCACTGGAGCCGGCACGCAGCGCCCCAACACCATTTACGTGGAGTATTTTTACAACGGTTCGACGCCGAACTACTCGGAGTTTGAAGCGTCACGGCGCGGCAACACCCGCAGCCAGGAGCAGGTCATCCACCTCGATGGCTACAAGGGCATCCGCTACAACGTCGCCGCCGCCACGGACAACTTCGCGATCTACGACACGCTCAACGACGCGAAAGAAGCGGCGAACCTCGCCGGAACCAGCGCCTATTTCACCAATCTCCAGCAGCGCATGAAAGACCGCGTATTGCAGTTGCGCCGTCCCGGCGGCGACGTGACGCGCCCCTACGATGCGGAACTGGTGCCGCCGGTGGCCGTCACGAATGTTGAGGCCGGATTGGACTACCGCGCCTTTGAAGCCAGTTTCCCGTGGGTGCCGGATTTCACGCCGATCACGCCGGTGACGAATGGAACGTGCTCCGGCGTGGACCTGGCCGTCCGCACCGGCAACGACAACATCGGCCTCGAATTCACCGGCTACCTCGACGTGCCCGCCGCCGGCACCTACACGATTTATCTGAACACCGATGGCCGCGCTTTTCTGCGGTTGCACGATGCGGCCGTGATTGACGCCGACTTTGGCTACACCAACGGCACGGAAGTGTCCGCCGCCATAAATCTCCAGTCCGGACGCCATCCGCTGCGGCTTGGCTATGTGCGTGGCACGGGCGGCACGCCGGCCCTCACGTTGCAATGGAGCGGGCCGGGCATTGCAAAACAGGCGATCCCCGCCGCAAACTTGCTGCGTGTGGCTCCCGCTGCGGCTGCCCCGCCCACCGCCGCCAACGACACCGCCAACACGCCGCGCAACACACCCGTCGCGATTGACGTGCTGGCCAATGACACCCCCGGTTCCGGCCCCGGCCCGCTGCGCGTCGTGAACGTGGAGTCACCCACCGCCGGCACTGCCGCCACCAACTTGGCAGGCCAGATTGTCTATACGCCCAACGCCGGTTTTTTGGGTGAGGACGTCTTCAGTTATGCGATGACGGACGGCGTGAGCAACGCAACCGCAACCGTGACGGTGAAAGTTTTTTTCGCTGATGGCCTGATCTGGTTTCCGTTCAACCAGACTTCAGGCCTGACAACGGAGGATGCGGGCGGGGCGTTCACCGGCAATCTCCACGGCTTCACCAACGACCCGGCCCAGTGGGTCGCGGGCCGTTGGAATCGCGCGGTGAATTTCACCGGGGCCGGTCATGTGGCCATCGCCGGCTTCAACGGCATTCTGGGCGCGAGCAACCGCACCTGCGCCGCCTGGGTGAAAACGACCGGCACCGGCCAGATGCCCATCATCGCGTGGGGGCCGAACTCCAACAGCAACAAATGGACGTTCCTGATTCACAGCGGCACCGCCCGGATCGAGGTCACCGGCGGCTTTCTGCACGGGGCCACGCTGGTCAACGACGGCCAATGGCATCACCTCGCCTGCGTGTTCACCAACAACGGCGTGCCCAACGTGACCAATGCGTTGCTCTACGTGGATGGCGTGCTCGAAACCAACTTCCTGGCCGTCCAATCCCGCACCATCAACACCACCGCCAGCGGCGATGTGACCATCGGGGCCGACATCCCCTCCGGCCAAAACCGGCGGTTCACGGGCGTGATAGACGAGCCACGCATTTACGACCGCGCCCTCAGCGCGGCGGAAATCACGGCACTCTACCACGCCACCAACCAGTCCGCCGTCGCCTGGCACCGGCGTTACTTCGGGAATGCGCCGGTGGACTGGCCCGGTCCCGACAACGCGGGGCTGCCGCGGCTGCTGGATTACGCGTTCGGCGTCGAACCCTGGACCGCCACGCCCGCTCAACTGGCCATCTCGGGTGGGCTGGTGGCCGGCGCATTTCAAGTTCAGTTCCCGCGCCGGGTGGCGGGCACGTCCGAACTGATCTACCAACTGCAATCGTCGCCGGACCTGCAAAACTGGTCGCCGTGGTCCGCCGTCGAGTTGCCCGCCACACCCTTGACGACGCCCGGCCTGGAATCGGCCAGATTCCAAAGCCCCGGTGCGCCGACCAACGCGAGTTTCATTCGTCTGCACGTTTCGCTGCCGTGAACGGCCCGGAATTCCGGGCCTCACCGGAGTCTGGTGGACTTTTGAAACTCCCCCGGGTTGCCGCGTTCCCCGCCGCCGAACGCTCTGGCCATCGAGGCTGCAATCCCGGCACACCTCCCGGTCCAACCCCGCCTGTCTATACTTTGGACGACAGGACAGGCGCGGCGGATGCGCTAGGCTTTCCCACGTTCCAAACACCCAGCCTATGAAAAATACCGCTCACCGCCTCTGGACGAAAACCACCCCGCTGCTTTTGGCCACCCTGACCCTCGGCTTCTTGGCTGTCACCCCCGCGCGGGCGGCGGACCGCACGTGGGATGGCGGCGGCACGCCCGATGGCCACTGGCAGACTGCGGCCAACTGGGGCGGCAGCGCGCCGGCCGCGCGCGACGCGCTGTTCTTTGACGGCTTCACGCAAACCGCCACCACCAACAACTTCGCCGCCGGCACTATTTTTGGCGGTCTGACCTTCAACGGCGGCGCGGGCCCGTTCACGCTCGACGGCAACGGCCTGGTGCTGACGAATGCCCTTCAGGATGCGGCGACCAGCGCGTTGAGCGGCGGCAACCTCGCCAATTCCTCACCTTACAACCATACCGTCCAGCTTCCGCTGACCCTCTCCGCCGGTCATCACGTCCTCACGACCGATCCCGGCGCGGGTTCCGTGACTTTGGGCGGCACCCTGACGCGCCACACGGGCAGCACAGTTCAATTCATTCAGGGCGGCGGCAGCTTCAACTTCACCGGCTCCGGGCTGGCCAACGCCAATGGCATCCTCGGCGGCTGGGCGGGCCTCGGGCTGGGCTTGCACGTCGGGGATTGGGCCACATTGGATGGCGGCGACAATGTCGTCGCTTACACGGGTTACACGGACAAAGCGGGCAACACCGATTGGACGCTCTCCGACTCCGGGGCCGACGCCGCCAACAACATCCGCATCGTGGACACCCGCGGCACGGCGACGCTGAACGGCGCCAACCCGGGAACGTATGATGTGAATTCGATCCTCTGGAACCGGGGTCCTGCCAACCCCGGCGGCCAGGAAATTCTCATCATCACCAATGGCCAGGTGCTCCGGCTCGGGGCCAACGGCGGCATCATGAGCGTCCACGCCAACTGGATCTTCAATGTGGGCAACAACGGCGGTGGCAGCATCACGGCGGGCGGCGCGGACAACACTCCCGGCGAACTGACGCTGGCCCTCGCGCCCCTGGATGACAAAAACCAGCGGCTTCAGATCACGGTGCCCATCACGGACAACGGCACCGGCGCGGTGCGGGTCAACACCGTCGGCTGGGTGCTGTTCCAGCGCAACAACACCTACAGCGGTGGCACGCACATCACCCGGGGGCGCGTGCAGGCGTCCGCCGTTTCCTCCGGCGTGAACACCGGTTTCGGCACCGGCCCGGTGTATGTCTATCCGGGGGCCCAGGCGTTCTTCTTTGAAAGCGGGCAGACGAATGTCGTGGTGACAAACGATTTCTACATCGCGGGCTTTGGCACTTTCGAGGACAAGGGCGGTGCGCTGCGGCTGTCGGTCAACAACCCCTCGCCGGTCAATTACGCGGGCACGATCACGCTGATGGGCGACGCTTCAATCGGGCGCAACGGCTTGTTCTCGGGCCGGATCACCGGCAACGGGAAGCTGCTGATCGGCGATAGTTGGGCCTTTGGCACCGTGATCTTCAGCAACTCCGTGCCGCACGATTACACCGGCGACACGATCATCAACAACCCGAACGCGACCGGCGCCAACACGCTTCGGATCGCCAGCGCCAGCAACAACATCCTCCCACACGGCGCGGGCAGGGGGAACATCATCCTCAACAACAACGGCACCGGCAGCAGTTGGCCCACGCTGGTCCTCAATGGCACGACCCAGACCATCAACGGTCTATCCACCTCCGGCGTGAACCAGTCCAACTGCTGGGTTCAGGCCGGTTCCGGGGCCGCCACGCTCGTCGTGGGCGACAATGACGCCAGCTCAACCTATCTCGGGGTGCTGCGCGATCTGGGCGGCACGCTGGCCCTGACCAAGATTGGCGCCGGCACCCTCACCTTGAGCGGCCCGGCGCCGAGCGGCTACTCCGGGGCCACCACCATCAGCAACGGCGTGCTCGCTCTGAGCGGTCCGGCCACCATCCCCAACACCGCGGCCATCCACGTGTTCAGCGGCGCCACCTTCGATGTTTCCGCCACCACCTTCACATTGCGCACGAATCAGACGCTCAAGGGCAATGGCCTCGTGCGCGGCGAACTGGTGACCAGCCCGGGGGCGACGGTGTCGCCGGGCACTTCGCTCGGCGTGCTCACCGTGACCAATGGCAACATCACGCTCGCCGGCACGACCTTCATGGAGTTGGACCAAGCGGCGGCCACCAATGACGTGCTTTCCGCGGCGGACCCGGCGGGCCAAATCACCTTCGGGGGCACGCTCGCGCTGACCAACCTGGCCGGCACCTTGACCACGAACAGCACGTTCAAGTTGTTCCGTGCCGCCACGTATTCCGGCGCGTTCACCAACCTCGAACCCGCCACGCCCGGCCCGGGGCTGGCGTGGAACACCAACACCCTGGCGGTGGACGGCATCCTGCGCCTCGCCGCTGTTCCCGGGGGCGTGCCGCCGACGATCAGCCAGATTACGGTGGGCGGAGGCAATGTGATTCTCAGCGGCACCAACAACGCCGGCCCGGGCGGCACCTATCAACTGCTGACCTCGACCAACGTCGCGCTGCCGCTCGCAAGCTGGACGGTCCTGACGAACGGCACGTTCGATGGCAGCGGCAACTTTGCCCTCACCAACGCCATCAGCCCCGAGCCGAAGCGTTTCTTCATCCTCCAGGTGCCGTGAGGTGCGGGGGAAAATGCCAACGAAACATTTTTGAACCCATCACAAGCTCCGTGAAATTTACGTCCTCCACCCATCGGCGCGGCTTCACCCTGATTGAGCTGCTCGTCGTCATCGCCATCATCGCCATCCTCGCCGCGATGCTGCTGCCGGCCCTTGCTTCGGCGAAGGCCCGGGCGCACAACATCCAGTGCGTCTCCAACGTGAAGCAGGTCCTGCTCGGCATCACCCTCTTCGCCGGGGACAACGACGACCGGCTGCCCTACAACATCAATCAGGATGGCACCCCCAACGGCATGACCCTGAATCTGGACGCCCGCAGTTCGTGGGCGGACAGCTATCCCACCCGCCCGGAGCTGGGCTTTCACATCTCGCCCTACCTGGCCAACTCCAAGACGCTCGTGAATCAGGGCACCTCCGAAAGCAAGGTGATGGTCTGCCCCGCGTTTGTCCGCAATCCCCAGTATGCGTCGCGCGCCGTGTATGCAACCGACATCCATCAGGAGCGTCGGATGTATCGGCTGCGGGCCTACGTCGAAGGCAACCCCCTCTGGCATTACGGCGGCCCCAAACTCGGCCAGGTGCCGCAGCCCTCCGTGAACGGCGCTTTCGCCGATGCAGACCGCGCCTTCCCCGGCGGTCAGAACGCGCCCGCGCCCAACATGGGCAATGCGTGGAGCCAGTTGCCGGATGGCCCGGTTCACCGCAAATCCCGCAACTACGGTTTTCTTGACGGTCACGCGGCCAATTTGACCACGAACCGCCACGACACCACCATGACCACCGGAATCCAGCCGTATGGCTGGGTCTCCCCGACCCGGTGAAGCCGCCGGCTCCGGATTCGGAATCGGTTTCCGGGTTTGGATCGGCATGGCACGCATGAACCGCGCAACGCCCGGAAACACGAATGATGCGAACCCCTCGAGTAGTAACGAACCCCGCGCTTCGTGCCCTGGCGCTGGCTGGAGCCTTTGTCAGCGCGTCCGCCCTCGCGGCAACGCCCGTCTTTCAGCAGGTGGGCAGCACGCTGGTCATGTCGAACGCCAATGTGCGGCTGGAGTATAACCTGACCACGTCCCGCACGGACTTCTTCTGGCAGAACGCCAGGAAAATCTCCGGCTTCTACGCCGGCGTCACGCTCAGTTCCGGCTACGTCTGCGGCACCAATTACACCAGCCGCACATGGGCGCTCGTCAGCAGCAACCAGGTCGTCGTCAGCCAGACCGCCGCCGGCCGCCCGGTGATGAAGCAGTATTTCACGCTCGACCGGGACAACAGTTTCCTCACCCGCGTCGAACTGACCGGTTCCAACTTGAGCGCCAACTGGATGGGGCCGCTCGTCATGGACACGACCGGCGGCGTGGACCTTGGCGTCACCAACGACAATCGCGCCCTCGTCGTCCCCTTCGACAACGATGGATTTGTCCGCTACAAGGCCCGGCCCATGAACACCACCGACACCAGCATCGAAGTCGGCGCGTTTTACGACAACCAGACGCGCCTGGGGCTCGTGGTCGGCTCCATCACGCACGACACCTGGAAGACCGGCATCAGTTGGTCCGGCGCGAACAACCGGCTGAACTCGCTCAAGGTGTTCGGCGGCGTGACGAATGACCTGACCCGGGACGTCGAGGCGCACGGCTCGGTCATGGGGAACACGATTTCGTCGCCCACCCTCTTCGTCGGTTTCGGCCCCGACTGGCGGCGCACCCTGGAGGACTATGCGGATGCCAACGCCGCCGTCGTCCCCCGGCTGCCGTGGACCAATGCCATGCCCTTCGGCTGGAACAGTTGGGGCGTCATCCAGAAGGACATGAGCTACGCGAAGGCGCTCGCCGTCTCCGACTTCATCAAGACCAACCTCCAGAACAACGGCTTCACCGACAGCGACGGCACGGTATATGTGAATCTGGATTCGTGGCACAACCTCAGCGCCTCGCAGCAGCAGAGTTTCACCGCCTACTGCCACGCCAACGGGCAGAAGGCCGGCATCTACTGGGGCGGGCCGTTCGCCTACTGGGGCAGCGCCTCCGCCGCCTCGAACCAGTTCGTTCCCCCCAACAACCTTTACCGCTACGCGGAAATCCTCCTGCGGGACCGCAACGGCAATTTCATCGAAAATGGCAGCGCGTATGCCATTGACCCCTCCCATCCGGGCACGCTCGCGCTGATTGACCACCAAATTGACCTCTTCATCGCGCGCGGTTTCGATTTCATCAAACTGGATTTCATTTCCCACGGCGCGATGGAGGGCGTGCATTACGACCCGGCCATCACCACGGGTAAACAGGCCTACAACCTGGGCATGCAACGCATCGTCAATCGCATCGCCGGCCGGATGTTCATCAGCGCCTCCATCGCGCCGATCTTTCCCTACCAATACGCCCACAGCCGCCGCATCGCCTGTGACGCGTTTTTCTCCATCGGCCACACGGAATACACCATGAACTCCGTCTCCTACGGCTGGTGGATGAGCGGGCGGTTGTATGAATACTGCGATCCCGACCATCTGGTGTTCACCAACGCGACCCCCGTCACGACGAACGAAAACCAGAGCAGGCTCATCAGCGGCGCGGTCACCGGACTGTTCCTGAATGGCGACGACCTCGCCACCTCGACGGACGGGCAGAACCTGGCCCGCTGGCATCTCACCAACGCCGCCATCAACGCCGTCGCCCGCGTGGGCCGCACCTTTGCGCCGGTCGAGGGCAACACCGGCTTCAATGCGACCGACCTCTTCACCCGGCGGGACGGCACCAATTTCCATATCGCCATCTTTAACTACACCGCCAACGCCACCAACCGGACGGTGGACCTCGCGCGCGCCGGCTTGTCCGCCGGCACCTACACCGCCACGGATTTGTGGAGCGGCACCACCACCACCGTCACCGGCACGTTGAACGTGAGCCTGAACGCGAAGCAGTCGAAATTGTTCCGGCTCTCCGGCCCCCGGCCGGCGGCATGGTTCAAGGCCGACGCGCTCACCGGCCTGACCAACAACGCGAAAGTGGCCGCGTGGCCGGATTCCAGCGGCCATTCCAATCACGCCACCAACGCCACGACCGCGCAGCAGCCCGCCTACATCACAAATGCGCTGAATGGCCGGCCCGCTGTCCGGTTCAATGCCGCCAACAGCACCTGGCTGGCCTTCCACCGGCCCGTGCAGGATGACTTCACCATTCTGTGCGTCTTCCAGAGCACGCAGGGCCTCGGCACCGGCACCGACTTCTGGTCCGGCGCAGGCTTGGTGAATGGCGAAGTCGGCGCCAGCACCAGCGATTTTGGCACCGCGCTCAATGCCTCCGGACAGATCCTGGCCGGCGTGGGTAACGGCGGCACCGCCGTGTCCGCCTCGGGCTTCAACGACGGACGGCCGCATCTGCTCACCTTCAAGCGCACCCGCGCCACGGGCGAGGTGGCGTTGTATGTGGATGGCACCCTGACGGCGGTCGTGACGGGCAACACGTCATCCCTCACCGCCCCCCCGCGGCTGGTGCTCGGCGCCCAACAGCCCATCCGCAACTTCCTCAGCGGCGACATTGCCGAGGTGAAAGTCTTCGCCGGGGCCCTGACCGATCCCGAGCGCGCCATGGAAGAAAACGCCCTGCTCGCCAAATATGCGATTGGCGCTCCGTCCATTTCGTCCCTGGCCATTTCCAGCCTGGCCCTTTCCGGCGCCAACCTGCTGCTGGGTGGCGTCAACGAGGGCGCGGGGACGATTTACGTGCTCGCCAGCTCGAACCTGGCGCTCCCGCGTGCCCAGTGGCAGACCGTGGCCACTGGTTCCGTCAGCGGCAGCGGTTCCTTCAATCTGGTGGCCTCCAATGTGGTGACCCCCAACCTGCCCCAGCGTTTTTTCATGCTCAGCACCAGCGACCATGCGATGCCCTGACGCAAATTCCTCTGGCCCGGGGCGCGAGCAGGCTCACCCATCCAGTCTGAGCCAGCCTGCGTCTTCCGCAACGGCTGTCCTGACGAAAATGATCCTGCGGCTGTCCGCCATGCTGGTGCTGGCATCTGCGGTGGCGGCCCGCGCGGAGGGGGCCGCGCCCCAACTCATCCGCATCGCCACGGCGCGCTCGGAACTGACGCTGGCGGTCGCTAACGATGGCCGCGTGTATCAACTGGGCTATGGCCGCGTGAACCAACAGTTGACCGCCCCCGCGAAGACCCCCAACCGCCTGGAGGAATTTTATCCGCAGGCGGGCGATGGCTTCATCTGCGAACCAGCCTTGCAGGCGACGCACGCGGACGGCAACACCTCCACGGACTTGCGCTACGTCCAGCATCACGCCACAACGAACGACAACGTCATTCACACGCGCCTGGAACTGAAAGACCCGGCCTATCCGTTTTTCGTTGCGATCAATTTCCGGGCGTATCAACGCGAAGACGTCATTGAGCAGTGGACGGAGACGCGCCATGAGGAAAGTGGACCCGTCACGTTGTATCGCTTCGCCTCGTCCTCGCCGCTGATTCCCCGCGCGCAGAGTTACTGGCTCACGCATTTCCACGGCGACTGGGCCAGGGAGGCGCAGTGGGTCGAGGAGCCGCTTGCCTCGGGCATGAAGGTGCTCGATTCAAAGATCGGCGTCCGCGCGCACCAGTTTCGCACGCCGGTGTTCCTGCTGGCGCTGGACCACGCGGCCCGTGAGAATCAGGGCGAGGTTTACGGCGGCACGCTGGCGTGGTCGGGGAGTTTTCAATTCGCCTTCGAGATCGGCATGAATGACCGCCTTCGCGCGCTCGCCGGCATCAATCCGTTTGGCTCCCAGTATCATCTCGCGCGCGGGGAAACCTTCACCACGCCCGCCATGTTGTGGACGTGGAGCGACCAGGGGAAAGGCCGGGTCAGCCGGAATTTCCATCGCTGGGCCCGGCGTTACGGCATCCGGGATGGCGACCTGCCGCGTCCCGTGCTCCTGAACAATTGGGAGGCCACGGACATGAACTTCGACGAGAACCTCATCGTGTCGCTGTTCGACGGGGCGAAGGAGATTGGCGCGGAAACGTTCCTGCTCGACGACGGCTGGTTCGGCAACCGCCACCCGCGGAACCGTGACAATGCCGGCCTCGGTGACTGGCAGGTGAACACCAACAAGCTCCCGCGCGGTCTCGGCCACCTCGCGGTCGAGGCGAAGAGGCGCGGAGTCAACTTCGGCATCTGGATCGAGCCGGAGATGGTGAATCCGCGCAGTGACTTGTTCGCGGCGCACCCGGACTGGGTGATCCGCCAGCCGCACCGCGAACTGGAGCTCAGCCGCAACCAGCTCACCCTCGACCTCAGCCGGCCCGAGGTGCGCGAGTTCGCCTGGGGCGTCGTGCATGACACGTTGTCCACGCCCGGCGTCAGCTACGTGAAGTGGGACGCCAACCGCTTCGTCACGCAGCCCGGCTCGCCTTACCTGCCGCCGGAGCGGCAGTCACACCTGCTCGTGGATTACAACCGGGCGCTCTACGACGTGATGGGCCGTATGGCGCGGCAGCATCCGAACGTGATGGCGATGCTCTGTTCCGGCGGCGGCGGCCGCGTGGATTACGGCGCGTTGAAATTCTTCCATTCGTTCTGGCCCAGCGACAACACCGACCCGGTGGCACGCGTGAAAATGCAATGGGGTTACAGCCATTTCTTCCCGGCTTCGGCCATCTCGGCGCACGTGACCCACATGGGCAAACGCCCGCTCAAGTTCGCGCTCGACGTGGCGATGAGCGGCGCGCTCGGGGTGGACATGGACGTGCGCAAACTTTCGCCCGGCGACCGCCAGTTCCTCGCCGCCGGCATCGCCCTCTACAAGGACCGCCTCCGCGACGTGGTGCAGCAGGGCGACCTTTACCGGCTGGAGTCGCCCCACGACGGGCCGCGCGCCGCGCTGAACTACGTTTCCGCCGACCGCCGCCGCGCCGTGCTGTTCGTCTATCAACTCAGGTCCGCCCCGCCCGCCCCCGTGAAGCTGAACGGGCTGGACCCGGAGGCCCGCTACCGGGTTGAGGAACTGAACTTGCGTCCCGGCACCACCGCGCGGCTCGAATTCCACGGCAGGACGATGGACGGCCAGACATTGATGACCGTCGGTTTCGAGCCGCCTTGCGAGCGTGAGTTCGACAGCGCGGTTATTGCGCTTACGCGGGAGCCTTGAGCGCCCTGGCGCGGCTGGCCGCCGATGCATTCTGGTCGGCGCTTCCGGGTCGTTCGTTCTGGCCGGCGGCGCAACGGCCAGCCATTCTTTCCCCCCCCCGCAAATGCGGCGCATTTGATTCTTTGCACGACCTGCCCGCTCTTGGCACGCTGGTCCCGCCCTAGGCAGCAACGTGAAAGTCACCCTCTTCATCCCCTGCTTCATTGACCAGTGCTTTCCCAACGTGGGGATCAGCGTGGTCAAGGTTCTGGAGAAGCTGGGGCATACGGTGGACTATCCGGTGGAACAAACCTGCTGCGGCCAGCCTGCGTTCAACTCCGGCGCGTGGGACCAGGCCCGCGCCACGGCGCGGCAGGCGCTCCGGGTGTTTCGCGACGCGGAGGTGGTCGTGACCCCGTCCGGTTCCTGCGGCGCGATGCTGAAGGTGTTCTACCCCGACCTGTTCAAGGGCACGCCCGAGCACAAGGAGGCCTGCGTGCTGGCGAACAAGACGTGGGAATTCTCCTCGTTCCTCGTCCACAAGCTCGGCGTGACCGATCTTGGCGCCACCTTCGAGGGCCGGGTGACGTTTCATGACGGCTGCCACGGTTTGCGCGAACTGCGCGTGCGCGAGGAGCCGCGCGAACTGCTGCGCCACGTGCGCGGGCTGGAACTGGTCGAGATGAATCCCAACGACACCTGCTGCGGTTTCGGCGGCACGTTTGCGGTGAAGTTCCCGATGATTTCCACGGCGATGGGCGAGCAGAAATGTGCCGCCATCACCGAGACGGGCGTGGACACGGTGGTGTCGCTCGATTCGAGTTGCCTGATGCACCTTCAGGGCATGTTCGACAAGCAGGGGAGGAAACTGCGCAGCCTGCATCTCGCGGAGGTATTGGCCGCCGGCTTATGAACACCACCGCCACCGCTTTCAAGCAGAGCGCCGCGCAGTATTGCCGCGATCTGGACCATCGTCAGCGCATCCGCAAGGCGTTGACCGGCTACGAGGTCAAGCGGGATGAGAACAAGGCGCGCTTCCAGAGCTGGGAAGGTGCGCGGCAGGTCGCGGCGGAGATCAAATACGAGGTCATCAACCACCTCGACCAGTATCTCGAACTGTTCGAGAAGAACCTGAAGGCACGCGGCGTGCAGGTTCACTGGGCCGGTGACGCGGCCGAAGCGCGCGACATCATCTGCCGCATCGCGAAGGACAATCAGGTCAAACACATCATCAAGTCCAAGAGCATGACCTCGGAGGAGATCCACCTCAACGAGGCGCTGGAAAAGAACGGTTTCGATGTTTTCGAGTCGGACCTGGGCGAGTTCATCGTCCAGTTGCGCAATGAAGCACCGTATCATCTGGTGTTCCCCTCGATGCACCTGACGCGGCACCAGATCAGCGAGACGTTCACCGAGAAGCTGGGCGCCGAGCGCGTGACCGAGCCGGAGGAACTTACAATGATCGCCCGGCGCATCATGCGGCAGAAGTTCTGTCAGGCGGACATGGGCATCAGCGGGGTGAACTTTGGCGTGGCCGAGACGGGCATGATTGCCATCACGGAAAACGAGGGCAACGCGCGCCTCACCACCTCGCTGCCGCGCATCCACGTGGCGCTGATGGGCATCGAGAAGGTGGTGCGGCGGATGGAGGATCTCGCGTTGTTTCTGCCGATGCTCGCGACGGCGGGCGCGGGCCAGGCGTTGACGGGCTACAACACGCTTTACGGCGCGGCCAAACTGCCGGGCGAGCCGGACGGGCCGGAGCAATTTCACGTGGTGCTGCTCGACAACGGGCGCACCGCCGTGCTGGCGGACGCGGAGCAGCGCGATTCGCTGCACTGCATCCGCTGCGGCGCGTGCCTGAACGTGTGCCCCATCTTCCGCAACGTGGGCGGGCACAGCTACGGGACGGTGTATGGCGGGCCGATCGGCTCGGTCATCACGCCGCATTTGCGCGGCTTGCAGGACTGGAAGCACCTGTCCTTCGCCTCGTCGCTGTGCGGCGCGTGTTCGCAGGCGTGTCCGGTGAAGATTGATCTCGCGCATCACCTGTTGCAGAACCGCCGCAACGCCGTGAAGGAGAAGCCGCCATTCTTCGAGCACCTGCTGTGGAGCGGTTTTTCGTTCGTCATGCAGCGGCCGTCGCTTTACCGCTTCGGCGCCAAGGTCGGGCGGGTGATGCAGCCTTTGCACGGCTTGATCAAAGGCTCCGCGCTCGACCCGGCGAAGGGGTGGACGCAGTCGCGCGAGACGCCCAGGATCGCGAAACAGACGTTCACCGACTGGTGGAAGGAGCACCGGAAATGACCTCGCGCGAAAAAGTTCTGGGCCGAATCCGGGAGGCGTTGCGGGTGACAGCACCGATGCCGGGCCAGCACGGCGAACATTCCGCCGGGCCAGCGCAAACGGACGTGGCAGGCCTCCGCCACTGGCTGCCGCCCGTGGGCCGGAGCTGGGAGGAGCTGCGGGATCTGTTTGCGCAGAACTCGCTCGGACTGAAAACCACTTTCAAGGTGGTGTCCGGCAGCCGCGCTGCCGCCGAGGAGGTCCGGCAGTTGGCGGCCGCCGAGGGCTGGCGACGGCTGGCCGCGCACCAGACGCCCTTGCTGGCCGAGGTGTGCAGCGTGGCGGGCGTGGAAACGCTTTGGACGGACGGCGGGTTTGCCGTGGCTGAGTTGGAGGGCTGCGATGCCGGATTGACCGCGTGCGAGGCGCTTGTGGCGCAGACCGGCTCAGTGCTGGTGACGAGCCGCAGTTCGGGGGGGCGCGCCCTGTCCGTCCTGCCACCGCATCACGTCGTGCTGGCCACACGGGAGCAACTGGTCCCCGACCTGGCGGCGGCGTTCGAACTGTTGCGGCGCAAATACGACGGGGATTTCCCCAGCACCATCTCCTTCATCACCGGCCCGAGCCGCACGGGCGACATCGAGCGCATCCTCGTGCTGGGCGCGCATGGGCCGAAGAAGCTGACCGTATTGCTGGTGGCTTGATTGTGGAGGTCGTCTCCGGCGCGACGGTGGGAAACCGCCCGCCGGAGGTGGCGCTGCCCCATCACCCCTTCAACCCGAATTCCTGAGTTGGCCGGGGACAAGAAGCGGGTGGAACGGGCAACTTGCCCGTCCCGCGCGGCAACTTGCCGCGTGGTTGGCCCAAGGCCAGGAGCACTTTTTGTGCGCCGGTCCATGGCAATCCCGGTGGGCGTTTGCACCCGGCTGGCAGCCCGTGCCACCCAGGCCAATCCAGTTTTTCCGGCTTCAACGAACCGGGCGTTTTTCGCGTTCTTCAATTTGCCCGATGGCCCAGCGGGCGTGTTCGGCGATGAGCGGTTCCGGGTCGCGACTGGCGGTGGCGAGGGCGGGCAGGGCTTCCGGCCCGGCCACATTCCCCAGCGCGACGCAGACATTCCGCAACAGCCCGCGTCGCTTCGCGCGGAGCAGGGGCGTGCCGGCGAACCGGTGTTTGAAAGCGACGTCGTCCAGCGCCAGCAGTTCCAGGAGGTCCGGGGCGGAGAGGTCGGGGCGGGCCTTTGCTCGCATCAACCGGCCTGCCTGTGCGAAGCGGTTCCACGGGCAGACGGCGAGGCAGTCGTCACAGCCGAAGATGCGGTTGCCGAGGGCGGGGCGGAGCGGTTCGGGAATCGGCCCCTTGAGTTCGATGGTGAGATAGGAAATGCACAATCGCGCATCGAGTTGGAAGGGCGCGGTGATGGCGCGGGTCGGACAGGCGGCGAGGCAGCGTGTGCAGGTGCCGCAGCGGTTGCGCTCCGGCGGGTCGGGTTCCAGTTCGAGCGTGGTGAGGATTTCCGCCAGCAAGAACCAGTTGCCCGCGCGGCGGCTGATGAGGTTGGTGTGCTTGCCGACGAAACCCAGCCCGGCCCGTTGACCGAGGTCGCGTTCCAGCACGGGCCCGGTGTCGGCATACCAGAGCGAGCGGGTTTCAGGGCCGCCCAGTTCGCCGAGGTAAGCGGTGAGGGTTTTGAGCGGCGGGGTGAGGACGTCGTGGTAGTCGGCGTGGCGGGCGTAGCGGGCGACGATGCCGGGATGCGTGATGCGTGATGCGTGAGCGGCGGGCGTGGCCGGGGTGCCGGCGGAGTAATTCACGGCCAGCATGATGAGGCTGCGGGAGCCGGGGAGGACGAGTTGGGGGTCGCGGCGTTTGGCGGCGTTGCGTTCGATCCAGGTCATGTCGCCGTGCCGTCCGGCGGCGAGCCATTCGATGAGGCGGGCACCGGTGGCGGGCGGGGCGGCGCTGGTGAAGCGGCAGTCGTCGAAGCCCAGCTCGAACGCGCGCTGGCGGATGCGCTCCTTCATTGCGACTGCTGCACCACGCTTTGGAAGTGCTGGACCACCTGTTGCGCCACCTGGCGCACGGAGCGGTTGTCGGTGTTCAGGAGGATGTCTGCCTGCCGGTAGAAAGGGGCGCGGGCGGCGAGCAGTTCCTGAATCCTCGCGAAGGGGTCGGCAGTCTGGAGCAGGGGGCGGTGTTTCTGGTGGCGGACGCGCTCGTAAATGCGCTCGGCACCCGCCCACAGGCAAACGACGAGCGCGTGCTGCTTGAGGCTGTCGAGGTTGGTCTGGTTGGTGGGCAGGCCGCCGCCGGTGGCGATGACGAGGTGCTGGGTGTCGGCCAGTTGCTGGACGACCTCACGCTCGAGGGCGCGGAAGTGCGCCTCGCCGTCCTGGGTAAAAATCTGGCTGATGGTGCGGCCGGTGCGGGTTTCGATCAGTTCGTCGGTGTCCACGAACTGGAAGCGCAACTGTTCGGCGACGAGGCGGCCCACCGCCGACTTGCCGGCACCCATGAAGCCGATGAGGGCGACGTTGCGAATGTGGCGGGCCGGATGCACGCGGTTGAATTACCCCGGCGCGCCCGCGCTGGCACGCGGTTTTTTGGGGGGCGGGCGGGTCAACTGGCGCCGAGATGGCGCTCGATTTCCGCGCGGAAGTTGTTCTCGGCGACGCGGATGATGTCCATTTCACGCCGGGCGTTTTCCGGGGAGTCGCTGGCGTGAGCGGCGTTGACCATGACGCTGGAGCCGAACTCGCGCCGGATCGAACCGGGCGGGGCCTTCGAGGGGTCGGTGGGGCCGAGGACATCGCGGATTTTGCGGACCGCGTCGGGCCCTTCATACACGAGGGCGATGCATTTTTCGGTGCCGGGGGCGTGCAACTGGTCCGGGGGGCATTCGGCGGGGGAACGTCCGGCCATGAAGCGGATGATATTGCCGAAGTGGTGGTCGCCAAAGACGGGGCAGAGCAGTTCGCCGAGGCGCGCCTCGACTTCGGAGGGGAGGATGAAGCCAAATTCCTTCTCGAGGTGGGGTTTGGCCCGGGCGGCGACGCTGGCCGCCAGTTTGGTGCGAAGCGTTTCGCGCACCGGACCGTAGAATTCCATCGCCTGCGCCACGCTCATGCGGTGGACCTTGATGGCCACGAGGAACAGCCCGGCACGGGAAAAGAAATCAATCATGTTGCCGGGGCGTCCGGTGGGAAACCGGAAATTCTCAGGCTTGATGAGCACCAGCGTGCGCTGGGTTGGCTCGTCGGTGGCCACCACGCCTTCGAGCAGGCCGCCGTCCTGGTCCGAGAATTCCGCCCAGAGCCGGAGTTTGATGGTCGCATCCTCCGGGGTGGGCGCCACGAGCACGGCCGGCTCGAAGTAACGCACGCCGCCATCATCATCCAGCACCAGGTCGCCGTAGGTGTCGCGGATGGTTTCGCCGCGGCTCCGGCCGGGCGTGAAACGTCCCACGACCTCCATGACCCGGCGCACGGCGTCCTCGCCGCGGACCAGCAGCACCATCACCCGGCGCCGCTTTCCCGTCCGCGCCTCCGGGCCGATCTGCTGGAGGATGTAATCGTGAATCAAGCCCTGCACGAGCCGGTCGTGGGAGTCGCCCGATTGGGCGGTGGCCTCGGCGTAGCGGGCCACCAGTTCCGCCGAGGGGGCAAACATCCTCGCCGCCACCAGCTCCAAGCCAGTGCGGGCAATCAAACGGCTGATGATGCCGCCTGTCCGGGACTTCAGCAGGGAGTGCGGTGTGAGAAGAACGTAGGCGAGCTGGGCGGCCATGTCAGGAGGCGGGGGCGGCCGATGCGGGCGGGGGCACAGCGGCAGCCTTGCCCCCCAGAATCTTGAACATCACGGTGCCGCAGGTGGGGCATTTGCCTTTGATCGCCTTGCGCCCATTCTTCATGGTCTCTTCCACCGCTTCGGCGATTTCCTTCCTGGCCTTGCACTTGACGCAATATCCTTCAGCCATAGCTCGCTTGGCCGGGACGCTTCATGCGCCGCCGGTCAAGGTTGAGATTGTAACGGCGAAGCCCCGGGGGCGCAATCGGGAAACCGGGGGCCGGGAGGTCGAATTGGTTTGTTAAAAATTGAAAATCAGTGACTTACGTTGGCAGGGCGGTGGATGCGTCCAAGGTTGCCCCGGTTTGAAAGTGGCACTGGTCCGGCCTTCGACACGGAAAACGGTTCCGCGTGGCCAGGGCCGGCCCGGATATCCCCTCACCGGTTCGCCCAGACCGCCACCGTCGCCGATAGCGCCGCCAGCAGCCAGATCACCAGCACCGCCGTAGTTTTGGACAGCCCGCGGCGGACGAGGCGGTGGGAAAGGTGGTTCGTGTCGCCCACCCAGAACGGGCGGCGGTTCGCGGTGCGAATGACCACCACCATCACAAGGTCGGCCAGCGGCACCGCCAGCACCAGCAGCGGCGTGAGCACGGCCAGCGGCCGCGGATTTTGAGGGGTGTGGAAATGCGGCAGCACCGCCAGCACCGCCACCAGGTAGCCCACCAGATGGCTGCCCGCGTCGCCCAGAAATGCCCGGGCACGGGGAAAGTTATGCGGCAGGAAGCCCAACAGCGCCCCCACGACCATCAGGGCGAACGTCGTGACGAGGTATTGCCCGTGCAGCGCCGCGATGGCGGCAAACGCGCCCGCGGCGATGGCACCCAGGCCGGCGCACAGGCCGTTCATGTTGTCCATGAAGTTGAAGGCGTTGATGAGCGTGAGCAGCCAGAGCACCGTGACCGCGTAGCTGAACAGGGGGCTGTCCACAAACAACGTCACTCGCACGCCGGCGGCCGCCACGAGCAGGGCCACGGCCAGTTGCCCGGCGAATTTGGGCAACGGCTTCAACTCGTGCCGGTCGTCGAGGACCCCCAGCGCCGTCAGCGCCAGCGCGCCAAACAGGATCGCGCCCAGTTCCACCGCCCGCCGGTTCAACCCGTGGCCGAGCGTGAACGCCAGTGCGCCGTCGCCCGTTCGCCACCAAACCGCCGCCGCGCCCGCCAGCGCCGTCAACGCCAGCGCGCTGCACACGGCCAGACCGCCTGCCAGCGGGGTTACGCGCCCGTGGTCTTTGCGATGGCCCGGCTCGTCCACCAGATCGCGGCGCTCACACCACCGGCACCACCACGGCAACAGCCCGAAGGCCAGCACCGCCGGCAGCACCAGCGCGGGCAAGTAAAGGTTGAAGGGAAACGTCAACATGCGATGCCCCGCGCGGCGGCCAGTTGGCGATACACCGCGTATTGTGTTTCGACCATGCGCTCAATCGAGAACCAGTCATGCACCAGTTCCCGGCCCCGACGGCCCAGCCGTTCGCGCAGGGCTGCGTCACCGGCCAACCGCGTTACCCGGTCAGCCACCGCGGCCACGTCCCCGGTGCGCACCAGGAAGCCGGTTTCGTTTTCGAGACAGACCTCGTCCGCACCATCGAAATCATACGCCACCACCGGGCGGCCCGCCGCCAGCGCCTGCGGCAGCGCCCGCGACAACGCCTCGCGATACGAGAGATGCACCAGACAGTCCATCAACGCGACGTAACGCGGCACCTCCGTCGGCGGCACCAGCCCGGTGAAACGGAAGGCCGCCGCTACGCCCGTCGCCCGCGCCTGTTGCTCGAGTTCCGCGCGCAGCAGGCCGTCGCCCACCAGCAGGAACTTCGCTTGGGGACACGCCCGCAAAATGGCCGGGGCGGCGGCGATCAAATCCGCGTGGCCCTTGAGGTGAAACAGCCGGCCCACCTTGCCGACGACGAAATCCCCGGGGGCGAGGCCAAGCTGGGCGCGGAGTTCCGGTGAAGGTTGTGCCTGCTCGAACGGGGCGAGGTCAAAGCCGCTGAATACCCGGGTGTATTGGTCAGGGCGCCCGATGCCCGCCGCCAGGTAGAGTTTCCGCATCGCGTCCGCCGAGCAGAGGAAGTGGTCCGTCACCCGCCCGGCGATGCGTTCGGCGGCGGTGAAGAGCGCGTTCGCCGCCGCGCCCTGCCACGGCCCGAACGACGGACCGTGAATGTGGTGGACGATGATGGGCATCCGCGCCCGCCGGGCCGCCAGCCGGCCCAGGAAACCGGCTTTACCGCTGTGCGTGTGGACCAGATGCGGTGCTTCCTTCCGCAGCAATCGGACCAGTTTGGCGTAGGCGCGGATGTCTTTCCACGGATGCACGGGCCGGACCAGCTCCGGCACCAGCGTGAATCCGCCCAGCACCGCGCGGGCGCGGTCTTCGAGCGAGCCTTCCGGGCCGATCGCCGGACCAGATACCAGCGCCAGCTCCAGCCCGGGTTTGGCGCGCAAGCCAGCCATGCTGGCGAGCGTGTTCTCCTGCGCGCCGCCCACGACCAGCCGCGTGATGATGTGAACCACTTTCATCCCGATTGCCGCGGCAGCATAACGGCGCGTGGTCTGAAACACACGTCCCGGATGCGCCCCTCAAGCCCGCGCCGCGGCCAACAACAGCAAGACCAGCGGCGCCAGGACCAACACCGGTCCGATGCCCGGCGGACGTTCGCGCGGAAACTTGTCCAACAACAGCGGCGTCAGAGCCACCTGCAAGAACACCTGCCCCGCCAGCACCGTCGCGACGGTTGGCAGCCAGCCGGACGCTGGAGCGGAACACCACTGCGCTCGGCTCCCGGCCGCGAGCAAACCCAGCAGCAAACCCGCGCCCAGCAACGTCGCCGTGGCAATGACCAGCACTCCTCGCGACCCGCCCCCGCGCCCACTCATCCACCACCAGCGCGCCACGCCGCGGGTCAACAACGTCGTGACAAACCAAGCCACGGGCAACACCCACGGCAGCACGCCCAGCAGCATCGGACCTCCCGCTTCTCCCCATCGCCATGCGCCCAGCGGGAATCCCGTCACTCCGTCCAGTGCATGCAACAATGCGCCCAGACAGGCTGCGACGCCTCCGGCCATCAGGCTGTTAATCGCGGGCAGCCGATCCGCCCAAGCCGCCACCGTGGCCGGCACGGCAAGGATGGCCAGTCCGGCCAACGCCCACCCCGGCAGGCCACTGCCCCGGAAGCCTTCGACCGCCGTGCCGCCCATCACCAACAGGGCATAGCCCGCCACGGCCAGCGTGGAGAGGGGCGGCCAGGAGGAGCCAGGCATGAGGGGAGTTATCGAGTGCCGACAGCGGGCGGAGTCGTGAAACATTCCCGCGCGGCAGCCACATCGGCGGCAATTTGCGCCTGAAGCGCGGCCAGCGAAGGCATTTTTCGTTCGTTCCGCAACCGGGCCACGAATTCCACTTCGAGTTCCGCGCCGTAAAGGTCGCCCTCGAAGTCCAGTAGATGCACCTCGAAGCGGCGCTCTGCCCCGCCGGTTCGCACCGTGGGGCGAACGCCGATGTTCAAGACGGCGCGCCAGGAATCGGTGGGAGATGCCGGGCCGTCCACCCGCCGCACGCGCACGGCATACACGCCATCAGGTGGCAGCACGAGGCCGGTTACGTCCAAGTTGGCCGTGGGAAAGCCCAGTTGACGTCCCAAGCGGTCGCCGGGAATGACCCGGCCCGCCACCGCGTAGGGGCGGCCCAGCATCTGGCCGGCGGCGTCCCAGTTTCCGGCCTGGATGGCGGCGCGGATGCGGGTGCTGCTGACCGTTTCGCCGTCCAGCGCGAGGGCCGCCAGCCCGTGAACCTGAAAACCCAGTTCCGCACCCAGTCGTCGCAACAGGGCCACATCGCCGCTGCGCCGGTGGCCGAACACGAAATCCGCCCCCACGCAGACGCTGCCGATCCGGCCCAGGTCGCGGAGCAGGCCGCGCACAAACACCTCGCCTGTCTGCTGACTGAATTTCGGCGTGAATTCGCACAACAACAGCGCGTCCGCCCCCGTGGTGGCCAGCACGCGCAGTTTCTGCGGCAACGGATAAATTTGGGGCGGCACGCGGTCGGGCGCGACCACCGCATTTGGGTGGCGGTCAAAGGTGACGATGAGCGCCACGCCATCATGCTGCCGGGCATCGGCGAGGGTTTGCCGGAGAATCTGCTGGTGGCCGAGATGCACGCCGTCAAACACGCCGATGGCCAGGCAGACCGGCCGGCCCTGCGGTTGCAACTCGGCGGCATGACGAAGGAGGCGCATGGGCGAAAACCGAGGGAGGGGTGGGGGTGTGGCAGTAACAGCGATTGGGCGGGCCAACGCGGCTTCAATCTTCCCGTGGGGGGTCGCGGCGGGCGAGGGTTTTCCGGGGGCGTTTCATGCGGCCACCAGTTTGAGGAACGGGATCACCCGTTGGGCCAGTTGCGCCTGGTTCATTTGCAGCAGCGCGTCCAACGGCAGCGCGTCGGCCACGTCAAAGCGCCCGGACACGGTGCGGCGCAGGGTGGCCAGATGCGCACCGCAGCCCAGTTTTTGCCCGAGTTCGTGGGCGACGCTGCGGACGTAGGTGCCCTTGGTGCAGGCCAGCCGGAACTGCCCCACCGGTTCGGTGTAGCTGGTGAAGCGGAAATTGTAGATATGCACCAGCCGCGGCTCGCGCTCCACCTCGACGCCCTTGCGCGCGAGCTTGTAGAGCGGCACGCCGCCCTTCTTGACCGCCGACACCATCGGGGGGACCTGCATCTGGTCGCCGAGGAATGGCTCGCAGGCCGCGTTCAACTGTTCGAGGGTCAACGGCGGCACCGGGCGCGTCTCCGTCACCTCGCCGTCCGCGTCGTAACTGTCCGTGGCCACGCCGAAGCGGATGGTTCCCTCATAAACCTTGTCGTCCCCCATCAGGCGTTCGGAGAGCTTGGTGCCGCGGCCCAGGACGAGGATGAGCAGGCCGGTGGCGTTCGGGTCCAGCGTGCCGCAATGGCCGACCTTTTTCAGGCCGAACCGGCGGCGGATTTCGTCCACCACGTCGTGGGAGGTGGGGCCGGCGGGCTTGTCCACCAGAAGTGCGCCGTCCAGCGCGGTGAATGGTTGCATAAACGGGCCGGAATTGTGTCCGCCGCGCGTCGAATGGACAGGAAAAAGATGACCCCGGACCGGGACGTGATGCGACAGGGAACCGCCAGGACGCGTCGAACACGGGCGGTCCGCGGAACCCTGCGCCGGGCGCTATTTTTCCGCGCTCGCCGGCAGGGCGAGTGATTCGGCCAGCAGCTCGGCCATGTGCCGGAGGCGCACGGTGGCGAGGTGCGAAATCTGGTGGCGGCAGCTCGTGCCCGAGGCGACCACCGTGGTGTTGAACGGCATCGCCTTGATCTGTTCGATGAGCGGCTCGGCCACTTTGATGGACAGCTCGTATTTCGCGGCCAGCATGCCAAAGCCGCCGGCCATGCCGCAGCAGCCGGTTTCCAGCATTCTCACCGACCGGTTCGGCAGGCGGCGCGCCAGCCGCTCCATGTAATCCGTGGCGGTCATGGATTTGGCATGACAATGCGCGTGGATGGCCACATGCCCGGCGCGTTGGTTGAACGTGAGCGCCCCCGGCTCCGCGGCCAGCAGTTCGTCGAGAAACTGCTCGAACAGGAAGGCCCGTCCCGCCACGCGTTCGGCATTGGGAATCTTCAGTTCGGCGTAGTCCTCGGCGAACATGGACCAGCACGACGGCTCGAGAAACACAATGGGCGCCTGGTCCACCTGCGCGTTCAGCAGGCCGACGTTGTGCGTGGCGAGCCGGCGGACGTAGTCGAGGTTGCCCTGGCTGAACGCGGGCCGGCCACAGCATTGGCGCCCCGCGAGCACGGTGACTTCATAGCCCGCCGCCTCGAGCACCTGCACGGCCGCGATCCCAATTTCCGGATCGTAGTAACGAATGTAGGTGTCGTCCCACAGGATTACGCGGCCCCGCCGGGCCACGGTGGCGGGCCGGGGGCGCGCGGCAAACCAACGGTCAAAACGATGGTGCGTGTAGCGTGGCAGATGACGTTCCGGGGCGAGGCCCAACAGCCGATGTAGCAGCGAGCGGGTGACGGAGAATTCCATGGCCCAGTTGGAGACGCCCGGCAGCAGACAGCCAAGCCGGCCAAGGAATTCCACATGACTGAAGGCGCGCTCCTTGAGCGTCAACCCGTCGCGGCGGATGCGGGCATGCTGGAGTTCGGCCTTGAGGAGGGGGAGGTTGACGTTCGAGGGGCATTCGGTGCCGCAGGCCTTGCACGAGAGACAGTTGCTCAACGCATACTCGAGTTCCGCCGCGCGCAACGGATCGCCGGTGGCCGTGCCGCGCTGTTCGAGCACCGCGCGGATGAGGTTGGCGCGGCCGCGGGTGGACATGCCCTCTTCCCCCGTGGCGACGTAGGTCGGGCACATGGTGGGCGTCCACTTGAGGCAGCCGCCGCAGCCGTTGCACTGCTCGAGGTTCTTGAGAAATGCCTTGTCCTTCGCGCGGAACGCAAGCACCGGCTCGAAGGGCAGCTTCAATTCGTGCCGCCGCGCGAGCCGGAGATTCTCGTCAATCTCGAAGCGCCCATCGGGGATGATCTTGCCGGGGTTGAGCAGGTTGTAAGGGTCGAAGGATTTCTTGATCTCGCGCATCACGCCCAGCAGCGCTTCGCCCAACTGGTCGGCCATGAATTCCGTGTGCGCCATGCCCACGCCGTGCTCGGCCGCGAGCGATCCCTTGAACTCCTTCACCAGCGCGGCCACCTCGGTGGCCAGTTGGCGGAACACCTTCACCCCGGCGGGCGTGTGCAGGTCCACCACGGGGCGCACGTGCAGCAGACCCGACGCGGCGTGGCCATAAAATGACGCGGTCAGCCCGTGCCGCCCGAGGATTTTTTGCAAACCCGCGACATAGGCGGGCAGCTTCGCCGGGACCACCGCCGCGTCTTCGATGACAGTGGCGGGTTTCGCGTCGCCCGCCATGCCGGTCAGCAGGGACAACCCCGCCTTCCGCACCTGCCAGAAGAGCGCCATCTGGGCCGGGTCGCGCAGCAACAGACCGCGGCGGGTCAGCCGCTTCGCCGCCACCGCCGCCAGCCGGGCCTCGACGTCCTCGAAAAATTCCACCGCGAGGATGGCCTCCGCCGGGCGCGCGTCGAGGTCCATCATGTCGCGCGCGGCCTGGAACTTCACCTTGCCGATGGTCTGATCGAGCAGGGGCCGGTCCACATGCTCGATGGCGGCGGGCTGGAGGTCGAGCAACTCGACCGTGGCCTGCATGGCATCAGCCACGGAAGCAAAGAAGAGCAGCGCCAGTCCGCGTTCCTTGGGCAGCGGCGAAAGGCGGAGTTCGGCGGCGGTGATGGCCGCCAGCGTGCCCTCGCTGCCGCAGAGGATGTGGTTGATGTTGATGGGCGCCTGGAGGCAGCGCTCGACGGCGTAGGCCGGCCAGCGCTTGACGAGGCCGGGCGGGCGGCGCTCGGTGATTTCGAGTTTGTGCAGGAAGGCCAGATTTTCGATCAGTTCCCGCTGTTTCTCGAGCGTGTCCCGACGCGGCCCGGTCTTCACCACACTGCCGTCGGCCATCACGATCTCCAATTCGATGAGGTGGTCGGTGGTGGTGCCGTAATACGGGCAGTGTGCGCCGCTCGAGTTGTTCGCAATCATCCCCCCGATGGTTGCGCGCGAACTGGTGGCCACATCCGGCCCGAAACACAGCCCGTGCGGCCGGAGAAAATCGTTCAACTGGTCCAGCACCACACCCGCGCCAACGCGGACGCTGCGGTTCTCCTTGTTGAAGTCGGCAATGCCGCGGTTGTGCCGCGAGAAATCCACCACCACACCGTCCCCCAGACAGCCGCCGATCAGCCCGGTGCCGGCGCCGCGCGGAATGATGGCCACCCCCGCGTCCGCCGCCGCCCGGAGAATGGAACTGGCCTGTTTCGCGCCGCGCGGAAACGCCACGGCCACCGGCTCGACCTGGTAGTGCGACGCGTCCGTGGCGTAAAGCTGCCGGGTGAGGTTGTCGAACCGCACCTCGCAGTTGGCGGCGGACAGGATGGACTGCTGTTGGGTCGGGGTCATCGCAGCGGAAAGGCCCGCGCAGGCGCGGGGCGGACGGGGCTGGGCTTGGGGAACCGCATGGCCGCAAGCTATCAGATGCGGCGGTGAAGTCGAGGCGGGGCGCGGTCAGTGATGTGGCGGCTTCGGGTTGCGCGCCCTCGCCTCGTCCAGAAGGGAGCGTTCGAGCGTCCGCGCCTGGAGCTGGACCTGTTTGCGGAGGCGTTCGATGACCTTTCCCTGCTCGATCACCACGCCGTTCAACTCCTCCACCTGGCGCTCGAGATACGCGAGATGCGATTCGAGACGGGTGAGCCGTTCGGAGTCTGCGCCGGTCATCACACCCCCAGCACAAACCGCCGGTGTTTCGCAAACACGCCGCGCAGCGCCCGCGACGCCTCGTCCTGCAACGCTTGCAGTTCCGCGTAGCGGCGCGCGCGGGCCGCGTCGGGCCGGGCGGTTTGCTGGTGGTTCAGTTTCACGAACCGGTCCGTGAGGTCCTCGATGCTGACGCGCTCGCCGGCCTGCCGTTTCCAGCACCAGAGCGCCTGCAAGGCCGCGCCATAGGCCGCGCCTTCGCCCACCGCCAGCGTCACCACCTCGGCGTTGAACACGTCGGCCATGATCTGCCGCCAGAGCTTTGAATTGGCGCCGCCGCCGGTGGCGCGGATTTGCTTCGCCTTGACGCCGAGTTGCGCGAGGCGGCGCAGGCCGTAGTTCATGCCCAGGGTCACGCCTTCCATCGTGGCGCGGGCAAAGTGCGGGGCGTCGAACGTGCGGGGGGTGACGCCCACGTAAACGCCGGTGCCATCCGGCACGTTGGGCGTGCGTTCGCCTTCGAGATACGGCAGCAGGAACAGGCCGTCGCAGCCCGCCGGGGCCTGGGCCGCCGCCTTCTCAAAGGCCGCGTGGTCGAGGCCGAAGTCCTTCCGCACCATTTCGGTGGCGACGGTGACGTTCATCGTGCAGAGCAGCGGCAGCCAGCGGTTGGTCGAATCGCAGAAGGCGGCAATTTCGCCCTGCGGGTCCACCACGGGTTTCGCGGCGCAGGCGTAAATGGTTCCGCTCGTGCCGAAGCTGGCGGTGACAATGCCGGGCCGCGTGTTGCCGGTGCCGATGGCGCCCATCATGTTGTCGCCGCCGCCCGCGCTGACGAGCACGCCGGGATTCAGGCCGAGTTCCTTGGCCGTGGCAGCGGTGAGCGTGCCGGCGGGCTGGTCGCTCGGAATCAAAGGCGGAAGTTTGTCCGCGAGACTGGCATCAATCGCCTTCAGCGCGGCGGCGCACCACTTGCGACTGCGCACATCCAGCAACGCGGTGCCGCTGGCGTCGCCGTATTCCATCGCGCGCTCGCCGGTAAGCCAGAAGTTCAGGTAGTCGTGCGGCAGCAGCACCGTGGCGAGCTTTGCGAAATTTTTTGGCTCATGCTTCTTGAGCCAGAGGATTTTCGACGCGGTGAAGCCGGGCAGCACGGCGTTGCCCAGCGCGGCGATGGTCTTTTTCGGGCCGCCGAGTTTGGCGGTGATTTCCTCGCATTCGGCGCTCGTGGCGGTGTCGCACCAGAGCTTGGCGGGGCGGATGACGTTGCCCGCCTTGTCGAGCGGGACGAACCCGTGCTGCTGGCCGCTCACGCCGATGGCTTTGACCTCGCCCGCCCGGGCCTTCGCCTGCTTGAGCGCCGCACGGATGGCGGTCGCCGTGGCTTTGCGCCAGGTTTCGGGATGCTGTTCCTTCGCGCCCGGCGGGAGGCCGGGGATCAAATCATATTTGGCCGCGCCGGAGCCGAGCACCTTGCCGGTGTTCGCGTCCACGACGAGGGCCTTGGTGGATTGCGTGCCGCTGTCTATGCCGATTAGGAGTTCGCGCATGGGGAAATGGCTTAACCGGCGGCCCGGCAAAAAAAAACACGAAAAAAGCGGGGCACCCCGGAGGGGGCGCATCTCAGTTTATTGCAGGATGGAAGGCGCAAGGTGGTGGTCATGACCCCGACTTACCCGGAACGATTCCCTTCTAATACTGGGTGGAACGGGCCACTGGCCCGTTCTG
>JBKBTZ010000128.1:0-9040 GCA_046290825.1 Limisphaerales bacterium
GGATACTGCCAGGCCTTCAGGCCGAAGACATAACCCAGGATGAGGGTCAGCGCGGAGATGGCGCCGGTAATCATCACCCCGATGGCCGCCACCGTGCCGACATCCACCTTTTTCGGGGGCGCGGCGGGCGCGGCGGCGGTTTTGTCCACGTTGGCGGTCGCTTCGGCAGCCGAGGCCACCTTGGCGCTCGAGGCCGCCTCGGCGGCGGCGGCACGCTTGGCCACCTGTTCCTCGATCATACGGACGAACTTTTTGTAGGGCGACCAGAAGGCCTGGCGCACACTGATGGGGTTCTCAATGACCTTGGTGATGGTGGCGTCCCAGTCCTGACCCTTGCGGTCGTAGAACACGCCGTTGCGGCCCACCATGAGATTGTCGGAATCGCCGTTGGAGAAAACGGCGACGATCGTTCGTTTCAGGCCGCCGGGACGGGTGCAGTCGAGATACGCAAGATACGCGCCCGACAGGCCGGCGAGCGCGGCGTGTTTGCCGGGGTCGGTCACATCAACGCACAAATGGCACGCGCGGTTGTCGAGATAGAGCGTGCCCGCTTGGAACACCGCGCCGGTTTTGCCGTAGAAGTCGGCGAAGTTGACAAAGTTGGTGAGCAGTTCGCCGAGGTCCTTCTGAAACCGCACGAGTTTCTCGACGGCGGCCATCTGGCTGAACTCGCCCTCGAGCGCGGCATCCTGTTTGATGAGTTCGGCGATTTTCGCCTGGACCCCGCTGGCCATGAGTTCGCGCAGCCGCGGCAAGCCCAGCTTTTCCGCCCCCGTGGCCGGTTTGCCAGCCGTCCAAGCGTCAAAGGCGGCCACCTTGGATTGGAGCGTTTGCCACTCGGCCTCCGTCAGGCTTGCCTTGCCCGCGCCCAGCAACGGGGCGACCGCCGCGGTCTGCAATTTGGCCAGCGCCCCCGCCCACGCCGGATTCACGGCCCCGGCCAGCGGCAGGACGCCATTCGGCTCAATCTTGGCCAGCGGGAAGCCCGCCACCTCCTCGGCGGTGACGGACAAGTCCTTGGCCGCAAGCGCGAGGTATTCCGCTTCGCTGCGATTGACGGCCGCCAGTGCGCGAGCATCGAACGCCGCCAGCCGGCAGCGCGCAAAGAAATCGTCCACCTTGGCCTTGACGGCCTTGATGGCGGCAGATGCCGCCGCCGTCCCGTCGAATCCCAGTGGGGTGAGCGACTTGTCCGCCTCGCCCTTGGCCGCCCAGTCGGACAACGTCTTGGCCTCGGCGAAAAACTGATCGAGTTTGGCCTGGTTGATGCCGGGTTTGCCACTGCGGTCGGTGACCGGGCCAAGGGCGGTGATGATGTCCTCGATGGCTCTCTTAACCGCCGGGTCATCCGTGCTTTCGGCAATGACCACTCCGTCGCCATTGAATTTGGTCTCCGCGAGCACTTTTACCGTGTCCGACACGTCGGCCAGGGTGATGACCGTCGCATCGGGTTTGTTGAGGCTGGCGAGGATGCGTTTGGCCCCGGCGAGAATGTTCGGGTCCTTGATGGCGGAGAGCGGCACGCTGTCTCCGCCCTTGAGAATGTCGCCCGGGTCTTTGAAGGCGCTTTCCACCCATTTGACCGCTGCAATGACCTCCGGCGGGCGGATCCGTCCATCCTTGTCCGTGTCAATCAGGTCGGCGGTCTTCGGGTCGAACTCGATTCCCCGGGTGGGCATGGCGAGCGCCATCCAGAGTTTCTGGTCAAGCTGGCTGAGGTTCACGACATCCGCGCCGTTGCGGAAGACGACCTGGTCCACGCCGCCGATGCGGACGAATTTCCATGAGTGGGTATTGGTGTTGGCCATAGTTTGATGGTGATGATGGTGTGAAGGAGGATGCGCCGCTTTTCGGCCACCCGGGTCTGGCGGCGGCAGAATAGCCAACCCCGGCCAAATGTCCACCAGCCCGTGGCAAGGGCGAAATCAATGGCGCTGCCAGGTTCGAGGCGGGACGGGAGAACGCGGTCACGAGGATGCTGCATACCAGCGGCGCATGGAGTGCGGATAAGAGGTTTAAGCCGCGTGAGTGACGAGGGGATGCTGTTCCCGGACGCCGAATGGCAAAAGATCTCCATTCACAAGCTCGCGCCTGCGCCTCGGCCTCGAAGACCTCCCCCCGGCGATTCACGCAAATAACCTTTGCCGCGTCCTCGTGCCCAAACCGATGACAGTCAACCTCCATCGGCGACACCGACCGCCGCGGGTGCCGCGGTGGCGATTGCCCCCCTCCCTGTCCGCCCCATCACCGTCCCGTCAGGCGGCCGTGGGGCTGGGCGAGACAGTTGGTGCAGAGCGGAAGCTGCGCCACAGATTGAGCGGGAGGAGACCCAGGGCGATGACCGCCAACTGGCTCGCCACGAACAAGGCCAGCCACTTGAAGCCGGAGTCCATGAAGCCGTAGGAGTGCAATCCGACGCCGAGCATGTTGACGCCGAACCACGACCAGGCGGTGATGATGTTGCCGACGATGGCCATGTTCATCACGCCCCGGTCCCGGGCAAAGCCGCCCCACCGGGCATGCAGGATGACCGCGCACCAGATGACGATGAGCAGCGCGCCATTCTCCTTGGGGTCCCAGCCCCAGAACCGGCCCCACGACTGGTCAGCCCAGATGCCGCCGAGCACGGTGCCGATGAAGCTGAACAGGGTCGCGAAACAGATGATGCCATACACCATCCGGCCAATCGCCGCCGCCGTGGCCTCGTTGAGGGTCGTCGTAAGCACTCCGCGCAGGATATAAATGATGGCCAGCAGACCGGCCACGAACATCGCGGAGTAGCCGAGGGTGATGGTGATGACGTGCGTAGCGAGCCAGAAGTTGCTGTCCAGCACCGCCCGCATCATCTCCATCGTGTCGCCTCCCAGCGCGAGATTGAGGGCGATGATCTGGGTGACAAATCCGACGATGGCGGCCACCACACTGCCCACGCCGTCGCGGTGGATTCGCTCGAGGAACAATCCCAACAATACCGAACCCCACCCGATGAAGACGGCGGAAGAATAGAGGTTGGTCACCGGCGGCCGGCGTTCGAGATACATGCGCGCCACCAGCCCGATGGTGTGGAGGATGCAGGCGAGCACGACCAGGTTGAACGCCGTCTGCCGCAGCCACGGTTTCCAGAAGAACCAGAACCCCAGCCCGGCCAGCATCGCCATCACATAAATCACGGTGGCCTTGTAGAACGGGTCAAAGAAATTGAAGGCGTATTCCTGGCGGCCCTTCGCCACCTCGGGCACCATCTTTTCGCCGAGCCACGCCCGGTAATCACGCAGCGCCGCGTTGAATGCTACCGGATCGTCGTGGCGGAAGGCGGTCATCATCGCCGCCAGCAGCGGCACCGCCGGCGGCAGGGGTGCGCCCCGGGCGGTTTCCATGAGCACCGTGCCCATGTTCTTCCAGTCGTCGCGGTTGTGCTGCGGCTCGACCGGGGGCACGCACAGGGCGTAGCCGAACTGGGCGGCGCGGTTGAAGACCGCCAGATAGCCCATGAAGGTGTTAAAGGCGTTGGTGTCGTGCGTGCGCCCCATTTGCTGGAGCCGCACGGCGGCGAGGCCGGCGGGGGCGGCGGCCTGAAACTCCGCCAGCGCGTTGGTGAAGTTGTCCATTCCGGGCGGCACCAGGGTCAGTTTGAGCCGCTGGTAAAGGATCACCGCGCCATACAGCTTGTAGGTTTGGCGCTCGAAGGCCGTCCGCTGGGCGCTCTCCAGTTCGCCAATGCGCCGGCCTTGCTTCTCCAACTCGTCAAAAGCCGGCTCGATCTGGGTGAAGGCGAAGTATTTGTCGTCCACCGGCAATTTCAGCAGGCTTTTCACCTCGTCATTGTCCACGCGGAAGACTTTCCGGGTGTCGGCCAGCTCCGGTTTGGCCATGACCTCAAGCAGCCATTCCGTGGCCCCGATTTTGCGGCCCTCTTCTGTCCGCATGGACTGGGTGTTACGCAACTGGCGGAGGGCGTTGCGGCCCACGGAATCCATCGGCTGGACGCGGCCATTGAGGAGGACGGGCAGCTTGCCGAATTCGCGGAGGTCAAACGGACTCTTTTCCCGCGGCACCAGCGAAGCCAGAATCCACGCGACGAACAGCGCGACGATCAGATGGGGGAGGAACTTCTTCATGGGGCAACCTTGCGCTTGAGGAAGGGAATGAGGTGAGCGAGGAACTGCCAGCACAACCCGATGCCGACAATCAAGCAGCCGAAATACGGCGTCAGCCAGCTTGGATTGCGGACCACCTGCAGCACGGTGCCCTTGTCATCCTGGTCAAAGCTCGCCTGGTAATAAGTCTCCCCGCCGTAGCGCAGCGGGTTGTTCATGTAGATGCGGACCGGTCGTTCTTCCCCGGTGCGATGGTTCACAACCCGGACCATGCTGGAAAAATCCTTGGGGATGCGCGTGCCGGGATAAACCTCATGCCGGAAGCTCTCCAGATAAATGGTATAATCCTTGTAAAGGCGGCGCGGTCGCATGCTGATTTGAAAATTACGGCCCTCGACCGTGAAGGACTGGGGCCGCTCGAGCCAGTAGGTGGCCAGCCAACTGCCGAGCGATCCGCCGGGGCGGATCAATTCCACGATGGCACTGGGCATGTCCCGACGGTTCATGGCGGTCTCCAACGGCGCCGGTTGCACGAAAGCCTGGGCCCCCACGCCTTGGGTGGCCGCAGCCGGCAGGGTCGTGGTGGCGTCCCGCTGCCCCACCCGCGAGTTGGGGAAGTAACGTTGCACCCGCACCGTGAACGGCAGGTCCGCCAGCCGGAACTCCTTGCCATCGGCGAGTTGTTTTTGCGGGATGGCGCTGACGCGCTGTTTGTCGCCGGGCAGTTCCTCGACGATCACCAGTTCGGCGAAACGGTCCATCTCCGAGTAGTTCTTCGAGCCGCCCTCCCGGATGTGCATCGTGCTCTCCACGGACAACAGGTCGGTGGCGAGCTGGCCGACGAGCAGGAGCATGATACCGACGTGAACCAGTTGCAGGCCGAATTTGCGCCAGGACAGCTCGAACGTCTTGATTTGCGAGGCGAGCAGGTTCAGCAACAGGAGGAAACCGAGCGTGTAGCCCCCCGGAAAAATGGGAATGCGGAGATCGCTGCCAGCGGGCGACCAATAGATGAGAAAACTGCGGAAGAACTCATGCTGGGCCTGATACAGTCCCAACTTCACCTGCGCCAGGGTGCCCCAAAAGACGAGCACGCCCGACAGGGTGAGAATCACCACCGACAGCTTTAGCGAAGCAAAGAACTCGAACAGCTTGTCCAGGCGCATGGCTCAGTGATCGTTGACCGTGCGCACAAAGTTCAGGAACGCCTCGCGCTCGCGGGTCACCAGCGCCGTCGGCCCCATCAGCTTGTAAAACCACGTCTCGCCCGGCTGCGGCACCATCACGCCGATGCAGCGCGAGGGCACGTGATTCTCCGCGTCGGCGCCCGTGAAGTCCACCACGGTGGCCTTGCCCATCGCGGTGTCCAGCGCGGTGGAATCGTGGTCCAGCGCGGCCTGGTCCTGCGGGTCCAAACCGAGTTGCGCCCGCCAGCGGTTGACGTTCATCAGCCAGCCACCGCCCGCGCCGGCGGAACGGCTGACGTTGATCTCCGCCACGCCGCCCGCGTCGTCGCGCGCTTGAAACTTGGCCACGAGAAACTGCGAACGGGCGACTTCCGTCCAGCTTGAGGGCACATGCCAGTGCGGCCGTTCCCCCACGCCCGGCGGAATGTTATCGTTGCCCCGCATCGCGCTGCGCCCGCCCATGCCTCCCATGCCGCCGCCCATCGGCGGATGCCCCGGTGGCAACCCGGCGGTCTCCACCGGAGCGGGCGGCGCGAAGCCGATGCTTTTCAAAAATTCAACCATCGCCGGACGTGCCCCGGCCACCACCTCATCCTCGCCCGCCAATTTGAAGAACCAACTGGTGCCCTCCCGTGCCAGCATGGCCACCACGATGCGCCCCTTGCGCCCGCCCTCGAGCACCGGCTCGGTGCTACCCATGTCGTAAAGCCGGCCCTTTTCGCCCGCGATGACGACCTCGGTGGCCAGTTGTTTGGACTCCGCTTCGGTGACGGCGGGAAGTTTCACCTGGCCGCGCCACATATTGACCAATTCGAGGTCCATGCCTTCGAGACCGGTCATGGGAATCGCCGCGAATTCTGCCATCGCCTCCGCATCGGGACCCGCCCCGCGCACCAGAAAACTGGCGGCGCGCATCGGGCCGGGTGCAGGGTTCTCCTGCCAGCCGTCGGGGAGCTTTTCCCAAGTAATGCGGGGCAGCGCCCCCCCACCGTGACCGGGCATGCCCGTCATACTGCCATGCGCGTGTTCGGCCGATGCGGACCCCGCACCGGAGGGCGCATCTTTGGGCACCTCGTAGGTGCTGACCTGGTCACGGCCGCAGCCCGTCAGGGCAAGCGCAGCCAAAAAAACGAGGCCGCTCACAGCAGCGGCGCGCAGGGGGGCGAAAGGAGTAAACTGCACGCGCCGATTCTACGCACAAACCCCCTTGCTGCAAGTGATACAGGCGGGTGGATTGACCGGGATCAACCAGCGCGTGAAACGGACGTTGGCAAAATCACCAGTTCTGGCGACTACCCGCCACCCGCTCCCCCGCTACATTGTCTTTGTCCATCCGGTGCCCCGCGCCTTGCAACCGGCCATGTGGCCGGACGGAGCCGAAACCGGATTTAACAATGCCAAATCCCATGAACTCAACCTTCCCTCGTTCCCTGAGCCTCGCCGCCATTGGCGGACTGCTGCTGGCTGCCGCGCCCGGCCTGCGTGCCGCCGACATTTCCAAGGCGGACAACGCGGACAATCTCGACCTGCCGACCTCCTGGGTCGGGGGCGTGGTTCCCGGTAACACTGACACCGCCGTCTGGGACAGCACCGTCACCGGTGCCAACACCACCGTTCTCGATGCCAATCTGACGTGGCTCGGACTGCGCGTGACCACCCCGGGCGGCGTGGTCACGATCAACTCCAACCTCACGGCCGCCACGTTGACGCTCGGCGCGGGGGGCATGGACCTCGGCTCGGCCAGCCAGAATCTCACTTTCAACCCGCGGGTGAACCTGTCCGCAGACCAGACGTGGAACGTGGGCGCCGGCCGCAGCCTTACCGTCAACGGCCCGATCCTCGGCCCGGGCCGCCTGACCAAGGTCGGGCCTGGCACCCTGTTCGTGGTCAATCTCAACGAACCCTTCGCTGGCGGTTTCACCGTGGCCGAGGCCACCGTGCAGACCGGCAACAGCGGCAACGCGAGCACCATGTTTGGCACCAACACCATGGTGCTCACGAACGCGGGACGCGTGCGCTTCCAATCCACCAGTTCGTCCACATTCAATGTCCCGCTGCATGTCGCCGACGGGGGCGGCATCCTTTCCTATCGTGGCAACAGCTTCTACGGTTCGCCCCCGATTTCCGGCACCGGCGTCCTCACGTTCCAACTCGACAACAACGTGACCATCACGCCCACCAGTTTCCGGCAATGGAACGGACGCCTGCAGGCCATCACCGTCGGCACCAGCGGCTTTTTCCGGCTCGCCACCGGTTTTACAAACGACTCGATGACCAACGCGCACCTGACCCTGGGCGCGAACGTCCAGTTCAACCGGCAGACCGCCTCCGGCGCCACCGTCGAACTCGGCGCGCTTTCCGGCACCAACGGCAGTTCCGTCAACAACATAGCTCTCCGCACGGGGTGGCGGAATGAGGACAGCCGCTTCGACGGCATTTTCACCGGCGGCAACCCGCTCACCAAGGTGGGCAGTGGCAAGTTCACCGTCAGCGGCAACTCCACCATGACTGGCTCCGTCACCAACAACGGCGGCCGCATCATCGGCGTGACCGGTGGTTCCTTCTCGAACGCCGCCAACTTCGTCATCAATGCGGGCGGCTTGGGCGTCCAGCTTGCTACTGCGGGCGGTCAGTGGGTCACCACCAACCTCATCTTCAGTGCCGGGACAACGGCGCTGGATTTTGATTTCGGCGCATTCCCCGTCAGCCTGACCACGGCGCCATTGCTCGTGTTGGGCAATCTGACGCCCAACGCCACCGTGACCGTCAATCTGACCGGGGGCGGCTGGAGCGCGGGGAGTTATCCGTTGGCCACGTTCACCGGCACTCTTGGCGGCGCCGGCATGAGTGCCTTCTCCCTCGGCACCCAGCCGGCCGGCGTGACGGGTTATCTCACCAACGATCCGGCCAACACCATTGCCTACGTCGTGACCAGTTCGCGGCAACCGGTTTCGTGGGCCGTGGGCAACGGCAACTGGGACATCAACACCTCAGTGAATTGGAAGGACGCGAGCGGTTCCGCCACGACCTATCAAGAACCCGGCGGCTTGGGCGACACCATCCTGTTGAATGACTCCGCCACCGGCACCTCGCCCATCACCATCACGCTGGTCCAAAACGTTCAGCCGTCCGGGCTGACGGTCAGCAATCACACCAAGAACTACATCCTTACCGGGGCGAACGCGATCGGCGGGGGCACCCCGCTCACCAAGACCGGCACTGGCACGTTGACCCTGCAAAACAACAACACCTACTCCGGCGGCACCGTGCTGAATGGTGGCGTGCTGGTGATCAATGACAACGCCAATCTCGGTGCCAGCAGCGGCGCCGTCACCTTCAACGGCGGCACGCTCCGCTTCGCCACCGGATCCAGCCCCACGCTCGGCAGCCGCACCGTGACCTTCGCGGCCGGCGGCGCGACCATTGACGACAACGGCCAGAGCACCACTTTCACCGCCCCCATCGGCAACAACGGGCCGGGCAGCTTCACCAAGCTCGGTTCCGGCAACCTCACGCTGACCGGCACCAACCGCTACAGTGGGCCGACGTTCATCAACGCGGGCACTTTGACCCTCGGAAACAACACCTACATCACCAACTCCTCGGCCATTGTGGTTGCCGCCGGGGCCATCCTCGACGCCTCCACGCCGAGTCTGACGCTGGGCGCAGCCGCCGCCCAGGTGCTTGCCGGGACCGGCACCATCAACGGTGCGGTCATCGCCCCCACCGGCACCCGCATCAACCCCGCCACCAACG
>JBKBTZ010000129.1:0-9030 GCA_046290825.1 Limisphaerales bacterium
GCAGCTGCCTGAGCAGAACGAGCGCTTCACCGAGACAGTGGCCACGGGCGCGATCGCCGGTGCCGTGCTGCTCGGCTTGCTCGGTGCGCTGGCAGCCGGCCCGCGCAACCGCGGCGAGGGAGCGCTCGCCGGTGCCGCGGCCGCGGCCCGAGGGCGATCTGGTGGCCGAGACGGCGGCGATGGCGGTGCTGGCGTCGCTGTCGCCCGATGCTGCGGTGGAGATCGACCCCGACATGCTGGGCCCCGGCACGCGGCTGGTGCAACTGGGCGCCTATGACGACCGCGCGGCCGCCCGGGCCGCGGGGCGGACGCGGGCCACCTTCCCGCCGGGGGCCGCCGAAACGGGGCCGTTCGCCGCGCCGCTCGGGGCGGTCGCCGGTTTCGTCGCGACCCTCGTATTTGGCGTAGCGATTGGCCGTGATCGGCTCCTTCGCCCACGCCGGCGCGAAGAGGTTCTCCAGGTTGAACAGGTCGTTGTCAGGTTGATTGCTCATGACTGTTTCCGTCAGGCCCGCGCCAACCGCGAACCTCGAAAAGGTGACAGCGTGAGCATGGCGGTGGGCTGTGCCGATGGCAAGCTCCGCCGGGCCGGGCGCGAAAGTTTTACTTGGCGTTTGCCAGCCGCCCCGTTGCCGCTTACAAGCAGGGCATGGAGCTCGACCTCACTGGCGCGCACGCAGACCGCGCCTATTTCCTGCTCGCGGGCCTGGTCACGCCCCGCCCCATCGCACTGGTAACCACCCTCGGCCCGGACGGCGTGGTCAACGCCGCTCCGTTCAGCTTCTTCAACGTCCTTGGCTCCGAACCGCCCATTTGCGCCTTCGCCCCCGCGGACCGTGACGACGGCACGCCCAAAGACACCGCGCGCAACATCCGCCTCAACCACGAGTTCGTCGTCAACCTCGTGGACGAACCGATCGCCGAGGCCATGAATCGTTGCGCCGCCGCCCTGCCCTACGGCACCAGCGAGCTTACCCACGCCGGCCTCACCACCGCCCCCTCCTCCGTTGTGCGCCCGCCGCGCATCGCCGAATCGCCGGTGTCCCTCGAATGTGTCGAGCACACCACCCTCCACATCGGCAACAACCGGCTGGTCATCGGCCTGATCAAACGGCTGCACGCGCGCGACGGGCTGATTGACCCGCAAACGCTCCGGGTCAACCAGGAACGCCTGCACACCATTGGCCGCATGGCCGGCCCGAACTGGTATTGCCGCACGCGGGACCGCTTCGAGATGGCGCGCCCGGCCTGACGGGCCGGACTTTCGCGGCGCGCGCCCCGGTGCTAACCTCTGCCCAAGCCAAACCCCTCTCGCCATGAAACACACGGGCCGTCCTCGCCGACCGGCGTTTTGCCCGACCGCTTTCACCTTGGTGGAATTGCTGGTGGTCATCGCCGTGATCGCCATCCTCGCGGCGCTGCTGCTGCCCGCGCTCGGCAAGGCCAAGGACTCGGCCAAGACGACCCAGTGCAAAAACAACGTCCGGCAACTCGGCATGGCCGTCCAGTTGTATGCGAACCAGGAAGGCGGCTTCCCCACGTGGGTGGACTACCGGTCCCGCCAGCTTTGGTTCCAACAGGTGGCGGAGTATTACGGCACCAACTACGCGCTCATGGTGTGCCCCACTTTCAAGGGCGTCATCCCCCTCGAAAACACCATCAACCTGAACATGACGTTCTTTGTCGCTTACAACGAACCCAGCGACACCAACCTGGTGGGCGGCATGAGCTACGGCTACAACGGCTACGGCATCGGCTCCGCCAACCGCTGGCTGCCGACCCAATGGCGCTACCTGGGCCTCGGGATCCTTGTCATGGCCGGTGACGTCTGGCCGCCCGTCAAGCCCTACGCCATCGCCAAACCGTCCGAAATGATTTCGCTCGGCGACGCCATGATCCGCCCGGGGTCCAAGAACAGCCTCTTTTCGTTGCTGGCCATCAACAACCGCGTTCCCCTGCCCTACCGGCGGCACAACGGACGCGACAATCTCGCCTTCGCCGATGGACACGTCGAACAAATCAAACACGACCAGCTCATCGAAGACACCGAGGCCAACCGGCGTCGCTGGAACCTGGACAACGAGCCGCACCTGGACTTTCCCCTGAACCCGTGAGCACCGCCGCCCACCGTTCCGCCCGCTCGACGCTCCCCATCGCCCTCACCATCGCCGGATCCGACAGCGGCGGCGGCGCGGGCATCCAGGCGGACCTTCAGACCTTCGCCGCCCTCGGCGTGCATGGCGCCACCGCCATCACCTGCCTCACCGCGCAAAATCCGCAAGGCGTCACCGGTATCCAAGCCACCACGCCGGACCTGCTTCGCCGCCAGATCGAGGCCGTCTTTGCCGAACTCCGCCCCGCCGCCGTCAAAACGGGCATGCTCTTCTCCACGCCGCTCATCCGGGTCGTGGTCGAACACTTCCGCCGCCGCAACCAACCGCCGCTTGTGGTGGACCCCGTGATGGTCGCCACCAGCGGGGCGCGGCTGCTCAAGCCCTCGGCCATCCGGGTCATTCAGAACGAACTACTCCCCCTCGCCACGCTCGTCACCCCGAACCTCAACGAGGCCGAAATCCTCGTGGGCCGCCCGTTGCGCGACGTGGAAGACCTGCGTTGGGCCGCTCGCGAAATGCGCGCCCGTTATGGCTGCGCGGCGCTTGTCAAAGGCGGCCACCTGCGCGGCCTGCGCGAAGCGGTGGACATTTTTTTCGACGGCACGGAGGAATTGCTGCTTTCCGCCCCGTTTGTCCGCGGCGTCAGCACGCACGGCACCGGTTGCACCTACTCGGCGGCCATCACAGCGGGCCTCGCGCGGGGGCTGAAACTTCCAGACGCAGTGCGGTCAGGAAAAAACTTCATCACCAACGCCATCGCAAACAGCCGCCGAGTGGGGCGGCATTTCGCGCTGGGATGGGATTCGTGATGGAAGGAGAAGGGAAAGCGGTCACGTCCCACGCCCCACGGCTTCACAACCATCGCTTCAACTCGCCGCGCAAAATCTGCCGCGCGCGATAGAGGCGCGACTCGATGGCCTTCGGCGTGGTTTTCGCCACCGTGGCGGCTTCGGCCATGCTGAGTTCCTCCCACTCACAGAGCACGATGGCTTCGCGCAGATCGGTGGGCAGTTGGTTGACGGCCCGCCGCACGGCGGCGGCGCGCTCGGCGACCAAGGTTTGTTCCTCGGGCGACGAGCCGGGGCTGACCAGGGTTTCCGCCAACGATTGTCCGGCCGGCCCGGCTTCCGCGTTTAACGAGACATCCGGATGGCGCGTGCGCCAGCGGAGGTGATTGCGGGCGAGGTTCGCGGCGATGGTGAACAGCCAGGTGCTGAACCGTTGTTCCAGCCGGTAGCTGGCCTTGGCGCGAAACACGCGGACGAAGGTTTCCTGCGCCAGCTCGTTGGCGTCATCCTCATTGCCCAACATGCGAAACAGGAAATGAAACACTCCGGTGGCGTGCCGTTCCATCAGATCATTCAACGCGGCATCGTGCCCGCGCTGCAGACGCTCCATGTCCGCCCGGTCCCGGGCGTCCGCCTCAGTGGTGATGGGGGTCATGCGGCTGGCTGCGGTTGCCGGACATGGAATCTTCGAGCCGCTCGTGCGCGCCCAGCGTGAGGCGTTTCATCTCCGCCAGATACCTCGCGCCCTGCCGGGGCGGCATGGCGCGGCTCACTTCCTCGAAATGCGCGAGCATCTCGTCCTGGCATTTCGCGCGCCATCGAGCGACCTCGGCTTCCAGCGCCGCAATGGTGGCCGGGCTGTTGGTGCCGGCGGTGATGGCTTCATTGAGCGCGCGCTTCCGGGCGGCGATCTGCGCGCAGTTGAATTCGCATTTCGGCAGATAGCCGTTGTGCAGTTCGCGGATGCGCGCCAGCTCCGCGTCCTTCAGGCCAAACTCCAGCCGCAGCCAGTCGAGATCGTCGGTGGATTGCGCCAGGTGCTGCACGCAGAGGTGGCGGGCGCAATAGAAGGCGCCCGCAAACACCACCACGGCCAGGACCAGGCCGGACAACAGGATAACGAGCGGGCGGCGCATGTTAGTGAACGGGCATGACCACGGCGGCGAGGTAGCGTTGCTGGGCGTTCTCGCGGGCGACCACGACCCCGGTGAGCGAGCCGAACAGGACGCCCAACACGATCAGTGTGGTCACGGTGGCGAGGGCGAAGCGCGGCTTGAGCAGGAAGCCGGCGAGAACTTCCATCCACGTCAGCGCGACGGCGTCCTGCTCGGGATGCTCGATGCGGCGCCAGACGTTCTCTTGAAAGCGGGGTGGCAGCCCGGGCGCCGGACGGGCGGCGCGGAGCACGGCGGCCAGGCGTCCGTCGTGTTCGTGGTTTTGATGCGGATTCATAAGATTGCCAGGAGTTGCCGCCAGCGGGCGTGCCAACTCCCTCATCATCTTTACACCAGCGCGGATGAAATCCCGCAAAAATCTTGCGGCCTTCGTTTGCGGGGAAAGCCGCCAGCCGGGGTAAGCAAAGTCGAGGCGGCCAATGACGGTCGCCGCAAAACCAAATCAAGGCAAAGTATGAAACAAACAAATCCATCGAAAACGAAAACCAAGTTCCGTCTGGCGTTGCTGCTGGCCGCGGCTGCCGGACTGCTCTGGCTCCCCGCGTCAGGGGTGGCCCAGACGGGCACCGCCAAGGGCGGTGCGGCGCAACTCATCCAGTTGAAGCCGATAAAATCGGTCGAGGATGCCCGGTCCGTTGAGCCGGGCGACACCGTCGTAATGTCGTGCCCGAAATGCAAGAATAGCTGGGCCACCATCGTCCCGCCTCCGGGCAAGACGGGTGCCCTGCCGGAGATAAAGAAGGTCCTGCGGCATGAATGTCCTGGCTGCGAACACAAGTTCGTTACGGAAGGTCATGGCAAGGCCAAGACCGACAAACTGGTTCACGTCTGCAAGAACTGCGGCAGCGAAGACGCCTTTTGCTGCGTGATGAAGAAGGACAAGACCACGCCGACTCCGGGCATGGAGAAGAAGTAAGCCTCGCGGTTGCGATGCCGGGGAAAGTCCGAGGACTTTCCCCGTTTTGTGCTTGGGCGAATCCAGCGGGGCCAAACCTAGGGCCATGCCCCGCACTAAAAAAGTTTGCGGGATTTTTCCGCCGCCGGGGTAAGTGGAAGGAGTGGACGGAAACGTCCCGCGTCTCCGAAACCGCAAAAACTGAAAAATAAACCATGAAAATCCAGACCAAGTTCCTCGGTGTCGCGTTGGGCGCGGCGCTCGCTCTGACTCCCGTCGTGGCCTCGGCCACCGCCGGCTGTGGCGGTTGCAGCGGCGCGGCACCCCTCGCCGATAATGCCGCGGTGGCGAAGGCGTATCCCCTCCCCACCTGCATCGTCTCCGACGAAAAACTGGGCGAGATGGGTGAGCCGTTTGTCTTTGTGCATCAGGGGCAGGAGATCAAACTCTGCTGCAAGAGCTGCAAGAAGAAGTTCGACAAGGCGCCGGAAACCTACCTCAAGAAGCTTGCCCAGGCTCCGGCTGCCAAGTAAGGGATGGGCCGTCGTGAAACTCCCGCTCGCCATCCTGTTCAGCCCGCTGCTCCTCGCGGCGCAGACCTTCGCGGTCGCGGTGCCGGTGAGCGGCGGGCCGGCGGAGGCGGAGTCCGGTTGCTGCGAAACCTGCGTCCACTGCACCTGCTGCGTGACCGAATCTGAGGGCGCCCCGATTTTTGTTCCGCAGCCCGCGCCGCCGGTTCGGAGCATTTGCCAGTTTCTCCTCGTTCCGTGCGTCTCATTCTGGTTCGAACTTCCAGCCACCGCTGCCGACAGAACTTTCTCCCACCGTGAGGCCTCGCTGACGACGGTTCAGCCGCCGCTCTTCCAGCGGAATTGCGTCTTCCTGATCTGAATTTCCCGCGCGCACGCTCGTAGTGTGCCCGGCGCCGGAGCGCCCGGACACGAGTCCCGCCAGTTCAACCGGAAATTCAGTCATGAAAACAATCATCGTCAGTTTGGTTCTTGGGTCCGTCGTCACGCTTGTGCCCGTGATTGGTGGGGTGGGCGCTCCCCTGCCCGCCGCAAACGCCGCAGAGGCCACAGAACGACGCGCACGGAGTGACGCGCCCGCCCCGGACGGGACGATTGTTCCCCTAACTCCCGCCTTCATCAACCAGCTCGCCGACGAGCTTTACACCAACAGCCCGGCACTGGCGGCCGCCTTTGCGCGCACCAATGCCGCCGCCCACGCGGTCACCGCCGTCCGCACCTGGGAAGACCCGATGGTGCGCGGCGGCTACATGTTCGCGGACAACCAGGACATGATGCGGATGGACGAGGGCGACCTGTTCTACGGCGTCGAGCAGAAGCTGCCGCTCTGGGGCAAGCCGCAGGCGATGCGGCGCATGGCGCAGGCCGAACTGGGCGTGGCGGCGGCGGATGCCGATCTGCGTTTCCAGCGGCTGCGTTTTGAACTGGCCCGGGCACTCTTCCGGGCCGCCCTCGCCTTCGAGGGGGTCCGGATCGGCGAGGAAGACCTCGCCTGGGTGGAAAAAATGCGGGCAGTGGCGGACGCGCGGTTTCGCAGCGGCGACGGTGCCTTAACCGAAGTGCTGCGGCTCCAGAACGAGCAGTCACGCCGGGCAGACCAGTTGACCACCTCCCGCGCGCAGTTGCGGCAGGAGGAAGTCGCGTTGAACCGGCTGCTCAATCGTCCACCCGAAACCCGATGGCCCAAACTGGCGCTGCCCGAAGTGGCGGCATCCGTGGGTTACAGCGAGCGCCTGGTGCAGATGGCCTTCACGTATGCGCCGGAACTGCGCAAAATGCGCGAGGAGGTCCGCGTGGCCGACGCCGCCGTGAACAAGGCGCGCCGCGACCGCTACCCGGAAATCAGCCTGGGCGTGGACGCCCGCAACGACTCCAACAACGGCGACTGGCGGCAGACGGAAGTGATGTTGAACGTCAGCCTGCCCATCTTCAACCGGGGCCGCTACCGCGCCGACATTGCGCGCGAGGAAGCGCGCCGCAAGGCCGCCGAACTGGAGGTGGCCGACCTCGAGCTGGCCACGCGCTTGGAGGTGCATGGGCTGACCGTCAAAATTGACGCCGCACGGCGCGAAGCGCTGCTCTATCGCGGCGAAATTCTTCCCCGTTCCGAACAAGCCCTGGCTGCCGCCCAATCCGCCTGGCAAAGCGGCAACGGCATGTTCCTCGACGTGCTCGAAGCGCGCCGCATGTTGCTCGAGGCGCGCCTCATGACCGCCCGTGCCGTGAGCGAGCAATGGCAGATGCTCGCCGAACTCGTCCTCTGCTGCGGCCTCGCCGACCTGGAGGCGCTGCAAATGCTCGATCTCGAAGCCAAAGGAACCACACCATGAAGAAGTTCTTCACTCGTCTGCCAATATGGGTCGCATGTGTCTCATTCGTCCTATCGCTGCTGCTCACCGGCTGCGGAAAATCTGACTCCGCCAAAACCGGCGAACGCAAGGTGCTTTACTACCAGAGTGCCATGCACCCGTGGGTGAAGTCCGACAAGCCCGGGCGCTGCACGGTTTGCGGCATGGAGCTGACGCCCATTTACGAGGGCGAATCCGGTTTGGAAGTCGGCGCGGATGTCATCACCCTGTCCTCGAACTCCATTCACGTCCTCCATGTGCAGGCGGCTGAGGTCCGCCGCCAGCCGCTGGTCCGCACGTTGCGCTTCGCGGGCACCCTTGAAGCTGACGACACCAAACGCCGCCTCCTCGCCGCGCCCACAGCGGGCCGGATCGAGCGCCTGCACGTCAATTACGTCGGCGCGGAGGTGCAAGCGGGCCAGCCGCTGGCCGATTTCTACAGTCCGATGCTGCTGGCCGCGGCACGGGATTATCTGGTCGCGTGGCGTTCGGCGGCGGAAACCGGCCTCGCACAGGCCGCCGCCAACCGGTTGTTGCAACTCGGCCTGACCGGTGAACAAATCGAACATCTGCCGCACACGTTCGGCGAAACGAATTTCGTGCTGCCGCTCCTCGCGCCCGCCTCGGGCACGGTCATCGAGCGCAACGTCACGGCCGGCCAGTATGTGGGCGAGGGCGAAACGCTCTTCACCGTGGCGGACTTTTCGACCGTCTGGCTTCAGTTCCCCGCCTACGAACCCGATCTGCCGTGGTTGCGCGCGGGTCTGGAGGCCAGCGTCACCACCGCCGCGCACCCGGGCCAGAGCTTCACCGGCAAAATCACCTTCATTGACCCGAATCTCGACCCGGTCACCCGCGCCGCTCGCGTGCGGGTCGAACTCGACAATCCCGTCGAGAATGGCCGCCGCCGCTTCCCCAACCGCCTCTACGCCGAGGTGGCGGTCCAGCTCGACGCCCCGGTGGTCCTCGCCGTGCCGCGCAGCGCGGTCATTCAATCCGGGCCAACGGCGGTTGCATTTGTGGACGCCGGCAGCGGCGCCTACGAGCGTCGCGAACTGCAACTGGGCCGCCGGGGCGATGCGCTGGTGGAAGTGTTGAAAGGCATCAGCGAGGGCGAGCGCGTTGTGGTGCAGGGCAACCTGCTGCTGGACGGCCAGGCGGAGATGAACCGCATCTTCGCTGCCACCGAGCCACCGCAACCCACCGCCGCCAACTCCCCCGACCGGCCTGCGTTGAGCGACCGCCAGCGGGCGGTGTTGACGAACTTCTTCCAATTCGTGGATCTCCTCACGGCCGCGCTGGCGGCGGATGACTTGGCGGCCTTCAACCAACACGTCGCGCACGTCGGCCATCGCACCAGCGAACTCGCGGCGGCCTTCCCGGACGGCGCGTGGCATGCGCTCGTGCATTCGTTTGAATCCATCACGCAGTTCCCCACCGCCGCCACCCTGCCCGAGGCGCGCAAAAATTTCCGCCCCCTCAGCGATGCGGCGGTGGCGCTGGCGCAGGCCGTCCGGCGGGCGGACGCCGCTTTTGCGGACCTCAAAATCTATCGCTGCCCGATGACCGGTGACGCTTTTCCCGGCGCCCCCGACCAGTTGGATTGGCTGCAACTCCGGCCCCCGCTGCGCAATCCCTGGTATGGCGCGGAGATGCTGGAGTGTGGCCGGGAAATCGGGCC
>JBKBTZ010000130.1:0-9022 GCA_046290825.1 Limisphaerales bacterium
CCCGCGGCCGCTCATTACGCTTTTCGCCGTGGTGGCGTTCGGCGCGTGGCAGGGCTTCGTGCTTGCAATGACGGGCATTCTGCTCGCCGCGCTCGCAGCCTACTGGGTCGGATGCTATCTCGACCGCGACACGGTGCGGCGGGTCGCCGCGGAGGAGCGCACGGAGCTGATTGATTTGCAAGCGATGAGCCTCCGGCTTTACCGCGCGTTGGGCGCCGACCTGGACCGGGCCTTCCAGGACGGAACCCACCACAATAATTACGGCGCGTATTTGTTGGCGCAGTGTGTGGCGCAGGGTCTGCGCGACCACCAACTGCCGCTGGCCGACAAGCTGGCGGCGGATTTCGCGAGCTTCGGCCCGGACCGCCCGGCGGCGTGGACGACCTTCGCGGTGCCGGCCAGCCCGCTTTACTCCGAGGTGAAGCCGGAGGGCAATTGAACCGGTGCGTCGCGAACCCGCTGGGCCGGCGCAAATGCTGATGACGGACCACAACCAAAACATGATTCGCAACCTTCTTTTCACCTGGGGCGCGGTGGTCGCTTGGGCGGCCGCCGCGCAAGCTCCTGCGCCCGCGTTTTGGGCCTGGGCGGAACGGCCGCCGATGGGCTGGAACAGTTGGGATTGCTTCGCCACCACCGTCACCGAAGCGCAGACCAGGGCGAACGCCGACGTGATGGCCGAACAACTCAAGGCGCACGGCTGGGAATACGTGGTGGTGGACATTCAGTGGTATGAGCCGGAGGCGAACAGCTTCGAGTATCGCCCGAATGCGACGTTGGTCATGGACGAGTGGGGGCGGTTGTTGCCGGCGACGAACCGCTTTCCCTCCGCGATGGGCGGGCGGGGTTTCCAGCCGCTGGCGGATTACGTCCACGGCAAGGGACTCAAGTTCGGCCTCCATCTGATGCGCGGCATTCCCCGTCAGGCGGTGGCGCAGAACACGCCGGTCAAGGGCACGCCGTATTTCGCACGGGACATCGCCAACACCAACAGCGTTTGCGCGTGGAACCCCGACATGTTCGGCGTGGACATGAGCAAGCCCGGCGCGCAGGAGTATTACGACTCGGTCTTTGAGCTCCTTGCCTCATGGGGCGTGGATTATGTGAAGGTGGACGACCTCAGCCGGCCCTATGGCCCGAACCGTCCGGAGATCGAGGCCATCCGCAAGGCGATTGACCGCACGGGCCGGCGCATGGTGCTCAGCACCTCGCCGGGCGAGACCCCGGTGGTGGAAGGTCCGCACGTCATGCGGCACGCGAATCTGTGGCGCATCAGCGATGATTTCTGGGACCGCTGGCCGGAGCTGCTCGCGCAGTTCACCCGGCTGCGGAACTGGACCCCCTATCGCGGGCCGGGCCACTGGCCGGACGCGGACATGTTGCCGCTGGGGGTGCTCGAACTGGGCAAACGCACCACCCGCTTTACCCGGGACGAGCAATTCACCCTGATGAACCTCTGGTGCATCGCCCGCTCGCCGTTGATGTTCGGGGGTGACCTCGCAAAGCTGGATGACTTCACCCGGTCGCTGCTGACCAACGACGAGGTGCTCGCGGTGAACCAGCACAGCACCGCCAACCGCGAACTGTTCGAGCGCGACGGACTCATCGGCTGGATCGCCAACGTGCCCGGTTCGGCGGACCGTTACCTCGCCCTGTTCAACACCCGCGACGCCGAATCGCTCGACCCGGGCACGGCGGCGTTCCGCAGCAGTGTGATCTCCCGCCGCACTCGCAGCGTGCCGGTGACGGTGGATCTCGCGGGTGCCCAAAAACTGTGGTTGGTGGTCGAAGACGCGGGCGACGGGTTCACGGCGGACCACGCCAACTGGCTCGACCCGAAGTTGATCGGGCCGGATGGCGAGCAGTCGCTGACGGAGCTGCGCTGGGTCCGGGCCACCTCGGGCTGGCGGTCGGCGGTGGTGAACCGCGCGGTGAGTGGCGGCCCGCTGCGCGTCAATGGCGAGTCCTACGAACGGGGCATCGGCACCCATTCGTTGTCGGTCATCGAGTATGATCTGCCCGCGGGCGTGACGCGCTTCACGGCAACGGCCGCGCTGGACGACGGTGGCGCAAACCAGAACCAGGGCGCGACCGGGCGGTTCCTGGTGTTCACAAATTCTCCCTATCGCCCGGCTGGCCCGGCCCGGGTGGCGGTGACGGCGGCGGACCTGGGCTTTGTTGGGCCGATGCAGGTGCGGGATTTGTGGGCGCAGCGGGACCTGGGCGAGTTCCGCGGCGAGTTCGCCGCGGAATTGCGGCCGCACGCCTCCGGGCTGTATCGCGTTTCCGGCGAGCGGGTGCGGGTGCCGGAAACGGCCTACTTGTTCACCTACTTCGTGGGCAACGGCGAGAGCGGGCTGCACCTGGCGTGGAGCGCGGACGGCCTGCGGTGGGAGCCGCTGGGCGGTGGGCGGACGTTTCTGCTGCCCGAGGTGGGCGAATCCAAACTCCTGCGCGACCCCTGCGTAACGCGCGGCCCCGACGGCACCTTTCACCTGGTCTGGACGACCTCCTGGACGGGTAAGACCATCGGCCACGCTTCGACGCGCGACTTTGTGAACTGGTCGCCGCAACAGGCGATTCCCGTGATGGCGCACGAGCCGACGACACGAAACTGCTGGGCACCGGAGATCGTGTGGGACGCCGGGCGCGAGGAGTTCCTGATTTTTTGGGCCTCCACGATTCCCGGGCAGTTTCCCGAAACGCAGGTGGCCGGTGACGCCGCTTACAATCACCGGATGTATGCCACCACCACGCGGGATTTCCGCGAATTCTCCCCGACGCGCCTGTTCTACGATCCCGGGTTCAACGTCATAGACGCGACGCTGTTCCCCGTGAACGGACGCTGGAAACTCGTGGTCAAGGATGAGACGGTCGAACCGGTGCCGAAAAAGAACCTGCGCGTGGCCGAGGCGGACCAGCCGGGCGGGCCGTTCAGTCCCGCCGGCCCGCCCATCTCCCGCAACTGGGTGGAAGGCCCGACGGTGCTGCGCGTGGACGGCTGGGATTACCTTTATTACGACTGCTATCGCGACCACCACTACGGCGCGGTGCGGACACGCGACTGGCAGACCTGGGAAGACGTGACCGGTCAACTGGTGATGCCCCGCGGTCTCCGCCACGGAACCACCATGGCTGTCGAGGGAAAACTCATCGAGCGGCTCCTGGCCGAATAATTTTTGCGCCCAAGATTGAATTTGGGCGGGTTTCCGGGCATCAAACCCGGGCCGCCCGGTTTTCCGAACCAAACATTGCAACTCATGAAACCTCAAAACGCCTCCTCCCCGGACTCGTCCCTCACCCGTCGTGATTTTCTCCGCACCACCTCGACCGCGCTCGCGGGCGCGTCGGTGCTGGGCACGCTCGGCATCGAACGCTCCGCCTTCGCGGCGGAGGACAATACCCTCAAAGTCGCCGTCATCGGTTGCGGTGGTCGCGGCTCCGCAGCCGCCGCGCAGGCCCTCAGCACCGAGGGACCCGTGAAACTGGTGGCCGCCGCCGACGCCTTCAACGACCGCCTCGAGGGGGCCATCCGCAACCTCAAGCAGCGTTTCGGCGACAAGGTGGACGTGCCCGCCGAGCGTCAGTTCTTTGGGTTTGACGGTTACAAACCGGCCATCGCCCTCGCGGATGTCGTCATCCTGGCCACGCCGCCGGGCTTCCGACCGGACCACTTTGAGGAGGCCGTCCGTCTCGGCAAGCATGTGTTCATGGAGAAGCCCGTGGCCACCGACGCCCCCGGCGTGCGCCGCGTGCTGGCCGCCGCCGAGGAGGCCAAAAAGAAGAACCTCAAGGTGTGCGTCGGTCTCCAGCGCCGCTATCAGGCCGGTTACCTCGAGACGGTAAAACGACTGCGCGAGGGGGCCATCGGCGACCTGCTCGTGGGCCGGGCCTACTGGAACGGCCAGACGCCCTGGGTGCAGCGCCGCGCCGACCTCGAGCGCCGCGCGGGCCGCAAGCTCACCGAAATGGAATACCAGATGCGCAACTGGTATTACTTCAACTGGATTTGCGGCGACCACATCGTCGAGCAGCACATCCACAACATGGACGTGATCAACTGGGTGTTTGACGCCTATCCGGTTCGCGCGCAGGGGCAGGGCGGGTGCGAGGTCCGCAAGGGGCCGGATTACGGCGAGATTTTCGACCACCACTTCGTCGAATTTGAATATGCGGACGGCCGCCGCATGTTCAGCCAGTGCCGGCACATTCCGGGCTGCTGGAACAGCGTGTCCGAGCACGTCATCGGCTCGGCCGGCACGGCCAGCATCAACAGCTTCCTCATCCAGCCCAAGGGCGGCGCTGAATGGAAATACCGCGGCCCGCAGAAGGACCCCCAGCAGGTCGAGCACGACGTGTTGTTCGATGCCATCCGCAACAACAAGCCGCTCAACGACGGGGAGAACGGTGCCAAGGCGACCATGACCGCCATCCTGGGCCGCATGGCCACCTATTCCGGCCAGCGGATTTCCTGGGACGAAGCCATCGGCTCCAACATCAACCTGATGCCCGAGCGACTCGCGTGGGATGCGCTGCCGAAGTCCCTGCCGGACGAGAACGGCCTCTACAAACTCCCGGTGCCCGGCGTGACGGAAGTCATCTGATCCGGCGGCAAAAAACCCGGAATTGCAAACGGCGCGGGTGGTCAGCCCGCGCCGTTTCCTGTGGGAAGGCTCGTTTCGCGCGGCTTGGATGCAAGCCACGGGAGCCAGGCCGTTCCGCGGCGGTTATACCAGCCGTTTCAGCTTGGGATGCTCCGCCAGCTTGCGGACCAGTTCCTTGATCTTCTGCGCCTGCGATTTGTGGGCCAGCAGCACGGCGTCATCGGTCAGCACGAGAATCGAGTCCCGCAACCCGGCGCAGGCGATGGGCGTGCGGCGGTCCTTGGTGCGCGCGTCGTAGATGATGTTCCGCGCGCCGTCCACGTGGATGAATTCGCCCACCGCGCAGTTGCCTTCCGGATCGGCCTTGAGATGCCGGGCCAGCGCGGGCCACGCGCCGAGGTCGTCCCACGCAAACGTGCCATCCGCCACCACCACGTTTTGCGCGTGTTCCATGATGGCGTAATCCACGCTGATCTTCTTGATGTCCGGATATTCCCGGGCGAGCACCTTTTCCAATTTGCCCTTTGTGGCGGCCTCGAACCACCGGTGGCAGGCCGCGTTCATTTCGGGCTGATGCTTTTCCAGCGCGTTGGTGATGGTGACAAACGACCAGACGAACATGCCCGCGTTCCAGCGATACTGGCCGCTGGTCAGGTAGGTGAGCGCGGTGTCGTAATCCGGCTTTTCGACAAACTGCTCGGCCTTGAAGAACGTGGTCTTGTATTTCTTCACGCCCTCGGGCGGCGGCAGTTCGTTGCCGGTGCGGATGTAACCGTAGCCGGTCGCCGGCTCGGTGGGCTTGATGCCGATGGTCACAATGACCTGACCCCGCCCGGCGAGGTCAAAGGCGTCGTTCAACACTTGCTGGAATTTCTTCTCCTCGGGAATGACGTGGTCGGCGGGCAGCACGGCCATCACCGCATTGACGGAGCGCGCGCCGACGATGGCCGCGCCGAGGGTCACCGCCGCGCAGGTGTCGCGGCCCACGGGTTCGGCCACGATGTTTTCCTTGGGCAGCTTGGGGAGTTGCTTGCGGACCTCGGCGGCCTGGGCGGCATTGGTAATGACAAGAATGTTTTTCACCGGCACCAGTGGCAGGACGCGGTCCACGGCCTGCTGGAGGAACGAGCGGTCGCCGAGCAGTTTGATGAGCTGCTTGGGCGTGTGCTCGCGGCTGACGGGCCAGAAACGTTCGCCGCGCCCGCCGGCCATGATGATGACGTAACGGTCCGGAGCGGAGGCAGGTTTGATTTTTGCCTTCATGATTTCGGAATGCGGTTGCCGCCGTTGCCGGCAGGATTGCTTTGCGCGGGAGGGTGACTTATCGCTGTCAAAAAACCAAGACCAACATGCCCGCCGCGCTCCCTGCCAACGCCATTGACTGGCCCACTCTCGAACGCCTGCGCGCCGCCTTCCTCGCGGGCACCGCCGGTCAGACGGATTACTGGCAGTCGGATGCCGACCTGGCCAGTTACGATGCCACGTTCGCCCAGCGCATTGGATGGAAATGGGATTACGTCCTCGCCGAACTCCAACGGCGCGGCTGGGCTTCGCCGGGCGGGCCGCTGGTGGACTGGGGCTGTGGTAGCGGCATCGCGCATCGGGCGTATCTGGACTGGTTCGGTGCCCACGCCGTAAGCGAGGCCCGGTTGTGGGACCGGTCAGCGCGGGCGGTGCGGTTTGCGGCGGGCCGGGCGGCGGCGAAATATCCCGGCTTGAAGGTCGCCACGGGGACGGGCGCGCCCGGTGCCGAGGCGCTAACTGGCGCGACCGTGCTCCTCAGCCATGTGCTGACGGAATTGACGCCCGACCAACTGGCCGCGCTCGAGGCCAGCCTCCTCGGAGCCGCCGCCATTTTGTGGGTGGAACCCGGGACTTACGAGGTGAGCCTGACGCTGATCGCCCTGCGCGAACGCCTGCGCCGACAGTTTCACGTTGTGGCTCCCTGTTTGCACGGCGAACGCTGCGGCATTCTCGCACCGGAAAACGAACGGCACTGGTGCCATCACTTTGCCAGCCCGCCGCCGGGGGTGTTCACCGATCCGGATTGGGGGAAGTTCAGCCATCTGATGAATGTGGATCTGCGCGACCTGCCCGTGAGCTTCCTCGTATTGGATCGCCGCCCCGCGCCGCCCACGCCACCCGGTGCCGTGCGGGTAATTGGCCGGCCGCGCCTCTACAAGCCGCACGCGCTGCTGCTGGGGTGCGACGCCGCTGGGGTTGGCGAAAAGCACCTCACCCGTCGCGCGCATCCCGAGATCTGGCGCAACATCAAGCGCGGCGACTGGGATGCGCTCCAGATCTGGGAATGTGACGGCGAGGAAATCGTCCGCGCTTCACCGCTGCCTTCACCCTCAGCTTAGACTGACCGGGTCAATGTCCACCGCCGCGGTCACCTCGTCGGGTAGTTTCAAATCCGCCAGCAGCCTGGCCAGCCGCCGGCTGATTTCCGGCATCTGCCGCCCGCGCAGCATGATCTGGTAACGATAGAACGTCTCGGCGCGAAGCAGGGGAGCGGGAGCCGGGCCGAGCAGCATGACGTGCTTCAAATCAGCGGTCAGCTTCTCCAGTTCCCGCTTCAGATGTTCGGCGGCGAACTGCACCTTCTGCTCGTTCCGCCCTTTCAAGGTCAGCAGGGCGATGCGCGCGAAGGGCGGGTAATTGAGTTGCCGCCGGAACTCGATCTCCTGTTCGTAGAAGCCGGCGAAGTCGTGCCGCCGCGCGTATTGGATGGCGGGGTGGAACGGCGTGAAGCTCTGCACGAACACCTCGCCCTCGACGTCGCCGCGCCCGGCGCGCCCGGCGACCTGAGTGAGCAGTTGAAATGTCCGTTCGCCCGCGCGGAAGTCCGGTTGGTGCAGCGCCAGGTCGGCAAAGATGATGCCGACGAGGGTCACATTCGGGAAATGCAGCCCCTTGGCGATCATCTGCGTGCCGACGAGGATGTCCACCTTGCCCGCGCGGAATTCGCCCAGCACGCGGCGGTAATCCTCCTTGCGCTTCATGATGTCGGAATCCATCCGCCGCAACCGGGCCTGCGGGAAAAGTTTCGCCAGGATGTCCTCCACCTTCTCCGTGCCGAGGCCGGCGTAACGAATGGCCGGGTTCTGACACTTGGGACACGCCGTCGGCACCTTGTCGGTATGGCCGCAAATGTGGCAGGCGATCTTCTGTTCGCGCCGATGGTAGGTCAGCGAGATGCTGCAATTCGGGCAGCCCGCGACGTAGCCGCACTTCTGGCACTCGAGCGACGACGAATAGCCGCGCCGGTTGAGGAACAGGATGGTCTGCTCACCGCGTTCGAGTCGCTGGTGGATGGCTTCCTTCAACTGGGGCGAAAAAATCGGGATGCCCTTCTCCTTGCGGGCGGTCTGGCGCATGTCCACCACGCGGACGAGCGGCATCTTGGCGTTGTCGGCGCGTTCGGGCAGTTCCAGCAGCGTGTATTTGCCCTGTTTGCAGTTGTAGAAACTCTCGAGAGAGGGCGTGGCGGACCCCAGCACCACGACGGCCCCCTCGCGCTGGCCGCGGACCACGGCCACATCGCGGGCATGGTAACGCGGGGCCTCCTCCTGCTTGTAGGTGTGCTCGTGTTCCTCGTCCACGATGATCAACCCGAGCGGTTCCACGGGCGCGAAAATGGCCGAGCGCGCGCCGATGACGATGCGGGCGCGCCCCTGCCGGATTTTATGCCATTCATCGTGGCGTTCGCCGGCGGAGAGGTGCGAGTGCAGCACCGCGACGAGCGTCTGGTTCGGTCCATGACTGAACCGTGCCTTGAACCGCTCGACCGTCTGCGGCGTGAGGGAAATCTCCGGCACGAGCACAATGGCGCCTTTGCCCTGCGACAGCGCGTGTTCGATGGCTTGCAGATAAACCTCCGTTTTTCCCGAGCCGGTGACGCCGTGGAGGAGGAAGGTGGAGGATTGGCTGATGGCGTCCGTTTCGCTGCGTGTAGCCCCTGCGTCTCGCGGGTGTTGTTCGGCGTCCCGCCGAACAATCGGGGGCGTGTCCGCGGCGGTCGGTGTCCAGATGTAAGGATATTCCTCCATCGGCCCCACCAGCCCGATTTTGCGGGGGTTGTTCCAGATGTAGTCCCAGGTCTTGTGCAAGTCCGATTCCGAACGGATCAGCCGGTCGAAGGATTCATCCATCCACACCGGCCCGGTGCGATTCATGGCCTTGTTCACCGCATGGGCGGAGAACGATTTGATGCTGTGCAGGATTTCCGAAAGCGAGTGAACTCCCGTTTCGCCAGCCGCTTGCTTGGGTAACGGCTGAATCAACAAATGAACATGGTCCGGCATGACACAGGCCGCGTAGCATTTAAGCTTTTTGCCGTGCCAATAGCGGCAGGCTTCCAGGGTTTTAGCCCGGGCCTCGGGCGTCAGTTCCAGCTTGTTGTGCGTCTGCCAGGT
>JBKBTZ010000131.1:0-8980 GCA_046290825.1 Limisphaerales bacterium
ATGCGGGGGCCGGACCAGGTGCTCGCGGTGGACGCGGAGGACCGGCTCCGGTTCCGGGCGGTCGAAGTGGTCCGGCTGGAACGCGACCGCGCGGTGTTGCGCGGCGGGCTGGTGGCGGGCGACCGCGTGTGCGTTTCGCCGTTGGACGCGCCGGTCGAGGGGATGCGCGTGCGGACGCAGGAGCGGTGATGGGGAAAAAATCCAAAGCCCGAATTCCAATGTCCGAATGAAAGCCGAACACCGTTGTTTTGAACCGTCATGAACGAGCGGCGTCAGCGCGGGGTGATTGCGTGGTTCGTCGGGAACGGCGTGGCCGCGAATTTGTTGCTGGTGGTCATCGCCGTCGGCGGGCTGTTGTCGCTGGGCACCATCCGCAAGGAGGTGTTTCCCGAGTTCAGTTCCGAAACGATCAGCGTGACCGTGCCGTATCGCGGGGCGGCGCCCGAGGAGGTCGAGGAGGGCGTGTGCGTGCGCATCGAGGAGGCGGTCCACGGGCTGGACGGCATCAAGCGCATCCGCTCGACCGCCACCGAGGGGATGGGCACGGTCATCATTGAACTGCTGCCCGGCGCGGACGTGCGGCGCGTGCTGGACGACGTGAAGGCGCGGGTGGACGCGATTGACACCTTTCCCGCCGAGACCGAGAAGCCGGTCATCCAGGAAATCATCATCCGCACGCAGGTCATCAGCGTGGCGGTGGCGGGCGCCGCAGAGGAGGCGGCGTTGAAGCGCATCGGCGAGCGGGTGCGGGATGAAATCGCCGCGCTGCCGGGCATCACGCAGACGGAGCTGGTGGTGGCGCGGCCCTATGAAATTTCGATTGAGGTGTCGGAACTGGCGCTGCGGCGTTACGGGCTGACGTTCGACGAGGTGGCGAACGCGGTGCGGCGCGCGTCACTCGACCTGCCGGGCGGCGCGGTGAAGACGGACGGGGGCGAATTCCTGCTGCGGGTGAAGGGCCAGGCCTATCGCGCGCCGGAATTCGAGCGGCTCCCGCTGCGGACGCTGCCGGACGGGGCGCGGCTGCGGTTGGGGGACGTGGCGCGGGTGGTGGACGGCTTCGAGGATGTGGAGCGCTCGGCGCGCTTCAACGACCGGCCCGCGGTGGCGGTGCAGGTGTTCCGCGTGGGCAACCAGAGCGCGCTGGAAATCTCGAAGACGGTCTATCGCTACGTGGCGGACGCGCGGGCGTGGCTGCCGGAGGGCATCACGCTGACGCCGTATCAGGATTACTCGGAATATCTGCGGGGCCGGTTGAACCTGCTGCTCAAGAACGCGGCCATTGGCTTTGTGCTGGTGTTCATCGTGCTTGCGCTGTTCCTGCGGTTCCGGCTGGCGTTCTGGGTGGGGCTGGGCATTCCCGTCACATTCCTCGGCACGCTCTGGCTGATGCCCGGGCTGGACGTGTCGGTGAACATGATCTCGCTGTTCGCGTTCCTGCTCGTGCTGGGCATCGTGGTGGACGACGCCATCGTGGTCAGCGAGAACATCTACGCGAAGGTGCAGGCCGGACTGGCGGGGCCGCGCGCGGCCATTCTCGGCGCGCGCGAGGTGGCGGTGCCGGTGATCTTTTCGGTGCTGACGACGGTGGCGGCGTTCGCGCCGCTGGCGCTGGTCGAGGGCAACATGGGCAAGGTGATGCGGGCCATCCCGTTCATCGTCATCCCCACGCTGTTGTTCTCGCTGCTCGAATCCATGCTGGTGCTGCCAAACCATCTGAGCGGGCTGCGGCCTGCGGCGTCGGAGGGGGACCGGCGGCACCCGTTCCGCTGGCTGCAAAGCCATTTCATCGGCGCGCTGGACCGGTTCATCCAGCGCGTTTACCGGCCCGCGCTCGAAGGGTGTCTGGAATGGCGTTATACGACGCTGGCGCTGGGCTTGTGCTCGCTGCTGCTCGCGGCGGGAGTCGTCGCGGGCGGCGTGCTCAAGTTCCAGTTCTTCCCGCCGGTCGAGGGCGACGATGTGGCGGCGTTTGTGACGCTGCCCGAGGGCACGCCGCCGGAAACCGTCCGCCGCGCGGTGGCGCAGCTCGAGGCGGCCGCGTTCCAACTGCGCGAGGAACTGGCCGCCACGCCGACTGCCGACGGCCAGCCGCTGTTCCGGAACCTGCTTGCATCGGTGGGCGATCAGCCGTTTCGCAACGCCATCAGCCGGAACGGCGGCAACATGGGGCGCAGCTTTGCGCGGGCCAACGCGGGCGAGGTCCACATCCAGCTCGCGCCGTCCGAGGTGCGGTCGGTGAAGGCCACCGAGGTGGTGCGCCGCTGGCGCGAACTCGCCGGGCCGGTGCCCGACGCGATCGAACTGGTGTTCAGTTCCGCGCTGTTCTCGTCGGGCAGCCCGATTGACGTGCAGTTGACCGGGCCGGACATCGGCGAGCTGCGCGCGGCGGCGGAGGAGTTGAAGGAGCGGCTGGCGGGCTACGAGGGCGTGTTCGACATCGCCGACTCGTATCGCGCGGGCAAACAGGAATTGAAGCTCGCGATCAAACCCGAGGCCGAGGCGCGCGGGCTGACGCTGGCCGACCTTGCGCGGCAGGTGCGGCAGGCGTTCTACGGCGAGGAGGCGCAGCGCATCCAGCGCGGGCGCGACGACGTGAAGGTGATGGTGCGCTATCCGGCGGACGAACGGCGCTCGCTCGGCGACGTCGAAAATCTGCGCATCCGCCTGCCCGACGGGACCGCCGTGCCGTTCCCGACGGTGGCGGAGGTGCAGTTCGGGCGCGGTTACGCCAGCATCCTGCGCGTGGACCGGCAGCGGGCCATCAACGTCACGGCGGACGTGGACCTCAGCAAGGCGAACACCCAGGAAATCATGAACGGCGTCGTGCAGAACGACCTCCCGGCGCTGCTGCGGGAGCATCCCGGCGTGCGTTTCCGGCTCGAGGGGGAACGCCGCGAGCAAAGTGAAACGATGGGCAGCCTGGTGCGCGGGTTCCTGCTGGCCCTGCTGCTGATCTTCGCGCTGCTGGCGGTGCCGCTGAAAACTTATCTGCACCCGCTCATCGTCATGTCGGCGATTCCGTTCGGGTTCTTCGGCGCGATCCTGGGGCACCTGGTGATGGGATTGCCGTTGACGGTGCTTTCCATGTTCGGCCTGGTGGCGCTGGCGGGCGTGGCGGTGAACGACAGCCTCGTGCTGGTGGACTTCATCAACCGCGCCGTGCGGGCGGGGGTGCCGGTCAGTGAGGCGGTGCGGCAGGCCGGCGTGAAGCGGTTCCGGCCCGTGCTGCTGACGTCGTTGACCACGTTCGCGGGGCTGACGCCGCTGATCCTCGAGCGGAGCGTGCAGGCGCAGTTCCTGATTCCGATGGCGGTGAGCCTGGGGTTTGGCGTGCTGTATTGCACGCTGACGACGCTGCTGCTGGTGCCCGCGCAGTATCTGATTCTGGAGGACGTGAAACGGCTCGGCGCGCGGCTGCGGGGAAACGGTGGGTAGGCCACGCGGCCCGCCCGTTTACGACTCCTCCTGATGCGCGTAGTCCCGGGCGATGGCACCGGGGTCTTCGCCCTGGTGCTGTTTGGCGATCAGGAGGTAAATGGCGGGGATTACCAGCAGCGTAAAGATCGTGCCCAGCGCCATGCCGGCGACGATCGTGATGCCGATGGAATTCCGCGCCGCCGCGCCCGCGCCGCTCACCAGGGTCAGCGGGAAATGGCCCGCCACGGTGGCCACGCTGGTCATCAGCACCGGCCGCAACCGGATGAGAGCGGCCTGCCGGATGGCGTCGAACTTGGTCAGCCCGGTCCGCTGAAGTTCATTGGCAAACTCGACGATCAGGATGCCGTTCTTCGACACCAGCCCCACGAGCGTCACCAGGCCGACCTGCGAATAGATGTTCAGCGTCGTCGTCCAGCCGTCGGTCCAGAAGGCCATGTTTGGATTGGGGAATTTCAGGAAGCTGAAAATCAGCGCGCCGAACATCGCCAGCGGCACGGAGCCGCCCAGGATGATCAACGGGTCGCGGAAGCTGTTGAACTGCGCCGCCAGCACGAGGAAGATGAGGATGAGCGCGAGCGCCAGCGCGGGGAGAAACTTGTTGCCCTCGACGCGCAACTGCCGCGACTCGCCGGTGTAGCCGATCTGATAGCCCTGCGGGAGGATGCGCCGGGCCTCGTCCTCGAGCGAGCGGAGCGCCTCGTCCAGCGGGCGGACGGCGACGCCGCTGAGCTTCACCGAGTTCATCTGCTGGAAACGGTTGAGCGCGCGGGGCGTGGCCTTGCGTTCCAGCCGGGCGAAGGTGCTGAGGGGCACAAGGTGGCCGTCCGGCCCCTTGACGTAATGCTCCTCGAGTTGCGACGGGTTGAGCCGGGCGATGCGCTCGAGCTGGGGGATGACCTTGTAACTGCGACCGTCGAAGTTAAAGCGGTTGACGTAATTGCCGCCGACGAGCGTGGCGAGGTCCGCGCCGATGGTGGCCATGTCGAGGCCCATCGCGGCGGCCTTGTCACGGTCAATCACGAGCTTGACCTCCGGCTGGTCCACCTTGGTGTCGAGGATGGGCGGAAAGGCGAACATGCCGTTGGTGGAGGCGACCTGTTGCAGGCGGCGGGCAAAGGTGAGGATTTGCTCGGGTTCGGCGGTTCCGGCGATGACGAACTCGACCGGGAACTGGCCGCCGCCGGGCAGGGCCGCGGGGGTGACCGTGAGCATTTTGATGCCGGGCAGGGTGTTGAGCTTGGGCGTCACCTCGGCGGCCACCTGGAAGACGGTGCGCTCGCGTTCGCTCCAGGGCTTCAACGCGAGGCCGCCAAAGCCGCTGCTCGGGAAGGTGATCTGGAAGGTGCGGTCCCGCTCGGGCACGGCCATCATGATTTCGTTGGCCGCCTCGGTGTAGAACGCCGTCTGGTCAATCGAGGCGTCGGCCGGCGCCTCAACAATCCCGAAGATGATGCCCTGGTCCTCGGTGGGGGCCAGTTCCTTCGGGGCCATGAGAAACATCGGGATGGCCAGCAGGCTCAACCCCACCCACACCACATACACGGCCACCCGCCCGCGCAGCGTGGCTTCCAATACGCGACCGTATTGCCGGCGCAGCCAGTCGAAGCCGTGGTTGATGCGGCCCACCAATCCCTCCTCCTCGTGCCCGCCGCGAATCAGGCGGCTCGACATCCACGGCGAGAGCGTCAACGCGACAATGCCCGAAATGAACACCGCGCCCGCCAGCGTGAAGGCGAACTCACGGAACAGCGAACCGGTCAGGCCGCCCTGCAAGCCAATCGGCGCATACACCGCCGCCAGCGTGATGGTCATGGCAATGACCGGGCCGACCAGTTCGCGCGCCCCGAGGATGGCGGCGCGCGTCGGGGATTTGCCCTCGCGGATGTGCCGTTCGACGTTTTCCACGATGACAATCGCGTCATCCACGACCAAGCCAACGGAGAGCACGATGGCCAGCAGCGTGAGCAGATTCAGCGTGAAACCGAACACCTGCATCAGGAACACCGCGCCGATCAGCGAGACAGGAATCGCCACCAGCGGCACCAGCACCGAGCGCACCGAGCCAAGAAACAGGAAGATGACGATGGCCACGATGATCAGCGTCTCCGTCAGGGTCTTGATGACCTCGCGGATGGCGTCCTCGATGTATTGGGTGGCATCGTAGGCGATGCGGGCCTTGAGGCCGGAGGGCAGATCCTGCTGGATCGCGGCCATCTCCTCGCGGACGAGGCGGATGACGTCGAGGGTGTTGGCATTGGGCAGGGGCCAGACGCCCATGAACACGGCCTTCTCCCCGCTGAAACGGACCTCGCTGTCGTAATCTTCCGCGCCCAGCACCACGTCCGCCACGTCGCGCAGGCGGACGAGCTGGTCGCCCTCGCGGCGGATGACCAGTTCACGGAACTCCTCGACGGAGCGGAGGTCGGTGTTGGCCGAGAGATTGACCTGGATGAGCGAGCCTTTGGTGCGGCCCACGGCGGAGAGGAAGTTGTTTGCGGCCAGCGCCTGGCGGACCTGGTTGGGATTGATGTTCAACGCAGCCAGGCGGTCGGGCTTGAGCCAGATGCGCATGGCGAAGGTGCGCCCGCCGAGGATGTCCGCGCGCTGCACGCCGGCGAGCGCCGAGAGCCGCGGCTGCACGACGCGCACCAGGTAGTCGGTGATCTGGTTCGGCTCGAGGATGTCGGAGGTGAAGCTGAGGTAGGCGGAGGCGATGCGCGAATCCGCGGGTTCGATGTTGATGACGGGCACCTCGGCCTCGGGCGGCAGGTCGCCGCGCACCTGGTTGACCTTCGAACTGATCTCCGCCAGGGCTTTGGTGGCGTCATAGTTCAACTTGAGCCGCGCGGTGATGGTCGAGAGACCCAGCGCGCTGCTCGACTCGAGGTAGTCAATCCCGTCCGCGGCGGCGATGGCGCGCTCGAGGGGCTGGGTGATGAAGCCGCGCACCAGATCGGCGCTCGCGCCGATGTAGGCGGTGGTGACGGTGATGGCGGCGTTCTCGCTGCGGGGATACTGGCGGACGTTGAGGGACTGGATGGCCTGCAACCCGGCGATGACGATCACCAGGTTGACCACCAGCGCCAGCACGGGCCGCCGGATGAACAGGTCGGTAATGGTCTTCATGCGCGGCGGCTCAGGTGTTGGGCGGCGCGGGGAACTTCTCGGCCTTGGGCACGACCTCGTTGTTCTCCACCACGCTCATGCCGTTGCGCAGCTTGAACAGACCGGCGCTGACGACCTTGTCACCGGCCTTCAAGCCGGCCTCGACGCTGACGAAATCCCCCTTCATCCGGCCGATGCGGATGAACTGCTGCCGCACCACCAGGCCGCCCGCCTGGTTGGTGGATGGCTCGATCACGAACACCGAATCGCCGTAGGGGGCGCTGAACACCGCCGTGGCCGGAATCGCCAGCACCGTCTGCGCGTCCGGCAGCAACACCTCGACGCGGCCAAACATGCCGGGCCGCAGCAACCTTCCGGGATTGTCGAACGTGCCCTGCAACCGGACGCTCCGGGTGCTTGCGCTCAGGTCGGGGTTGATGGCGGTCAGCGTGCCGGTGAATTCACGACCCGGGTAGGCGTCGGTCGTCAGGCGCAACGGCAGGCCGGTCGTCAGCCGGGGCAGTTCCTGCTGCGGCAGCGAGAAATCGGCGAACACGCGGTCCAGCGCCTGGAGCGAAACGACCGGTTTCCCGGCCTCGACGTATTGGCCGAGGTTGACCAGGCGGATGCCGGTCTGCCCGGCGAAGGGCGCGCGGATGGTTTTCTTCTCGATGGTGGCGCGGACGGCGTCGGCGTTGGCGAGGGCCTGCTTGAGGGCGGCCTCGGCGGCGTCGAGTTCCGACTGCGCCACGGTATTCTCGGCGCGGAGGCGGCGGAGGCGTTCGGCGTTGATGCGGGCGAGGTCCGCCTGCGCCTCGAGGGCGCGCAACTGCGCCTCTTCCAGGCTCGTGTCCAACCGCACCAACAGATCGCCCGCCGCGACGGTCGCGCCGGACTCGAAGGCGATTTCGGTGACGGTGCCGCCCAGTTCCGCCGGCACCTGCACGCCCTGAACCGGCGTGACCGAGGCGATGGCCGTCAGGGTGCGCGGCCAGGATTCGGTGCGGGCAACGGCGGAGGCGACCGTCTCGGGCGGCGGTGACGTGTGCGCGCCCGCCACAATCAACGCGCGGATTTGCAGAAACTTGACGCCGCCCAGCGCGGCAAACACGGCCAGCACGATCAGTGCGCCCAATAGCAGGTAGCGTTTCATGATTCAGATCTTTCGTCGGGAGGTGGCAGATTGGGCGGGGGCCTTGCGGCGCGCGGACGGTCGGCCCTCGGGCGCGGCCCCGGAGAGAAACAGGCGCACCAGCCGGCCGGCGAGGCCGCGCTCGAGCGGCGCCTCGTCGGGCAGCACCAGATGCACCATCACCTGGAAATTCATCATGCCGTAAAGGGCCATCGCCAGGTCGAACGCGGAGAATTCCCGCTTCAGGGTTCCGGCCCGTCGGCCCCTCTCAAGCAGTTCCTCCATCAGATCGAAAACCCGCCGCCCGCGCGTCAGGCACTGCCCGTGGTTGGGCACCTCGCCCGGCGCGGCGAACAGCGTGCCCATCGCCAGCCGGGTCAGGTCGCGATTCTCGCGGACGAACGCGAACGAGGCCTCGATGATGGCGGTCAGTTGCTCCTCCAACGGTGCCCCGGGAACCAGCGCGGCCTGCGTGCGCCGCCAGCGCTCCTCGGTGGCCCAGTCCATCAGCGCGAGAAACAGTCCGGCCTTGCTCTCGAAATGGTAGTAGAGCACGGGCTTGGTGACGCCGGCGGTGTCCACGATGTCCTGCGTCGCGGTGCCGGCGTAGCCCTTGGCGGCGAAATGCTGGAGGGCCGCCCGCAGAATCTGCCGGCGGGTGTCCTCGCTCGTGTGGGTGAAGGAAGCGCCCATAACCTACCGAACGGTAAGTAGGCAGGCGGCACCTGTCAAGCCGCTGCCGGGGGGCCGGCCGCCGCCCAATCGGCTCCGCGCCAACCCCGCCTCTCCGCAGCCCATCCCCCCGCTTGTGCCTGTGCCCACCGAGTTGCCGCTTGGCACCCCGCGCGTGCTCTGGTTAGTTGGGGCCGTTCGCATGAACCGCGTTTTTCCCCTCCTGCTGGCCCTCGTCGCGCTGGCGCTGGCCGCGCCCCTCCGCGCCCAGCAGGCCAGTTGGGAAATCGAGGCCCGCGACGCCACCGGCACCGTCACTTACGACCTCGCCACCGGTCTGGCCACCGGCACCAACGGCATCGTGGTCCGCTACAACGGCATCGTCCTCACCGCCGATTCCGCCACCGTCAACAAAACCACCGGCGAGGCCGTGGCCGACGGCAACGTGCGCGTGCAGAGCGGAGACATGCTCTGGACCGGCGAACACATCCGCTACAATTTCCTCACCCGCTCCCTGCGCTCCGAGTCGTTCCGCGCGGGGAAGTCGCCTGTCTTCGTCGGCGGGCAGGCCGTCACCGGCGACCTGACCAACGAGGTCTATACCGCGACGAACGCCTTCCTCACCCTCGA
>JBKBTZ010000132.1:0-8925 GCA_046290825.1 Limisphaerales bacterium
GTAGGACGTTGCCACTCCGGGCGCGCGCGAACGGCATGCCGGTATGACAGAAACCGTGACGAAAGGTCGTCCAAAAGGTCTCGGCATCCTCGGCACTCCCTAATTGTAAATCGGCAGCCATGACCTCGTAAAAACCACGCCCCGCTCGGTCTGTGGACCGCTGGATGTAGATGTATCGCTCATAAAGTGGCAGCACTATCATCATCCCGGCTGTGCCACCGTCCCCATCTGGTAGCTTCTCCAATAGCTCTATGGCTCGGTTAAACCATCGGTCAAAAAGGGTGTTTGGGTCATTGATCGTGGTGGTGCTCATACGCGATGCCGTCTAACGCCCAAGCTCAGCGACCGCCGCCGGAAACGCCCGGTCGGCGGCCGCGCTGATCTGCCATCTGAAATGTGCCATCGGCAATCCCGCGCAGCGGGCGGGGCGGCGGTTCGCTGCAGCGCTCTGGTTAGGCCACGTCATCGTTATACTCGAAAATAAATCTTGGTGCTCCCGCGACGCTCGTAGCGGACTCGCCGCTCGGCAAGCAACAAGCCAACCACCGACCACGACAAAAAGTTCTTCTGCTTCCCCTCGTAGGAGGACTCCAAACCTAAATCCGTAACAATCTGCGAGTGACGAACGCCGTCGGGATGCTGCGCCAAATAGTCCAAGATGGGGTCCTTAATGTGCGCGACTCCCGCTGCTGCCCTCTGTTGTGGTGTCATATTGTGTGTGGTGTGCGCAGTGGTCTAACGACCAAGCTCACCTACCCGCCCCGGCGGGCAAGGTGGAGCGCAACCAAAAGGAACAATGAACCAAGAACTACCGAACGGAATAGCGGGGGGCGGGTTAGGTGCAGCGCCGGGGTTAGATGCCGGTATGCGGAACGTCGCCAACGACGAAGCATATCGCATCATGCAAGCGGAACGCTGCCGCGCCGTGCCCCAAGAGGAACTCGAACGCCGGATGCGCGAACAAGTGCCGATGATGCTCAACGCATACAGGCCAGTGCTGCCGGAAGAACCGCCAAAAGAGCCGCCGTCAGCGTGGGCAAGAATATGTCGGTGGCTAGGCATCTAACGCACAAGCTCACGCACAGCCGCCGTAAGCGCGCGTCGCCTGCAATGATGATGTTCACGTTTCATAAACCGGTCAACTGCCCGGCGGGGCGGCTGTTGCGTGCAGCGTCTGGTTCGGAGATTTTTGCTTGCGATACGGCCAGAGCGCAACGACTGCAAACGGAACAGCAGTGATAGCTGCCAAAATGACCGGGGTAGAACACGCGATAAATAGGCCGGCTGAAAGGCAAAGCCCAATCTTCGCGATGAGCGTGATCCTCGCAGGGGACCGCTCCTTGAACGCTATCAATGTGAAGAGGACTGCCAACCAACCTGACCATGCCGCCACCTGAACAATTCCAATCTTCGCCGCCGGTATAGTGAAATACGGAATGGCAAACGCCAGCGGTGCGATAGCATCGGGCGACTCCTCCCAAAAGATTACGCAATACAAGACCAACATGATTGCAAGGCGGATGCGATTGTTCATTTCTCCGAACAGTGAGTAGGCCAAACGTGGGTTTGGTCTAGCACGAACCGGTTTGGCCTAGTTCGGTGGTGCATGGTGTTTTTATCGCTGGTTTTTGGTCGGTTGCAAGCATATTTGTTTGGCCTATTTCATGAACACGCCATCCTCGCCTGCCCGCGCGCCTTTGGGCCGTTTCGTCCCGAATCCGAAGCTGCGGTTTCTGGATCAATGCCGCGAGGTGATCCGGTTCAAGCGGTTCAGTCCGCGCACGGAGGAGGCCTACATCCACTGGATTCGGCGGTTCATTCTGTGGAGTGGCAAGCGGCATCCGAAGGAGATGGGGGCGGTGGAGGTGAACGGTTTTTTGGGCCACCTGGCCTTGACCGAAGGCGTGGCGGCGAGCACGCAGAATCAGGCGTTGAATGCACTGGTGTTCTTGTATGGGCAAGTGCTGGGGCAGGAGTTGGGGGCGATTGGTGAGTTCGCGCGGGCGAAGCGGCCGGAGCGGATGCCCGTGGTGTTGAGCCGCGAGGAGGTGCGGGCGTTGTTGGCGCGGCTGGAGGGGACGCAGCAGTTGATCGGGCGTTTGTTGTATGGCACCGGGCTGCGTTTGCTGGAGGGGCTGCGGCTGCGGGTCAAAGATCTGGATTTTGCGCGGGGGCAAATCACGGTGCGCGGGGGCAAGGGGGACAAGGACCGGGTGACGATGTTGCCGGAGGCGTTGAAGGAGGCGTTGGCGGCGCAGTTGCATCGGGTGCGGGAGTTGCACGAGAAGGATCTGGCGGCGGGCCTCGGCGAGGTGTGGTTACCGGGCGCATTGCGGGCCAAGTGGCCGAAGGCCGGGCGTGAATGGGCGTGGCAGTGGGTGTTTCCCAGCGCGGAACTGAGCGTGGACCCGGAAACGAAGGTGCGTCGGCGGCATCATGTGACGGATGCGGCGGTGCAACGGGCGATCAAGCAGGCGGGCATCGCGGCGGGTTTGATGAAGCGGGTGACGCCGCATGTGCTGCGGCACAGTTTTGCGACGCATTTGCTGGAGGGCGGGACGGACATCCGAACCGTGCAGGATTTGTTGGGGCACAAGAGCGTGACGACGACGCAGATTTATACGCACGTGATGGCCAAGCCGGGGCTGGGGGTGCGGAGTCCGTTGGATGGGTGAGGGAAAGGCGAAAAGGGAAAAAGGAAAGCAAGGGGGCAGTGCGCAGGCCGGAACGCGGGCTGGTGGGAAGGTGAGAGGCGACGGGTCGGCGACCTCCGAACCTGCTGGAGCGCCGATTCCGGAGTTGGCCCGTCTGGGAACTTTGCGACGCGCGCCGGTTTGGAAACTGGCAATGGGCGGACGGGGAAGTCGGCACGGCGGGCGTTGCGCGTCGGCCGTGGCGGTTCCGTTGGTGCGCCACGCTGATTTTGTGGGGCGACCGGGGGGCGAAGGGGGTTTGGAAACGCGGCGAGCTTTCGCCCCTTCCCCCCCTGCCCGCCCGGTTCAGTAGAAGGTGCTGATGAAGGAGCCCATGACGCTGAGGGGGCCCTGGTCTTCGAGGCTGTCGGTGGCCTTGTCGAGTTTCTGGAGGGTGAGCTTGGCGTTGCGGTAGAACTGGTCGTCGGTGATGAGCTTGCCCACGGTGCCTTCGCCGCGATTGACCTTGGAGAGGATTTCCTTGAGCTGGGTCATGGAGGCGGTGGCTTCGGTGAACAGGCTTTCGTCGGTGAGGAGTTTGCCGATGGTGCCCTTGCCGGCACGGGCGTCGGCGATGGTGAGGCGGAGTTCGCCGGCGGTGTGGTTGAGGTTGGTGACGGTGTCCAGGGCGGAGAGGTAGAGGGAATCATCCATGATGAGCCGGCCGAGGGTGCCCTGACCCTCCTTGAGCTGGGAGGAAATGGCGCGGAGGTTGGCGAGGGTTTCGGTGACGTTGGTGCGGTTCTCGCGGACGAGGTCGTTGACCGGGCCGAGGAGGTTTTCGGCGGAGAAGTTGCGGGTGAGGTTTTCGATGCCACCGGCGGCGGATTCGAGTTTGGCCATGAGGGCGTTGAGGTCGGGTTGTTCGGCGGTGGGGAGTTCGGCACCGTCCTGCACCCAGCCGGCCTCGGGGGAGCCGAAGGAGAGGGCCACGAAGTTCTGGCCCATGAGGCCCGCGAAACGGATGACGGCCTGGCTGTCGGCGCGAACCTGGGCGCCGGCGCGGAGCTTCATGGTGACACGGACGCGGGAGTCGGTGAGTTCGATGCGTTCGACGCGGCCGACCTCGACGCCGGCGAGTTTGACGCGGTCGCCGACCTTGAGTTCCTGGGCGCTGGCGAACAGGGCGTGGACCCGGGTGCCGCGCTTGAGGTTGTCGAACGAGCCGAGCATTTCGAGGATGAGCACGGCGGCGAGGACGATGACGGCGGCAAACATGCCGAGGCGGGTTTCGAGGGAGCTTTTCATGGGACGGATTCCTTTTGCATGGAGGCGTGGAGAAAATCGCGGACTTCAGGGTCGGTGGTCTGGCGCACTTCGTCGGGGCGGCCGAGGGCGCGGATGCGGCCGCCGAGGATGACGGCGAGGCGATCGGCGATGCCGAAGGCGAGGTCACGGTCGTGGGAGACGACGACGGAGGTGACGCCGAGACGGCGGTTGAGGGCGGCGATTTCGCGGCCGATGACGACGGCGGACACGGGGTCAAGTTCGCTGGTTGGCTCGTCGTAAAGGATCAACTGGGGTTCGCTGACGAGGGCGCGGGCGATGGCGGCGCGTTTTTTCATGCCGCCGGAGAGTTCGGCGGGGAGCTTGTGTTCGACGTTGTGGAGGCCGACAGCCTCGAGTTTTTCGCGGACGAGGCGGGCGATTTCGGCCGGGGGTTTGAGGCGGTGTTCGCTGAGGTAGAGGCCGACGTTTTCGCCAACGGTGAGGGAATTCAACAAGGCCCCGGACTGGAAGACCATGGCCATGTGGTGGCGGTCGCGCACGCCGGGGGAGTCAATGGGTTCGTCGGCGATGAGAATCTCGCCCGCGTCGGGGGGTTCGAGGCCGATGAGGTGGCGGAGGAGCACGCTTTTGCCGCTGCCGCTGGGGCCCATGAGGACAAAGATCTCGCCGGGGGCGACCTCGAAGCTGACGCCGGAGAGCACTTTTTGGGTGCCGTAGCTTTTGTGCAGGTCGCGCACCCGGAGGCTGACGCCGCGGTGGTTCTGGCTGGGCGCACTCATAGGACCTGCATGATGCGCGTCACGAGGTAATCGCTCATGACGATGAGGACGATGGAGTTGACGACGGACTTGGTGACGGAGCGTCCAATGCCGCGCGGGCCGCCGCGGGTGATGAGGCCCTGGTGGCAGGCGATGAGGGCAATGATGATTGCGAAGCAGAGGCTCTTTAACACGCCGTGGACCACGTCTTCGAGGTCCACCATCTGGCTGAGGTCCTGAAAGAAGACCTGGAAGGAGATGCCGACCTGTTGGTTGGTGGCAGCGATGGTGCCGCCCCCGAGCCAGCCGACGAGGATGGAAAAGGTGACGAGCATGGGCACCGCGATGGCCATCGCAATGAGGCGCGGGAGCACGAGGTAGTGGACCGGGTTGATGTTCATCGTGCGGAGGGCGTCAATCTCCTGATAGACCTGCATGGAGCCGATTTCGGCGGTCATGGCGGAGCCGATGCGGCCGGCGAGCAGGACGCCCATCATGACGGGGGCCAGTTCGCGGGCGATCGAGTAACCCACGAGGCCGCCGACGAAACTGTGGAGGCCCTGCTGCACGAGCAGCGGCGCGGTCTGCAAGGCAATCACCGCGCCGATGAAGAAGGAGAGCAGGCACACCATGAGGAGGCTGGCGTTGCCGATCTCGAACAACTGTTCGGCCACCTTGCGGCGCTGCCGCCAGACCAGCGGCAGGGCGCGGAGCACGGCGCCGAGCAGGAGGACGAGTTCACCGATGTTTTTCCACATGGACGGGTCGGGTTGCGCGCGGGCCGGCGCGCGGGTCAAGGTTGCGGCACGACCGGCTCCGGCGCAACCGCCGAGGCGCGCGGGGGTTGTTTCAAGGGGAGGAACAACACCCGCAGTCCGGTGCCGGCCGGTGTGCGCTCGTGCTGGAACAGGCCGAACAGGGCGGAGGTTTTCCGGCGTTCAGGGCGCACGTCGCGGCGGTAGAGGTTCCACAAGAGTGACTGGCTGCGGGCGCCGTTGGTGGCGTTTTGTTCGGAGCGCCAGACCGACCAGAGGGGCGACCAGTTGCGCTCGACGCCCTTGTTTTCCGGGATGAGCGGTTCGAGCGGGGCGAGGAACTGGAGGCGCTCGTTGCCGGCGAGGTCGCGCGAATGGGTGAACAGCGGCCACAAGGCCGTGCGACGGCGGGACTGGCCGGTGGTTTTCCGCTCCTCGCGCAGGTCGGAGTAGAGGAACAACAGGATGGTCGTGCGCTCGCGTTCGAGGGTCTCGGTGCGGGTGGCGGATTCACGGAAAACGGGCCAGAGGAAGAAGTTCTTCTCGCGGGTGGGGGTGCGGGATTCGCCGGCCAGCGGCCAGAAACGGGTGGTGTGTTTGCCCTCGCCGCGCGCCCAGGCGAACACGGGCCAGAGGAACTGCGTTTCCTCGTAGGGTGGATTCCGGCTTTCGGTCAGCGTCAGGCCGCAGGGCCAGAGGTAGGTGGTCGAGTCGCGGGCCGGGGAGCGGAGCCAGACGAGCAGCGGCAGCATGGCACGGAAATGCGCCTGATTGGTGGTGCCGACCCCGCGCGTCTCGCTCAACCAAAACGGCCATGCGAAAAAGTTGCGGCTGTGACCGGGGACGAGTTCGGCCTCGTCCCAGATGTTGGTGCGCCAGGTGGGCACCTTGGTCTCGCTGCCGATGAGCGGCCACGCCTGCCAGCCTTTGAGGCCGTCGCCGGTGCGCCGATGGAAGATCGGGGCGAGAATGTTGATGGTTTCGATGTGGCCGCGCTCGCGGTAGGTCCGCACATAAACGGGCCAGAGGGTGAAGGAGATTTCGTCACGCAACAGGCGGTTCTTCAACTGCCCGGCGATCGGCCAGAGCGCGGTGTAGTTGTTGGACGGTTCGGTCGAGCGTTGCTGCCAGTAGAAGGGGAACAACGTGAAACGCCGGCGCCGCTCGCCGTCCTGCGTGTCGCCGCCGGCGAACGAAAGCCACTGGAGCAACTGCCAGCGATGCTCCGTGCCAAAGCGGTCGTAGGTCAGGACCGGATAGAGCATGTCCAACTCGTGCCGGTCGAGTTCATCGTCGTCGAATCGTGAGAACAAAGGCGGCACTGCGCGGAGCCGTTCGCTGCCGATGGATTGATGATAGTAGAAAGGGCCGAGCGCCTCGGTGCGTTCACCCAATTGCAGGGTCAGCGGAAACTCCGCGAAGAGTGGCCCCCAACCGGCGTCGCTGGCGGGTGCGCCAGCGAGAGCGGTGGACAACTTGCAGCCCCACACCAGCCCGAGCAGGCAACGCCACGCCGGCCCCAAAAGGCGGCGGGCGGTGCGATTGCATCTCGAATGACGGGCTTGATTCATCCGGCCGGGATTAAGCTTTATCGTTCACTCCGTCCGCAAAGCGGTAAAAAAATCGTCCGGACAACCGGGTTGACATTAAATGGCGGCTCGTTATGCTGACGTCATTCTGAGGTCTTTACCTCGGTTCCTCCCAACCCAGTGTTGGTCGCACCCTGTGATCACACTGGGTTGTTTCTTTTCCCACATCGCTGCGCGAACTCAACCGCGCCCGCAGACTCACAGAAGAATTTTTGTTGGGCGAGCCGAAAGAAGTGGATGACCGGCAAACACTCCGTGTCGCGCGGTCGCCCCGCTAGTCTTCTTCGCCTTGGACGTTGATGACGCGGAGGAGGCTGAGGATCACGACCAGGAACAGAATAGCGCAGGCAATGGGCAGCAGACCCACCCCCAGGAACAGCCAGCGCAACCCGGTGATTTCGCGGGTCAGTGCACGGTTGATTTCCAGCGCGGCGGTTTGAATGCGATCCGAAAGTTGGTCGCAGGCCTGCTGGTAGGCCAGATAACTGCGGAGCAGTTCCAGTGAGGTGGCGGCTTCCTCGCCGGGCGCGGGCGCGGCGAGCAGGACGTCGGCTTGCGCATGGCAAACGGCACGTTTGCCGAGCACCTGCTCGAGGGCGGTGCGCTGGGCGGGATCGGTCAGTGTTTGCTGGAGGCTGGCAAACAAGCGGTCGTTGGCGGCGCGTTCGGCCCGGATTACGCGGAGCAGCGCCGCGCGGTCATCGGGATTCTGCGTCTGGCGCAGTTCGACGATGTGGCTGTAGCCGCCAAAAATGTGGAGGCTGATTTCATGCAGCGTCTTCAAGGAGGCTGCTGTCTGCTCGAGGGTGCGACTGTAGCGGGCGTCAATGCCCGCCAAGCGCCACCAGCCGATGACACCGAGAGTGAACAGCAGGGCGGTGAGCAGCGCGAGCAGGGCCATGGCGACGCGCCCGGGCCGCCGGGACCGAGGCTCGGCGGCGGGGATGGCCGGATAAAGGGCTTCAGCGTTCATGATGCGCGCATTGATCGGACGGACAATTAAGCCGACGCGGCGACGGGGCAAAAGGCGAAATCGCTCAGGCGCGAGTTTTTTGCCGTGCGGCGGCGGGCCATCGCCCGGTGCGCGGCTAAAAAATTTGTAATCTGGGACCGTGATCCGCGTTTAGGGGGGCATGGTCCATTCTTCTGGAAGCGGCGAGGTGCCGCAGACAACAACAAAAACAACAACCGGAGAACACCATGAAAACAAACCTCATCACCCTCATTACGGCGGCCAGCCTGCTCGTGGCCGTCAACGCATTTGCCCAACGCGGCGCGGGCGCGGGCGGGCAGGGCAAAGGCTATGGCGGCCCGCCGCAATCCGCCGCGGAGCGTGCGCAGCGGCAGGCGAACTGCCCGCAGGGCAACCTCTGTCCGCAAGGTGGCCAGCACCGGCACGGCCAGGGCATGGGTCAGGGCTATCAATGGCGCAAAGGCGCCCGCGACGGCACCGGCCCGCGCGCTGGCACTCCCAACTGCCCGGTGAACCCCGGCCCCGCGCAGAAGTAGTTCCCATCAACATGCGTCGCAGCCCGGGTGATTCGACCTGATTCCCGGGCTGCGTTACTCTTTTTCTGTCATGAACCTCGCGGGGCAGGACATCCAGCACGAACCTCGTGGACTGGACCGATGGCGCGCGCCTCGAATTCCTCGACGGCACCGGCACGGTGCTTTACGTGCAGGAAAACGGCGGGGACACCGGGCAGAAATTCTACCGGGCACTGCGGACGCGGTGAGGTGGTGCGCAACGGCGTAGCGGCTTTGAACCCGAATGACGGAGTTGGCCGGGGACAAGGAAGCTGGTGGAACGGGCAACTTGCCCGTCCCGCGCGGCAACTGGCCGCGCGGTTGGCCAAAGGCCAGGGGCACTTTTTTGCATCGTTCCATAGCAGGCTGGGTG
>JBKBTZ010000133.1:0-8797 GCA_046290825.1 Limisphaerales bacterium
CGGAATCGTTCCGGGTAAGCTGGGGTCATGACCGCCACCTGGCGCCTTCCATCTTGCAATAAACTGAGATGCGCCCTGACGCGCAGCGGCAACGAAAACAGGCGTGCAAACCTTCCGGCCACCGGTTAAATCACGACCATGAAATCCGCCATGTCCCGTCGCTCCGCCCTCACCAAGCTCGCCGGCACCGCCGCCGTGGCCGCCACCGCCACCCTCCGCTCCCGCGCCGCCGAGGAAACCACCGCCGCCCCGCTCAAGGGCAACATCAACCACAGTGTCTGCCGCTGGTGCTATGGCAGCCTGTCGCTGGAGGAACTTTGCCGCGCCAGCAAGGCGATGGGCATCGTCGCCATTGACCTGCTCAACCCGGACGAGTTCGACACGGTCAAAAAGCACGGTCTCACCTGTTCGCTGGTCAGCTTCCCCAACGTGCGGGGCATCGGCTCCATTGGCCGCGCTTTCAACCGCGTCGAACACCATGACGTCCTCGAACAGGCCTACACCGAACGGCTCAAACAGACCGCCGAGGCAGGATTCACCCGCCTGATCTGCTTCTCCGGCAATCGCGCGGGGCTGGACGACGAACAGGGCCTGAAGAATTGCGAACTGGGCCTCAAGCGCATCCTGCCGCTCGCGGAAAAACTCAAGGTCACCCTCATCATGGAGCTGCTGAACAGCAAACGCAGCCACAAGGATTACCAGTGCGACCACACCGCGTGGGGCGTCGAACTCGTCAAGCGCGTCGGCTCCGAACGGTTCAAGCTCCTCTACGACATCTTCCACATGCAGATCATGGAGGGCGACATCTGCGACACCATCAAGGAGAACCACCAGTATTTCGACCATTACCACACCGGCGGCGTGCCGGGCCGCGCGGAAATTGACGACACCCAGGAACTGAACTACCCGCGCATCATGAAGGCCATCCTCGCCACCGGCTTCAAAGGTTACGTCGCCCAGGAATTCGTGCCCAAACGGCCTGATCCCCTCGCCTCCTTGCGCCAAGCCATCCAGATTTGCGACGTTTGAGACCGGAGATCCCCGCCCCACTGCCGCCATGAACCGCCGGAAATTTCTCGCCACTTCCACAACCGCCGCCCTCGCGCCGCTGGTCCTGCCGTCCGGTCGGCTGTTTGGCGCGGAGGCACCCTCCAACAAGCTCAACCTCGCGCTCCTCGGCGCCTACGGCCGCGGCCACGCCCATTGGGACGTGCTGGCCACCCAGAACGTCGTCGCCCTGTGCGACGTGAACGAGAAGCACCTCGCCCTCGCCGGCGAAAGGTTTCCCGCCGCGCGCCGCTACGTGGACTGGCGCGAATGCCTGGAACACCCGGACCTCGACGGCGTCGTTGTCTGCACGCTCGATCACACCCACGCGATGATTGCGTTGCGCGCCCTGAAGCGGAACCTCCACATCTACCTCGAGAAACCGCTCGCCATCACGGTCGAGGAAGCCCGCCTGGTCCGCGCCGCCTGGCTCGAACGCCGCGATCGCGTCGCCACGCAAGTCGGGACCCAGCGGCACGCCCACCCGAACTTCAACCGCATCCGCGAGTTGATCCGCGATGGTGCCATCGGCGAGCTGGAGGAGGCCTGCGCGTGGGGCGACCGACAGTATCGTCGCAAGGGCTACCCGCCCGCCCAGGGCGAGCCACCGCCGGAGTTGCATTACGACCTCTGGCTCGGCCCCGCCAGCTACCACCCCTACAACCCGGAATATTTTGCCGGCGGCGTGGGGATGAACTGCCTCCAATGGAACATGTATTGGGATTTTGGCGCCGGCCAGGTGGGCGACATGGGCGCGCACACCATGGACCTGGTGTGGAACGCCATTGACGCAACCCATCCCACCTCCGCCGAGGCCACGGGCGAACCGTTCAACCCCGAGGTTACGCCCGTCGAGCTGGCCGCGCATTTCGAGCATCCCGCCAACGATTGGCGTCCGGCCATCAAGGTCTCCTGGTATCAGGGCGGCCTCTTTCCTGAATCGCCCCTGAAATGGGTGGACCTGCGAAAAATCGGGCATGGCGCCCTCTTCTCAGGCACGCGCGGCTATCTGGTCTGCGATTTCACCAACCGCCTCCTCATCCCGCTCGGCCCCCGCGCGGACTTCACCTATTACCGCCGCCGCGCCGAGGCCGACGTTTTGCCCACCATGAAGGGCTTCGTCGAGGAATGGTTCGCCGCCTGCCGCGATCCCAAGCGCATTCGCACCTCTTGCGACTTCGATTACAGCGGGCTGATGACCGAACAGCAGATGCTCGGCCTGGCGGCCTATCGCGCCGGAAAAAAACTCGCCTACGACGGCAAAACGGGCCGCGTCACCAATGACGAGTCCGCCAACCAGTTTCTGCGCCGCAACTACCGCGACGGCTGGCCGCTGCAGGCGTAGGCACAGTGACGCGGGGCAAGGATTGCCCCACCGGCCCGGCATTCCATCAGCTCTTTAGTTTCCGCTCCAAAATCTCGCCCGCCACCGCGGGATTCGCCTTCCCTTTGGAGAGCTTCATTACCTGGCCTTTGAGGAAGTTCAGCGCGGCGGCCTTGCCGGCCCGGAAATCGGCCACCGGGCCGGGATGCGCGGCGATGACCTCGTCGCAAATTTTCTCGATGGCACCCGCGTCGCTGACCTGTGCCAGGCCCTTCTCCTGCACAATGACGGCGGGTGACTTGCCGGTGGCGAACATTTCGGCGAACACCGTCTGCGCGGCGGAGTTGCTGATGATCTTCGCCTCCACCAGTCCAACCAGTTCCAGCAGCGCCTCCGGCGGGAATTTCAGGTCCGCGAGAGAGGACAACTTCATCTCGCCCACCTCCAGTCCCATCGCGCTCTGCTCGGCCTTCTCGGCCTCATTGAGTTCCGCAAGCTTCGCCGGGAGATTGTTGATGACCCAGTTCGCGACGGCCTTGGGATTCTTCGTCTGCTTCGCAATTCGCTCGAAGTAGTTGCCCAGTTCCACGTTTGCCTTGAACACCTCGGCGTCGCTGGCGGGCAACTGGTAGTCGCGCAGGAAACGCTGTTTCCGCGCCAGCGGCAGCTCGACCACCCGCGACTTCACCTCCGCCAGCCACTCGTCCGTCGGCATGAAGGGCATGAGGTCCGGCTCCGGAAAATAACGGTAATCGTGCGCGTCCTCCTTCGTGCGCATCTCCTCGGTAATGCCCGCCACGTCGTCCCAGCGCCGCGTGGACTGGATGAGCTTGCCCCCCTTGGAGACGATCCCGATCTGCCGGGGGATTTCATACTCCAGCGCCCGGCGGACGCCCGAGAAGCTGTTCATGTTCTTGATCTCGATCTTCGCGCCGAGTTCCCGCGACCCCTTGGGCCGCACGCTGATGTTCACATCGCAGCGCACCATGCCCTTTTCCATGTCGCAGTCGGACACGCCGCCCTGCTGGAGAATCTCCTTCAGCGCGTTCAGATACTCGTAAGCCATGTCGGCGCTGGTGATGTCCGGCTCGGACACAATCTCGAGCAGCGGCACGCCCGCACGGTTGAAGTCCACCCCGCTCTGACGGTCGAAATGCACGTTCTTCCCCACGTCCTCCTCGAGGTGCGCGCGGGTAATGCGGACCCGCGCGATGCCACCCGCGAACTCAAATTCCACGTAACCATTCGCGGTGGAGGGTTTGTCGTATTGGGTGAGCTGGTAGTTTTTGGCGGAGTCGGGATAGAAATAATTCTTCCGGTCAAACTTGGCGAAGCGGGGAATCTCGCAGTTCAGCAGGTAGCCGGTGAGCACGGTCAGCCGGAGCGCCTCCTCGTTGGCCACCGGCAACACCCCGGGCATCCCGAGACAGACGGGGCAGACGTTCGTGTTCGGCGGGGACCCGAACGTATTGGCGCACCCGCACCACATCTTGGATCGGGTCTTGAGCTGGACATGCGTTTCCAACCCGATGACGGCTTCGTATTCCATAACGGCGCGGAAAGAATAACCACGGAGCCACCCCGAGGAACACGGATTTTTGCCGCACGGAATCCCGCCGGGTCATCACCACTCAGGCTGGCCTACTGCGTCTCCCCCTTGGTCACCCGCATGAAAACTTCTTCCAGGCCGATTTCGTCCTCGCGCAATTCAACGAGCTTTGCCCCGCCCAGCACCAGCGTGCTGGCCACGATGCTGTGGTCGGTGTCGAGGCTGGCCAGCGTGACCTTGATTTCACCGTCCACGGTCGTGACCTCGGCCACCTCGGGCCGGGCGCGGAGCAGTTCAACCGCCTGCGCCTGGTCGGTCGAAACGCGCGCCCAGACGACGCGGTTTTGCTGCATCTGATCGCGCACCCCCTGCACGGGGCCGGCGTAGATGAGCTTTCCCTTCTCGATGATGGCGACGCGGTTGCAGAGGGTCTGCAGTTCGCTGAGGATGTGCGAGGAGATGATGATCGTCTTCCCCATGCGCTGGAGTTCCTGGAGGATGGCCATCATCTCGATGCGGGCGCGCGGGTCGAGGCCGGAGGCGGGTTCGTCCAGGAGAAGCAGTTGCGGGTCGTGAATCAGCACCCGCGCCAGGCCGAGCCGCTGCTGCATGCCCCGGCTCAACGCGCCGATGAGCGCGCCCTTTTTGTCGCTGAGGCCCACCAGCTCCAGCACGTCGGCCACGGTGCGCTCGCGTTTGGCGGCGGGAATCTTGTAGCACGCGCCGAAGAAATCGAGGTATTCGGTCACCTCCATGTCCTTATACACGCCGAAGAAGTCCGGCATGTAGCCGATGATGTGGCGCACCGCGTCGGCCTCGGACACGACATCCCGGCCGAAAATCAGCGCGCGTCCGGCCGAGGGCGTCAGGAACGTGGCGAGGATGCGGAGCGTGGTGGTCTTGCCGGCGCCGTTCGAGCCGATGAACCCGAACAGGTCGCCCCGCTGCACCGTGAGGTCGAGGTTCGAGAGGGCGGTCAACGTGCCATACACACGGGTGAGACCGAGCGTCTGAACGGCGGCCACGGGCGGGGCGGTTTCGGGAGTCATGGCTCAGGGATTGTGAAGGGAGAGCGGCAGCCGCCAAAGCGTGTTCTCGGCGTGGCGGCGCGGTTCAAAACGGTTCAGCGGTGGGCGGGCTGCATGGCCCGGTGCCCACGCGAGCAGGATGGCTTGATTGCCCTCGGTGTGCGCCGAGAGGTCAAACGTAGGCGGGCGGACAAAACTCAGGTGGCTCTGCTTGCTCTCATACAGGCCAAGGAACGAAGCCGCCATGCCGGCCTTGGGCAGGTCGTCCAACCGACCGCCTTCCATCGCGCCGAACGCCTGCCGCCGCTGTTGCACGGCCACTTGAAAGCGATCGGCCTGTCGGCCCACGAATTCCCCCAGCGGCAGGCTGTTGGTCGCCGCGCTGGCGGTGAACTCGCGCGACGCCCCCGCCGGCACCTCGCCCAGCTCGAAGTAACGCCCGCCCGCCACCAGGCAGACCGGTCCGACCGGCTGGCTCAGGCGGTTCTCCACCTTGACCCCCCACGCGCCACCGCTCCGCTGCACGGTGGCCGACAGCGGTGCCGGAGCCGTCGTCAGCCAGTCGCTCACAAACAACTGGCTGGTCCACACCGGGACGAACACATCCGCGGTGAAGGAGCCTTCGGTTTGCAGGATTCTTCCCCGCTCGGCGGTTCCCGCGTCGGCTGCCCAACTGCCCGCAAATTCGCCCCGAAAGGTTTTCACGCTGTTGGGCTGCGCGGCGGCAAACTCATAACGCGCGTTCACCGGCGAATAAATCGAGCCGAACGTCCGGCCCCGCAGCGTCGCGTTGTCCCCGCGGGCGAGCACGTCCACCACGTGCAGTTCGGTCCACTCCGTCTCGCCGGCGCGCAGCTTGTAGCCAACGACATAGATCAGCCCGGAGAACAGCGCCACGTAGCACGGAAACGTGATCCACGTCAGCATCGGGCGGTTGATCTTGCGGAGCCAGTATTGGTCCACCGGCCCGATGATGGCGAGGTAGCCAACGAGCATTAGCAGCAGCCAGAACACCGGCAGCTTGCGCACCTGCCGGCTGTCAATCATCGCCCCGAAAATCCCGTCCATGCCCCAGCCGCCGGGGTAATGGCTCTGCGACGAAGCGTAAAGCGATGGCGGCACCTCGGCCAGCCGCGCCCAGAACGTGGGGAGATGCTTCCACGACTTCGCCGGCTCGCGCTCCGGGCTGAACGTCACCACCGTCACCCTGCCCAGTCCGCGCGCGAATTCGACCAGCAACGGCTGACCGCCCGCCCGGACCACGGGCACGCCATCGCCCCACCGGCCCACGGCGACGTTCAACGAACTGCCGCGCAAACTGCCATTGTCATCCACGTCGGCAAACGGGGTTTCCACGGTGACCTTTTCGCTCAACAGCTTCTTGTCGGCGGCGGTCGGCGTGCCGGGCAATAACATTCTCCCCGGCGCGGATTTCACCGGCGAACGCAGCCAGTCCTCCAGCGTGCTGCCGGGGTCCACGGTCGTCATGCCGGTGAGTTCCACCCCCAGCCAGTCGCGCAACCAGCGGACGCTGTTCACGTCGCCCACCTGCTCCACTCCCAGAATCAAGTGCCCGCCGGTGCCCACCCAGGTCCGCAACGCCTCCGCCTGGCTGGCGCGTAAATCCGCCGCGCGCTCCGAGTTCAGGTAGAGCGCGGTCAGGCCTTCGAGCACGAGCGCGTTGTCGGGAAAGACCGCCGGCTGAAACCGCGCCACCGCCGGTTGCAAATCCGCCTGCTTGTTGAGCGGTGGACGAATCGGCGGCGACCACGCGGCCACGCGGCTGAGCGCGCCGAGAATCACCGTGTGCCGCCGCACCACGCCCCGGGGGCGCTGCCCGGAACGGTCCTCCCGCACCCGCCCGCTCGCGTCCCGCAGGCGGACGTGCCAATCGGTGGCGTAGGCCGCGCCGTTGAAGGCGGGCACGGTAATCAACTTGCGCGTGCCGGTCGGCAGCTCGACGCGCACCTGCCGCAACAGGCCCCCCTGCCCCAGCCCGCCGCTCGTGACCTCGATGACCCCCTCGAAAGCAGGCCCGTCGTTATAGACTTCGCAAACCATCGGAAACCAGGAGGCCTCCGGCACAAAGCCGTCGTAGCCCAGGAACACATCGAACTGCAACGCCCCGCGTGCCGGGAGAGCCAGGGCCAGCAAAACGATAAACCACGCGGCAATCCGGCGGGGCCAGGAGGAGGCCGGAAGATTCCGGCGCGGCAAGAACGACGTGATGGGTCTGGCAGCCATGAAATCGCCCGCAAGTGATGGGCCTCTCTTAACAGACCCCCGAGACTTGGCAATCCGCAATTCCATTGCCCGTTCACACCCGCAGCCCCGCGCGGAAACCCCGCACCGCGAAATAGGACTGCGCGCCATTGTGACCAATAAAAACCCGCCCATACCGCCGCTCGCCATACAGCGCCCCACCCCGCTCGCGGATGTCCGGCGGCGTGGCCAGCCAGCTTGAAGTCTTCGTGTCGAACTCGCCCAGCTCTTGGAGCGCGAAATACTGGGCCTCGCTCAGCAGTTCAACCCCCATCACCGCCGCCAGTTCCTGCGCGCTGGTCCGGGGTTTGGGCTCCTTCCGCGACTCCCGGCCCGCGCGGTCGTAGCACAAGCTGACCCGGCCCGGCGGCGTCTCCCGCGCGCAGTCCACGAACATGATCGCTCCCGTTGCCCCGTCCTGGCCGACCACATCCGGTTCACCCCCCGTGCGTTCCAGCTCGTGCAGGGACCAGAGCCTGGAGGGATGCTCCGCAAGCCGCGCCCGCACGCTCTCCCAGTCGAGTCCGGGATGGCGGTGGGAATGATGTTCAAATCGCTCCCGCAAAGTCTGCAGCAACGCGGCGATTTGGTCGGCAGTCAGTTTCTGTGTCATGGCAAAAAAGTTATTGGAGGCGGCGGGCAGGGTGTGCGGTCCTCTGCGCGCCGCGCGCCACGGGCATCATCGGGAAACCCCATGCTGCCGGTTCCCACGGACCCAACGGTGTTCGGCCGGTTGCTTCCGTCCCCCCGTCCCATTTACTTCATCCGCGGTTTTGCCTGCGCCTCACGAACTCGCGCTGGTATAGCGGCGCAGGGACGCGCGCCAGCCCAGTTCCGACACCACAAAACACAGGCTCGCCACCGCCAGCAGCAACAGCACCGGCCCGGCGGAATCCAGCTTGTCCGCCAGCAGCCGCACCGGGACATTTGACACCAGCAACATCGGCAAGGCGAAGGTGAAAAACACCTTGAACGCCCCGCGGAACGCCTCGTCCGGCAGCCGCGCAATGTTGAACAGATTGTAATAGCCCCACACGATGCCCTGCGCCTTCACCGTCCAGAAGCACACCGCCGCCAGCAGCAGCATCAGGGAATAATGCACCGCCACGCCCAGCAGGCACAGCGCGCCGAACCCGGCCAGTTGCAGCGCCGTCGGCCGCAGCCCGAGCTGGCCCGCCGCATAGACCATCACCCCCACCGCCACCGTCGCGTTCACAAACGAGCCGAGGTCCACCTGCCGCAGCGACACGATGAAGCGCGTGTTGACCGGCAGCAGCAGCAGGAAATCCAGTTTGCCCGTCCGCACCAGCTCCGAGAGGTTCGACAAATTGATGAGCACCAGCGCGTGGAATATCTGCTGGATGAAATTGCTCGCCCCGATGAGCAGCACCACCTGCCAGTGCGTCCACGAGCCGATGGTCTCCGTGTGCCGGTAAAGCACGCCGATGAAGCACAACTGCAACGCCAGCCAGAGCACCTCGACCACGATCCAGAGCAGGAAATTCGTCTTGAACGCCATCTCCCGCGCCAGCGAGTTCCGCAGCAGCGCCGCGTAAATCCCCGCGTAACGCCGCAGCCGCCCCGGCC
>JBKBTZ010000134.1:0-8487 GCA_046290825.1 Limisphaerales bacterium
CCCCTCCAACCCGTCCCGCCGGTGATGACCCGTCACCGGCGCGGCGGAGCTTCGCCTTCAACTGCCGTTTTTAGGTTGAATGCAACCGGAAACTGGCACCCAGGGTGGCTCGTTCCGCGCAACCCGGGGCGGAGGTGGTCAGCCTGCTGGGATGGTGCGGGGTGCCCCGCCTTGGGAGGCAAGCAACTGAGATGCGCCCGGCGGCCGATCGCCGAGATCGTTGTCCGGAGAGGGCTTGGGCGCCGGTTATTGCGCACGGGCTCGGAAGAACCGGACCGGCTGATTGGTCATGGGGCCGAGGAGCACCGATTGGGTCGCACCGGAACCGGGGAGGTTGGTCCAGTCGAGCCAGGGGACAGCGAGGTTGGTGGTGGTTTGGACGGTGAGGAGGTGGCCGGGCTTGCCGACCAGTTCCAGCCACAGTCCGTCGTCGCGGGCGCGGATGTCCAACTGGGGCGGCCCGGGAGGCTGGCTGGTGGTGGGGGCCACATCGGTGAAGCTGCCGCCGACGCGAATTTCATCCAACAGCCAGAATGCGTTTGGCCCGCTGGCGTTGGCGTTGCCGGCTTGGAAGCGCAGGGCATTGACCCCGGACAGGTCGGCGGTGTGGAAGACCAGCGCGGCCCCGGGGTCCGGCTCGCCCTCGAGACCGTTGCCGTTCTGAAAAAACCAGGCGCGCGCCGTGTCGGCGTTGGTGGAGGCGTCCACGTCCAACCGCAGCACAACGAACACAACGTTGCTGGCGGCGGGGCCGCGTGGCGTGGAATATCCGTTATGCACGAAGGTGGGGGCGGCAAACAGGGACAAGGCATCGTAACCGGCACTGGAGAGGTAGGTATTGGGGGAGCCGGCTGCCAGGCGATCGGTTCCGTTGCGGTTTGAGAAACCGGCAGCGTTGGTGGTCGCGCCGGACATCAGCCGAAGGCCGGTTTCCCGGAACCCGGCCAGCCCGCCCTTGTCGGTCTGTGGATTGTGATAGAGGAAGCTGATCCACACCAGCCCGCCGATGGCAAGGTTGGACAAGGTGTTGGGCAGTTGGCGTTGAATTTGCGCCGTGGTGGCGGTGTTGCCCACCGGATTACCGACCATGAGTTTGCCGCCGGTGGTTACCAGTTGCACGCTGCCATTGCCGTAGGTCAGGCCGTCCGGGTAATTGGTGGCCAGCGCGGAGGCGGCATCAGTGATGTTGCCCCACGTTGCCCCCCAGCCGCTGCCGCCGCTCTGGTTGGCGATCGAGGTCTGGGGCGGGTAGTGAAAACCCTCGTAAGCGTGCAGGGCCGAACCACCCGACTCGGCGGGCGTGGCGGTGACCGGACTGGAGTTGGCGCTTTCGCCCGCCGGGTTTCTCGCGGACACCACATAGAAGTAGGCCGTGCCATTGACCAATCCGGTGTTGGTGAAGGTGGTGGTGCTGTTGGTGGCAATGGGAAGGTAAGGCCCGCCGACCGCGGTGGCGCGCTTGATGATGTAATCGGACGCGCCTTCCGATGCGCTCCATTGGAGCACCACCAGCGTATTGCCCGCCGTGGCGGTGAGTCCGGCGGGGGCGGCGGGCAGGGGCAACTGCGGCGTGGCACTGGCGGGGCTGGAATCCGGGCTTTCGCCGATGAGGTTGACCGCCGAGACAACGAAGTAATAAGTCGTGCCATTGGCCAAGCCGGTGTTGGTGAATGCGATGGTGGCGGTGGTGGCAACGGGAAGGTAAGGCCCGCCGACCGTGGTGGCGCGCTTGACGGTGTAACTGGTGGCTTCGGCGGCGGCGTTCCAGGTCAGGGTCACCTGGGCATTGCCCGCCGTGGCGTTCAGGCCGGTGGGCGGCGCGGGGGGCTGCGTTGGCGCGGCCCCGTTTCCCACGATGCGGAGGTTCACCGGGCGGGTCATGTGGTATCCCTGGCTGTCGGTGACGGTGAAAAGGAAACCGCCGACCGCGTCCACGGAGACCGTGGGAGTGAAGCGGGCGAAACGGTTGCTGACCAGCGTGACGGTGCCGCCGAACCCGTTGGAGAAGGTGTAGCCTGGGCCGCTGTTGGTGAAGCCGCGGCTCAAGGCGTGCAGGTCAATATCCACCGTGCCACCGGCGGGGCACTCGTAGTTCGGCCCGGCCATCCAATTCAGGTAATCCTCCAAAGCCGTCCAGCCGTCGCCATCCAAATCCGAGTTGCTTTCGGAGAAATCGCCCGGAGCAGAATTGGTGTTGAAGCCGCGAATGCGCTCCCACCAGTCGGGCATTCCGTCATTGTCAGTGTCCCAGTGGGCGGGGCGCGAAACGGTGGGATAGGTGTCCCACCCGCCCACGTCATCGGTGGAGTTGGGCAGGCCGGGATATCCGCCGTAGGGACCGGTGCCAGTGTAGGTGTAGGTGCCATCAATGGTCTCGCGGATGCGGCGGCTGTCGTGGTTGTCCACCATTGGCAGGTTGCAGCCCACGTCGGACAGCACCCTCTTGTAGGCGTTGGTGACCTCGTCAATCGTGGCATACGACGGAAAGAAGGGGGTGTCCACCCACGTGGGATAGTTGGTCGGGATAAAGCCGACGCGGGTCCGGGCGGACTCCTGCTGGCTGGTCTGGAAGTAGCCCGGCATGACGTTGCCGACCATGTAGTATTGCTGGGTGCCGGGAAAATTGTCGTAGTTGGCGGTCAGGATGCGGAAGAGGGTCGTGGCGGCACCGGGCTTGTAATAGTTGTTGACGAAGTTGACGCGGTGGGCGCCGCCGTCGGTGGTGCGGTTGCGCCAGTTGTAAACCACGTTGTTGAAGATATCGAGGCTGCCGGCGAAGTGGCCGGTGGCGTCCAGACCGCCGGCCAGGCTCCAGTTCCGGCCATCGTTGTGGACGAGCAGGTTGTGATGGAAGGAGGCGATCTCGCCGCCAATGCTCGCGGCAAAGCCGTGGGCGCTGCCGGGCGGCTTGTCGTCATGGCCCGCGATGTTGAGCATCTCGGCGATCATGCTGCGTTGGAAGGTCAGGTGTTTGGCGCCACGGGTGCTGAGGCCCTCGTCAATACCCCAGCCGACCGAGCAATGGTCCATGATGCAGTGATCCACACCCACCATGCCGGTGGCGTTTTGCGTTTCTCCGCTCTCCTTGCCGGGGAAAATGCGCAGGAACCGCAGGATCACATCCTTCGCGCCGCTCATGGCCAGTTGCTGGCGCCTGATGCAGATGCCCTTGCCCGGCGCGGTCTGGCCCGCCACGGTGATGTAGCGGCGGTTTTCATTGATGATGATGTCCTTTTGCAGCGTGATCAGTCCGCTGACATCAAAAATCACCGTGCGCGGCCCGTAGTTTCCCTCGATCGCGTCGCGCAAACTGCCCGGCCCGCTGTCGTTGAGATTGGTGACCTTGACCACGACCCCACCGCGCCCGCCCCGGGCAAAGCGTCCGTAACTTTCCGCGCCGGGGAACGCGAGTTGGCGGGGGCGGAAATACCAAAGGGTCCCCTTGGTCACGCCATTGGTGGCGTCCACCTCGTCAATGCGCCAGTAGTAGGTCAGCAGGCTGTAGAGGTTGGTGACAAGAAAGGTGGTGTGGGGCTGATTGCCTTGGAACTCCGGCGACGCACGGGTGGCCTGCCGCACCGCATTGCTGCTGGTGCCAAAATAGACATCGTGCGAGACGGCCAGTCCGGACACGGCGGGCGACCAGCGCAGGGTGACGGGGCCGGAGTCCGCATCCACGTGCTCGGCGGCGTGATTGGGCACGGGCTGGTTGGCCTGCGCCTTGACGTTCGGGGTGTTGATCTCGAAAGCGTTGATGTAAACGTTCTTGTTCGCCTGTGCCCCGCTGGTTTCCGCCGCAAACAGAATCACCACGTCCTGTCCCATCACGGCGGTAAACGTGACGTAGGCAGTGGTCGCCGCAGCGTTGTTGGTGACGCGGACGGTGACGGGCAGGTTGTCAATCACCAGGTTTCCGTTCACCGAAACATCCAGCGGGGCCACGCTGGCCGAATTGTCCCAGCAGTTGTGGTAGGTGAGGAGGGTGTGTTCGCCGGCAGGCAGGCCGGAAATCCGCATTTCGATCCGGGCACCCGCCGTGCCGGAGTTTACGCGGATGCCGTCGGCCGTCAGGCGGAGGTCGTAGGTGGTGCTTTGGACGCCTTCCTTCCAGTAATTCGGCTCAAGCGCCGTGCCCGCAGAGCCGACGCGGGTGAAGCGGACGGTGATGCCGTTGAAGGTGTTGACGATGGTGTCGCCGCCGGGGAACCAGGCGCTGGTCGAGTTCCACGAGGTGTAGGCGGGGTCATTGCCCTCGGAAACGGGACGGTTGTGGTTGTTGATGTCCACCTTGAGTTCCTGGGCGGCGGCGGTCAGCGCGACGCACAGCAAGGGCAGCAGGCAGGGGCGAAGGGGATGCGCAGCGGTTTGCATGGTGGCAGCATCGGATGACGGCGCGGGAAAGGCAATTGGCCAGAAGTCATAGCGGGGCCGGGTCGGCCATCGGTGCGGCCCCGGCAAAACGAGGAGGGGGCCGGCCCCACAGCCAGCCCCCTCCAACTCCGCCCAACCTTGTCAACCCTCAAACGGTCCGACCAGTGCGGCGTTGCGCCGGGTCAGTGATTCGAGAGGCGGTAGAAGACCGCCGGGTTGGCGGGGTCAATCGGGACGCTCCAAGAGGTGGCAGCTTCCGAGCCGGTGACCGGGTGCCAGTTGGTGCCCAGGCCGGTGGCCAAGAGGTTGGTCTGGGCCTGCAACTGCCAGCCGAGGTGGGTCGCGGGCCAGGTGAAGTTGAGGTTGGTGCCACCGACGAGAGTGTTGGTGAGCACGGGCGCCGTGGTGGGCGCGGCGACGATGGCGATGATGCCGTTGGTGCGCAGGTTGGAGAGATCCCATTGGAGGCCGACGCCCGGCACGACCGGCCTAACCTTGCTGGCGAGGTCAAAGGCGGCCTCAGGCGTGTTCGGGAGGTTGAAGGCCACGCGGCAAATGTGGAAGGACTGGTCGGCCGCGAAGGGAATGGTGCCGATATTGTTCATGTGCAGGGCACCGCGCATGTTGGACCATTTGTCCACCACGATGTAGTCGTTGGTCTGGGGGTGGTTGAGGTCCACGTCAATGATCATGAGGCCATCGGGCCCGCCCGCATTGAGGTCGAAACGGCCCTGGATGGTGAAGGTGCCAATGGTGTTCGAGCCGCCGGGGGTGAACAAGCCGCCGGCATTGATCTCGAGGCGACCGTTGTTGCCGGCGAGGTCTCCGGTGGTATCGGAGACGGTGCCGTTGCCGGTCAGATACCCGTTGATGGAGAGGCGGGAGTTGAGATTGGCGGTGCCGTTGTTGACGAGGCCTTCGTTGATGAGGGTGGTGCCGGCAGCCACGGTGGCGACGCCGGGATGAGTGAGGATGGCGCCGGGGCGGTTGCAGGTGATGCTGCCACCGCTGGTGTTGAAGGTGGCATTGACGGTGCCGGCGTTCTCAAACGTGCCGCCCGCGACGCTGAGGCTGAGGTTGATGGTGCCGTTATTGGTGGACTGGCCGCGGGTGGTGACGCCTTGGATGGTGCCACCGAAGTCGAGGACGGCGTTGGTGCCGATGGTGGTGAGACCGAGCGTGCCGGAGCCGTCCACCCGGCCGCGGTTGGCGGCGAGGGCAAGGGTGCTGGTGGCATTGACAGTGAGGGTGTTGGTGCCCTCCTTGGTGATGGTGGCGGAGCCACTGAGAGTGCCCCCTCCCAGGGAGTAGGCTTTGGTATCGTTGCTGACGAGGATGCCGCCGGACCCGACGGTGATGGTGCCGACGAGGTTGATGGCCGTGGTGCCGGCCGCCGTGTCGTCGAGGGTGGCGGTGTCGCCTTCGTTGAAGACCTGGGCGCCCTGCCAGTTGGCGGTGGTCTGATCCCAGTCGCCGTTCACGTTGCCGTTCCAGACGACGTGCTTGGGCGCGTTGGTGGTGATCACGGCGTCAATGGTGCCGTTGGCGGTGTTGTTGACGAGGTAACCGTAGAAGCCCGGCGGCAGTTCGAGGGAGAAATTGGGCGAGGGGATGTTGATGTAGGAGAGGAGCGGCACGGTGGCCGGATAGCTGGTGACGCCGGTAATGGCGGCGAGCCGGAGCGTATTCCCGAGCCCGGCGGTGACCAGATTGGTGACGTAAACGCAGGGGGCGTTGGTGACCGCGTGGGGATGGAGGGTCAGGACGGCCGTGTTCATGCTCAGGGTGCCAAGCCGGGCGGCGGCCGTGGCAAGGGCATTGGACACCACGAGGGTGCCGCCGGAGTTGACGGTGATGTTGTTGCCGCCGGCGGAGGCGTTGGCGGGGCCGCCCACGGTGAGGTGGTTGATGAGGGCGAGACCGAGTTGGTTGACGATAATGCGGCCGTAGCCGCTGGTGACGGGCGCGGTGTTGGTGGTCGTGTAACCCAGGACGGCCTGGTGGTTTACGCGGAAGACGGCATTGGAGCCGACATACACCTCGCCGGCGGCATGCCCCTGCTCGGTGCCCGTGCCGGGGCCGGTCTGGTAACCGATGTAGGCCGTGTTCACATCAAACAGACAACTGGCACCACCGAGATAGAGGCGACCCAGGGAGCGGCCGTTGGCGGTGTTAAATGGGTCACGCCCGACCACGAGGGTGTCGAGGAGGGCATCCACGGTGGCACCGGAGGCGGCGCCGCTGGCGAGGATGTCGAAGCGGACGTCGCAGGTGACGGCGTTGCCGCTGGTCTGGTTGGTCAGGTAGGCGTCGGCAATGGTGAGGTTGGACAGGCGTCCGATCTTGTCCGGGCCGCGGAGCTTGAGGTAGGAACCGGCCTGGCGGAAATCCACCCGGGAATCAGCATCCACCATTTGCGCCATGCCCCCAAACAGGATGCTGTCCATGTAGAGCTCATTCCACAGGCCGAAGTGCATGCCGCTGTCGGTGGTGGTGGCGTTGATCTGGCGGTTGATGGCGAGGCTGAAGTTGCGGGGCTGGTTGCCCAAGTAGCCGCCCGGATGGGCATAGGTGGCGCGGAGAATGTTGGTTTTGGCCCAGTCCATGTCATAGACGTTGGCAGAGGGTCGGCTGGTGTTGCCGTTGGTGCCGAACAGTGGATAGGTGGCGATGTCGTTGAAGGCAATCTGGCTCACGTCCACGATCAGCGTGTTCAAATCCCGGAAGTCCGCCGGATCGTGTTTGGTGCTCTGGCGGGTGCTGAACATGAGCATTTTGGCGTTGGCGTTGCTGAGAAGCAGCGTGCCGGGACCAGAGGCGCGGATGCGGCTGCGGTGCGAGGCGTCAATCCAGTCAATGAGCTGTTGAAAGCCGCCGTCACCCAGGACGGAAAGGGTGACGCCGCCGGGAATGTGCCAGTGGGTGTAGTTGTCGCCGGTGTGGATGTCGCGCACGGAGTTGATGGTGACGTCGTTGGTGAGGCTGAGAGTGGGCTGGTTGGTGGCGGCCACGGTGCCGGCGTTGTCGAGGATGACGATGTCCCCGGGGCCGGGAACCACGCCGCCCACCCAGTTGACGGGGTCGTGGAACACGGTGTTGGCCGGGCCTCCGTTGGCGCTCCACTTGTAGCCAGCGATGACGGGGAGCGGGTAGTGCCAAGTGTTGGCGCCAACGGCCTCGATGGCCATGGCGTAGTCGCCGGAGGCGAGGTTGGTATAATTGAGGCTGACGGCGATATCAAAGCTGGCGTTGCCGGGATTGGAATTTGTGAGGACGGCAGGCGTGAGGGTCACCCCGGCGCCGCCACCGGTCAGGGGCACGCCGGTCGCCGCCAGGGCCGCCACGGCCGGCGTCAGTTCGAAGCGATTGGTGATGTAATAGTCCGGGTCGAGGTAGTTGGTGGTGCTGTCCACGAATGCGAGCTGGGCGCCTCCCAGATTGACGCGCACGGAGGTGGTGGCCGCGGACGTTTCGTTGACGGCGACGGTCAGTCGGGCCCGGTTGGCCGTATGGGAGGTGAGGGTCAAGTTGTTGACTGGGGCCGCCAGGGTGCCGGCGGCGAGGTTGGTGATGTTGATGACGTTGGTGGTCTGCGCCGTCACGGGGGTGACGAGGACGTGGAGGCCGAGGGTGGCGAACAGGATGACTGCCAGCCGGGATTGAGGGTTGTGAGTGTTCATGCGGTGATGTCGGGTTTGCGGTTTCAGGTGATTGGTAAAGTTTGCGGGTGCCGGGTGGGCGGGCGAACCTGGCCCTGGCGAAGCAGCGGTCAGCGGTAGGGCATGCGGTCATTCATCCAAGCGTAGTCCCGGCTGTCCCGGACCATGGTGTTTTGCCAGTCCGTGTAGGTAACGGGACGGACCGTGGCGATGGCGCCACTGGTCTCGCGCCATTTCTTGATTTCGGAATGTCCGTCGGCAAAAGAGAGGCCGCAGGCTCCGGCGTGCTGGCTGCCGGGCAGGTCGCGCCAGTAGTAGCCGCTGGGCGGGCGGGCGGCGTCGAAGTGAAAGACCGAGTCGTTGATGCTGTCGGGGTGCTCGTCTATGGCCACCCAAACCTCGCTGGGGCGGGCCAGCTCGGTTTCCTTGCCGGGTTTGAAGTATTCGCGGCCGGTGG
>JBKBTZ010000135.1:0-8436 GCA_046290825.1 Limisphaerales bacterium
GCCGCCAACGTGCTCGGGCCGCTGCTCGAGGAGGTGCTGCGCGAGGGTGCTTTCTTCGAGGCCCGCCAGCCGGGTTCCGGTCCGGCGCAAACCGTGCTTGCGGTCCGCTTGAATGACGCCGCCGCCGAACGCTGGCGCGTCAACGTCGCCGTCGTCGCGCAATCCCTCGCGGGCGTGCATCCCGCCAACCGCCCCGGCGGCTGGCTGCTCACCCAGCCGCGTTTGCCCGTGCGCTGGGAGTTCCGCCGCGCGGGCCAGTGGGTGTTGCTGGGCATCGGCCCGGAGACCAACGCCGCCTTCGCCGACGCCCTCGCCCGCGTGCAGGAGACCGGCGTCCCGTTCGTGCCGGCCATCGCCGGCGCCTGGCTGACGGTGGACGCCGAGGGCCGCTGGCTCGCGGATGCGCTCGGCTGGACCAACGCCCCCGCCAACCTGCCGCGCGTCGCGCTCACCATCACCGGCGATGGCGAGAACGCGCTGACCACCGCGGAATTCCGCTTCCCGCACGGGCACGGCCTCGAACTGGAACCGTGGAACATCCCCGCCGGCAAGCTCGGCACGAACTTCATTGGCTTCACGGCGGTGCGCGGCCTCCGCCCGTGGCTCACCAATTCCCCGGCCTGGCGGCAACATTCGCTTGCACCGCCGCCGAACCAGTTCTTCGTCTGGGCGGACCGGCACGCGCCGATGCAGATGCACCTGCTGGCCCCCGACGCTGGCGCGGGCGCGTTCATCGAATCGCTCGGCACCCGGTTGACGACGGCGGGCAACGCCTGGATTCAGCGCGCGGGCGGCGGAAACTTTGTCCATGTGCGCGAGGTGAACGCCGTGGTGTGGGAGCAGTTGCCGTTGATCTCGCCGTTTCTCCGCGCCTCGGGCACGGGCACGAACGCCCTCGTGAGCGGCGGCCTGATTCCCCAGCCGGTGCCGGCCACGAACACCATCGCCGATGTCTATCCGCGTCGCTCGCTCGAGAGCCTGCTCCAGGAACTGACCGCACAGCCCGACGTGGTGGCGTGCAGTTGGGAAACCACCGGCGAACGCGTCGAGCCGTGGCTGCTGGTGACGCAGGTGCTCCGCGTGGCAAACCGGCGCGGCCAGATGCCCGCCGAGGCGGCCAGCTCGCAGTGGTTGCAGGCCAGCCGCCCGCGCCTGGGCAACAGCCTGACGGTGGTGACCGCGCCCGCGCCGGACCGGCTGCGGCTCACGCGCAGTTCGTCGGCGGTGTTCACCGCGCTGGAGTGGCACCTCGTCACGGACTGGCTGGAATCGCCGCAGTTCCCGCGCGGCACGCACAGCCTGCTCACGCCCGCGCCGGCGGGGCAGTTTTGAACCGAGGCGGAGGAGTGGTGGACCGGACAATGGACGTGGCCCAACCGCCGTTGCGCGCCGTCGTTGAACGCGGAAGACCATGCCTCTGTCACCCGTAACGTGACCTGCCGCCGACCGTTTGCCGGATGATTGTCCAACGCGCCATGGACAGCCCGCCGCGCCAGCTCCGCTCCGTCGGAGTGCTGGCGGCGGTTTCGTTCGCGCTGGGCGCCGTCGCGCAGACGCCGCCGCCCCCGCCGACCGCCAATCCGCTCACGGCGCTGATGCACGCGCAGCCGAACATTGACACCGCGTCGCCCGTCGTGGCGCAGGCGGTGTTCGATCCGCCCGTCATCCGGCCCGGCGAGACGGCGACGTATCGCGTGACGTTCAACGCGATGCAGGCCTCGATCCAGTGGCCGGAGGACGTCATTGCGCCGGACGAACTGCAACTCACCAGCGCCGCGCGCGCTCAGGTGTTCCGGCCCGGGCCGAACAACAACCTGCTGCCGCAAACCAGTTTCAACTACCGCGCCCGGCCAACCACGAACGGCACATTCACCGTGCCGCGCTATCTGGTGTATGTCGGCGGCGTCGGTGTCACGGTGCCGTCCGCGGATCTGATGGTGAGCGCCGACGCACCCGCAACGCCCCGCACGGCGCTGACGGTGAGCGTCAATCCGACCAATCCCTATGTCGGCCAGTTGGTCACGGCACGGGTGATTTTGCCGGGCGGGGAGGACGGGGTGTTGCGGACGTTGACCGGCGTGGAACTGACCGGCGACGGCTTTCTCACCGACCTCAACTCGGCCCGCCAGCAGGTGAGCATGATGCCGTGCAACGGACGCGACGTGCCGGCCTTCATCTACGAGGCCGCGCTGACGCCGCTCCGGCCGGGTCGCGTGCGGCTCGCCGCGCAGGGCCACACGGCGGGATTGCAGTTCTCCGGCCCCATCACCATCACCGGACGCGTGACCATTCCCGGTGGAGCGGGCCAGTTCACGCTGCTCGACGCGGACCCGGTTACGTTGCAGGTGCGCCCGCTGCCGCGCGGCGGCGAGCTGCCGGGGTTCACGGGCGCGGTCGGGCGTTTCGAGCTCGAGACGCCCACGCTCTCCGCCAACGTGGTTCCGGTGGGCGAACCCATTACGCTCACGGTGCAGGTGCGGGGCGAGGGCCATCTCGCGCGGCTCGTTCCCCCGCCGCCACCGCGCTTGCGCGAGTGGCAGGTGTTCGCCGCCCGGCCCGAAGCCGCGCCCCCGCAAATCATCGCCGTGCGCGGCTTCGCGCAGTTCCAATACACGCTGATCCCCAACACGGACACGGTGAAGGCAACGCCCGTAATTCCCTTCTCCTACTTCGACCCCGAACGCGGCGAGTATGTGGCGTTGAACATCCCCGCCGTGCCCGTCACCGTGCAACCCGGCGCGGAGGCGCTGGCCGCCGCCCTGGCCGCCCGGGCAGCCGCCGATGAAGACGGCCCGCCCACGCCCCGGCTCACCGACCTCGCGGCCACACCGGGCCGCTCGCAAGCCAGCCTGGTGCCGCATCAGGCGCAGGCGTGGTTCCCGTTCGTGGCGACCGCGCCGCTGCTGTTGTTTCTGGCGGGCGCGTGGTGGGACCGGCACCGGCGGTTCCACGAGGCGCATCCCGAAGTGCGGGTGCGCCGCCGGGCGCGCCGGGCGTTGCGCCGCGAGTGGGCGGCCTGGCGACGCGCGGCGGGGCTGGGCGACACCGGCCGGTTTGCGGCCCATGCGGTCAACGCGCTGCGGGCGGGCTGCGCACCCCATTACCCCGCCGAGCCGGCGGCGCTGGTCGGGCGAGACGTGCTGCCGCTGCTGCCCGAGCCGGAGCGCGCGGGCGACGAGGGCCGGGCCGTGCGGGAAATTTTTGCCGCCGTGGACGCGACGCGGTTCGCGCAAGAAGCGCGGACAAACGGAGAACTGCTCGCCCTGCGCGAGCCACTCGAGCGCGTGATGACGAGGCTGGAAACGCGATTGCGCGAGGGAATGTGAAGGAAAGAATCCGGAACAAATGAACGCCGCCAGGAAATCCGAAATCCGCAGGTCCGAAGCCCGAAAGGCGGGCGAGCGCCGGAACACGGCTCGCTCCGGGTGGGTTTTCCGCTTCCGGCTTTCGGGCTTCGGAATTGGCCCCGCCCTCAGCCTGGTCTTGTTGCAGCTCTGCGGTGGCGCTTGCGCGGCGGACCCGTTCACCGACGGCATCAATGCCTATCGCGACGGCGAATTCGCGCAGGCGGCGGAACAGTTTCGTGCCGCCGCCGAACAACGGCCCAGCGCGGGCGCGTTCGTGAACCTGGGGCTGGCCGAGTGGGAACGCGGGCGGCGCGGTCACGCCGTGCAGGCTTGGGAACGGGCGCTGTGGTTGCACCCCGGTCACCCGCTGGCCCGCGAAAACCTCGCCTATGCGCGGGCCGAATTGCAACTCGAGGCCCCCGCGCAGGCCTGGCATGAGGTCGCCTCGACGTGGCTGCCGGTGAATGTCTGGGCGTGGCTGGCGGGCGCGAGCCTGTGGCTGGCGGTGGGCATGATGACCGTGCCCGGCTGGCTGCGCCGACCCCGGCGCGGCTGGCACCAGGCCGTGGCGGCGGCGGCTCTCGCGGTGTTTCTGATGTCGGTGCCCGCGCTGTTCGGCGTGCAGGCCCGCGCCCGGACGGCGATTGTCCTCGAACGCAACACGCCGTTGCGCCTGACTCCCACCACCGACGGCCAGCCGGTCACGTTGCTGACGGCCGGCGACCCGGTGCGGATCGAACGGGAGCGCGGGAATTATGTGCTGGTGAAATCCAGCCGGGGCCGCGGCTGGCTGGAGCGGGGCGAATGCGGTCGGATCGGCGGGTGAAGGGGCAGGGCGGGAACCCGGTGCAGACCAGGATTGCCGGGGGACAATTCGTTCGGGGCGCGACGCCGCGCCACCAACCGGGTTGACCGCTCAATCGCCCAGACAGGTGCCCACCGCGCGGGCGGCCAGCACCCAGGCGTGGTCGGTGGGGACCTCCTTGCGGTTGCCGGCCACCTCACGAATGGGCACCGGGAGGGCACCGTCGCCACGCGAGGCGACCATCACGCCGAAGACACCCTGGTGGATGAGATCAGCGCAGGCGGAGCCGAGCTTGGTGGCGAGCAGGCGGTCGGCGGACGAGGGCGCGCCGCCGCGTTGCACGTAGCCGAGGATGGAAAGACGGGATTCAAGACCGGTGAGTTCTTCGAGTTGGTGCGCCAGCCGGAGCGTGTTGCCGGTGTGTGCGCGGTCCAGCTCGGCGAGTTCCTGCTTGGCCTTCAGTTTCGCGGCCTTCGTCCGGGCGGCGTCCTTCCGCTTCTTGGCGGCTTTGAACAGCGCGGCGTTCTCCCGTGACAGCGCCCCCTCAGCCACCGCCACAATGCTGAAATTCGTCCCGCGTTCGCTGCGGCGGCGGATGGCGCGGGCGATCTTTTGCACGTCGTAGGGAATCTCAGGAATCAGAATCACATCCGCTCCGCCCGCGATGCCCGCGCCGAGCGCCAGCCAGCCGGCGCGGTGGCCCATGATTTCCGCCACGATGATGCGATGATGGCTGTGTGCCGTGCTGTGCAGGCGGTCAATGGCCTCGGTGGCGATGCCCAGCGCGGTGTCGAAGCCAAAGCTCGTGTCCGTGAGTGCCACGTCGTTGTCAATTGTCTTGGGCAGGGTGATGATGTTCAGCCCCTTCTCCATGAGGCGCAGCGCGTTCTTGTGCGTGCCGCCGCCGCCAATACAAACCAAGCCGTCGAGCTTGAGCTTCTTGTAGTTCGCCACGATGGCGTCGCGCAGGTCCCGCTGCCGTCCGTCCACAATCATGCGGTGGGGCTTGATACGACTGGTGCCCAGGATGGTGCCGCCCACGGTGAGGATGCCCGCCAGCGTTTGCTTGTCCAGCGGCAGGGTGTGGTTTTCGATCAGGCCGAGAAAACCGTCACGGATGCCGATGACCTCGATGCCGTAACGGCCAATGAGAGCCTTGCCGACGGCACGGATGGCGGCGTTGAGGCCGGGGGCGTCGCCGCCCGAGGTAAGGATGCCGATGCGTTTGATGCGTTTCATGAGGCTGAGGCGCGGGCGCGGGGCGCGCTGCCGTTGTATCGGCGGGCGGGCGGCGTGGCAAGGCCCGTTCCCGGAGTGAGCCAACCCGCAAATGCCCTTCCCTCGCCCGCTTGCTTCGCGCATAGTCCGGCCATGTCATTCAAGAGTCTCGGCCTTTCGGAGCCGATTTTGCGGGGCGTCAGTGCGATGGGTTACACGGACCCGACGCCCATTCAGTTGCGGGCCATTCCGCTGATTTTGCAGGGGCGTGACGTCATCGGGAGCGCGCAAACCGGCACGGGCAAGACGGCGGCTTTCGCGCTGCCCATCCTCGCCCAACTCGGCGCGCACGACCCCAAGCCGCGCGTGCTCATCCTCGAACCCACCCGGGAACTCGCCGCCCAGGTGGAGACCGCCATCCGCGATTTTGCGCGTTTCACCGACCTCACGGTCGCCGTGCTGTATGGGGGCGTGGGTTACGGCGCGCAGACCGAGGCGCTCAAACGCGGCGTGGACATCCTCGTCGCCACGCCGGGCCGGCTGCTGGACCACATGAGCCGCGGCCTGGCGAAGCTGGACGGGATCAAGTTCCTGGTGCTCGACGAGGCCGACCGGATGCTCGACATGGGGTTCCTGCCCGATGTGCGCCGCATCATTGACCGCTGCCCCAAGCAACGCCAGACCTCGCTCTTCTCCGCCACCATTCCGCCGCAGATTGACAGCCTCATCAAGTGGACCATGACCAATCCCGAGCTGATCGAGATTGGCGCGCGCCGTTCGCCGGCGGAAACCGTCAAGCACGTCATCTATCCCGTGGCCGAGGCGCAAAAGACCGACCTGCTCCTCGCGCTGCTGGACCGGGTGAACTATGACTCCGTCATTGTCTTCTGCCGCACCAAGCATGGCGCGGACCGCGTCGCCGCGCTGCTCAAGCGCAACCAACATGCCGTTGCCGTCCTCCACTCGAACCGGACGCAGAAGGAACGGGAACACGCGCTCGAGGGCTTCCGCCAGGGCCGTTACGAAGTGTTGGTGGCCACCGACATTGCCGCGCGCGGGCTGGACATTACAAACGTCAGCCACGTCATCAACTACGACGTGCCGCAGCATCCCGAGGATTACATCCACCGCATCGGCCGCACGGGCCGCGCCGAGAACACGGGCGACGCCTTCACACTGATGGTGGCGGAGGACGCGCAGCACGTGTTCGACATCGAGCGGTTCATCGGCCAGAAAATCCCGCGCGAGAAGCTGGAGGGCTTCCCTTACACCTACACCGCGTTGTTCGAGGCGGAGAAACGCGGGGATGCGAACGTGCGTCCGCCCAAGATCCAGGCCGTGCGCGTGCATGGCGGTTACTACTTTGGCCCGGCGAAGCGACGGCGGCGCTGACGGGACGGTTGCCCCCCGAAACCGCCCTGGATGGCCCGCCTCCGAATCACGATTCCCCAAACCAAAGCCCCGACGGGCCGGCCGCCCGCACCCCCGTTTATGACCCCCAAACTTTTCTCCGAACTCGGTCTCTCCCCGGAACTGCTCAAGGCCGTGGACAAGCTCGGCTTTGAGCAGGCCTCGCCCATCCAGGCGGAGGCCATTCCGCTGCTGATGGCGGGCAAGGACATCGTCGGCCAGTCGCAGACCGGCTCCGGTAAGACCGCCGCGTTTGCCATTCCCGCCATCGAAAAGACCGACCCGCGCCAGCGCGTGCCGCAGGTGCTGATCTTGTGCCCGACACGCGAGCTGGCCGTGCAGGTTTCCGAGGAGGTTCACAAGCTGGCGTTGTTCAAGCGCGGCATCCACGCGCTCCCCATCTACGGCGGGCAATCCTACGAGCGCCAGTTCTGGGGCCTGAAGCAGGGCGCGCAGATCATCATCGGCACGCCGGGCCGCGTCATGGATCACCTGCGCCGGGGCACGTTGCGGCTGGACACGGTGAAAATCGCGGTCCTCGACGAGGCGGACGTGATGCTGAACATGGGCTTCCGCGAGGACATCGAAACCATTCTCCAGTCCGTGCCCGCCGAGCGGCAGACGGTGTTCTTCTCGGCCACGATGCCGAAGCCCATCCGCGAGCTGATCGAAAAATTCTCCCGGCAACCGGTCAATGTGCGCATCGAACAAAAGGCGCTGACCGTTGCCAGCATCGAGCAGGCCTATTACGAGGTGGACCGCCGCTTCAAGGTCGAGCTGCTGACGCGCCTCGTGGACATCCACGACTTCAAGCTTGGCATCATCTTCTGCAACACCAAGCGCATGGTGGACGAGCTGGCCGACCACCTCGAGGCCGCCGGTTACTCTGCCGACCGGCTGCACGGCGACATGAACCAGGCCCAGCGCGACCGCGTGATGAACAAGTTCCGCAAGAGCGGTCTCGAGTTCCTCATCGCCACCGATGTCGCCGCCCGCGGCATTGACGTGGATGATGTGGAAGTGGTGTTCAACTACGACCTGCCCTACGACCCGGAGGATTACGTCCATCGCATCGGTCGCACGGGGCGGGCGGGCCGCAGCGGCGTTGCGATCTCGTTCGTGGCGGGGCGCGAAATCTTCCAAATCCGCGACATCGAGCGGTTCACCCGGCAGCGCATCCAGCGCGGGCGCGTGCCCACCCTGGCCGAGGTCGAGGAGGCGCGCGAGAACGTGTTCCTCGACAAGGTGCGCGTGCTGTTGCAAAGCGGCGAGTTCAAGCGACAGGATTCCCTGATCGAACGGCTGCTCGAGGAGGGGCACACCTCGACGGACATTGCCTCCGCCCTCTTCCATCTGTTGCAGGCGGGCGAGGCGGGTTCCGCCAAGCCCGGGCGGCAGGAACGCGCGGAACACTCCGAGCCTCCATTCCGGCCCGGACGGCCCGCCTTCGCCGAACGCAGTGGCCCGCAGGAACGCCGCCTGCCGGATCGTCACGAGGCCCGCCCGCGACCCGAGGCGGAGTTTGCGGCACGCCCGCCGCGACCCATCGTTGAGCGCAGCACGCCGCCCAAACATTTTGCCGCCCGGCCTGCCGCGCCCAAGTTCACGCCAGCCCCCGCCCCGATGGTGAAGGAACCAAACCCTGCCCCCGCGCCC
>JBKBTZ010000136.1:0-8399 GCA_046290825.1 Limisphaerales bacterium
TGCCCGTGCTCGACGCATTTCACTCCCGCCTCCACCGCCTGCCGGATGGCCCGCGGCGTGTAGGCATGGACCGTGACGTATGTGCCCCAGTTCGCCGCCGCCTCCACCCCCGCGCGCAGCTCGGGCACCGTGTATTGCGTCACATCCAGCGGGTCGTAATGCGACGCCGCCCCGCCACCCGCCATGAGCTTGATCTGGCTGGCACCCAGCGCGAGTTGTTCGCGCGTCCGTTGCAACACCTGGTCCGCGCCGTCGGCGATCGCCGTCGCCCCGATCCGCTCCCCGTAGCTGAACGAACAACAACCCGCCGGGAAATCCGTCGGCAGCCGGAAATCCCCGTGCCCGCCCGTCTGCGAAATGTGCGCCCCGCTCGGCCAGATGCGCGGCCCGCGCGCCAGCCCCAGATCAATTCCGCGCTTCAGTCCGAACACCGGCCCGCCCATATCCCGGAAGCTCGTGAACCCGTGCAACAACGCCTCCTCCGCCGCGCGCGCCGCCGCCACCGTCACAAACCCCAGGTCCGACGTCAGCAACGCCGCCTGCGACAACGTGGCGAACATGATGTGCGTATGCGCGTCAATCAGCCCCGGCATCAGCGTGCGCCCCTCGCCCGCCACCAGCACCGTGTCCGCGCGGCGATCCGTTGGGATGGGCGAGGCGGAGATGCGTTCAATCCGGTTTCCCCGCACCAGCACATGGCGCGGATCGGACAGGCGGGCGGTTTGGCCGTCAAAGATGCGGACGTTTTCAAACACCGTGACCGCCTCCGCCGCGGGCGCGGCAGCGGGCAGAATCAGAACGGCGGCGAGTGCGAGGAGGCAGCAGGGGAGCTTCATGGCGGCCCCACGATGCGCCCGCCCCGGCTGGGCGGCAAGTCCGGGGATGCAACGAGATGGTGAGGCGCATTTGCGTAACACAAAAAGCAGCAGACAGCGTATTGAGTTGCCGATGCTTTCACGCGTCACGCCTTATCCGCCCCACTTTGAACCTTGAACGGACCCGGCTGCGCCCTAGTCTGCGGGCATGGCAAACGGCGGTTTTGATGTCCATTACGTCGCGCATCTTGCGCGGTTGAAACTCGCGCCCGAGGAGGAGCGCCAACTGGGCGCGCAACTGGGCGACATCCTCGGCTACATCGAGCAGCTCAAGCGGGTGGATGTCAGCGGCGTCGAGCCGACGGCGCATCCGTTCCCGCTGGTGAACGTCACCCGGCCCGACGAACCGCGTCCGTCGCTGCCGCACGAGGAGGCGCTGCGCAACGCGCCCGCCCGCCTCAACGGCCTCTTCGCCGTGCCCAAGATTGTCGAGTGATGTTGAATCTCGGATGGAAACGAATTCACACGGCAGCCCCTCACCCCGGCCCTCTCCCCATCCGATGGGGAGAGGGTGCCCGAAGGGCGGGTGAGGGGTTTCGTGTTCCTGGCGACTCCTTCGCATTCATGGTTAACCATTTCCGCCCATGCTGAACCAGCTTTCCATCGCCGACCTGACCGCGAAGCTCGCGCGCCGCGAGGTGAGTTCCCGCGAGGTGGTGCGCGCCTGCCTGGACCAGATCGAACGGCACGACCGCCAGCTCCGCGCCTTTCTGAGTTGCGACGCGCAGGATGCCCTCGCCCAGGCCGCCGCCGCCGACCAGGCGATCGCCACCGGGGTGACGCACGCGGAAAGGCCGTTGCTGGGCGTGCCGATTGCCATCAAGGACGTCATCGCCGTTAAGGGCCAGCCGCTGACGTGCGCGTCCAAAATCCTCGAAAATTTCGTCGCGCCCTACGATGCCACGGTCACGGAAAAACTCCGCGCGGCGGGCGCGGTGCTGCTGGGGCGGTGCAACACGGATGAGTTTGCGATGGGCAGTTCGACGGAGAACTCCGCCTTTGGCCGGTCGGCCAATCCGTGGGATCCGGCGCGCGTGCCGGGCGGTTCTTCCGGGGGCTCCGCCGTCGCCGTCACGGCGCGGATGGCCCCGGCGGCCTTGGGGTCGGACACGGGCGGCTCGATCCGCCAACCGGCGGCGTTCTGCGGCTGCGTGGGCCTCAAACCCACCTACGGGCGGGTGTCGCGGTTTGGACTGGTGGCGTATGCGTCGTCGCTGGACCAGATCGGCTGCTTTGCGCGCAACGTGCGGGACACGGCGTTGGTGTTGCGCGCGATCGCCGGACACGATGGCCGCGATTCGACGAGCGTGCCCGAGCCGGTGCCGGATTACGCCGCCGCGCTGACGGGCGACGTGCGCGGGCTTAAGCTCGGCCTGCCGCGCGAATATCTCGTGGGCGGGTTGGATGCGGAGGTGAAGGCGGCGGTCGAGGCGGCGGTGGCGCAGTTCACCAAATTGGGCGCGGAGGTGGTGGAGGTTTCGTTGCCGCACACCGAATACGCGGTGGCCACCTACTACATCATCGCCACCGCCGAGGCGTCGGCGAACCTGGCGCGGTTTGACGGCATCCGTTACGGCGTGCGCGTGCCGGGCGACGACCCGATCGAGTTGTATGAGAACACGCGCGGGGCAGGCTTTGGCGCCGAGGTCAAGCGCCGCATCATTCTCGGCACCTACGTCCTGAGCAGCGGCTACTACGACGCCTATTACCTGCGCGCCCAGAAGGTCCGCACGCTCATCCGCCAAGATTTCCTGAACGCCTTCGAGCGGGTGGACGCGCTCCTCACGCCGACGACGCCGACGGCGGCGTTCCGGGCGGGCGAGAAATCCGCCGACCCGTTGCAGATGTATCTGCAGGACATTTTCACCATCTCCTGCAATCTGGCCGGCATCTGCGGCCTGAGCGTGCCGTGCGGCTTCACGGCTCCCCAACCGGCAACTTCAGCCCCGAAACTCCCGATCGGCCTGCAACTGCTGGGCAAGCCGTTCGGCGAGGCCACGCTGTTGCAGGCGGCGCACGCCTACGAACAGGCGACCGGCTGGCATCGGGAAGCGCCGCCGCTGTGAGCGCCGCCGCGCCATGACCACCCGCGAAACGCTCGCCCTGCTCCGCCGATACGAATCGCGGAACGTCACCTATCTCGACCCGGACGGCACCTGGCCCATCGTCTGGGAACGCGCAGCAGGCGTGCATGTCTGGGACGCGGAAGGGAAAAAGTATCTCGACCTGACCGCCGCGTTTGGCGTGGCCGCCGCCGGGCACGCGAATCCCGCCGTGGTGGCTGCCGGCCAGGCGCAGATGGCGAAACTGTTGCATGCGATGGGCGACGTGCATCCGCACGCGCTCAAGGCGGAACTGGCGCGCAAGCTGAGCGAACTCACCTTCGAGCGCTGGTCGCACGGATCCCGCATCACGCAGCACGCTAAAACGATTTTCTGCAATTCCGGTTTCGAAGCCGTCGAGGCCGCGCTCAAGACCGCGCTGCTGGCCACCGGACGGCACGGGGTTATTGCGTTCAAGGGCGCGTATCATGGGCTGGGTTACGGCACGTTGAACGCGACGCAGCGGGAGCATTTCCGCGGTCCGTTCGACCGGCAACTGCGGCAGTTCGCCGAATGGGTGGATTTCCCGTTGAAGCCCGCGGACCTGCCGGTGGTGGAGCTGCAGATCCGCCGTTGCTTCGCGCGCGGCTGGGTGGGTGCGATTCTCGTCGAGCCGGTGCAGGCGCGGGGCGGCATCCACGTGCCACCGCCGGAGTTTCTGCCGCTGCTGCGCCGGCTGTGCGAGGAGCACAAGGCGTTACTGGTGCTGGACGAGATTTACACCGGGTTCGGGCGCACCGGGAAATGGTTCGCCTGCGATCACGGCGGCGTCATGCCGGACCTCATCTGCCTGGGCAAGGCGCTGACCGGCGGCTTTCCCTTGTCAGCGTGCGTGGGACGGGCAGACGTGATGGACGCCGCGTGGCCCGTGTCAAACGGGGAGGCGATCCACACGAGCACCTTCCTCGGGCATCCCGTTGGCTGCGCGATGGCCCTGGCGCAAATCGGCGAAATCCAGCGGCTTGACCTGCTCACAAGCAGCGCCGAGCGGGGCACGTATTTACTCGATGAATTGCGGCGGTTGCGCGTCCCCGGCCTGACGGCACAGGCGCGCGGGGTCGGGTTGATGGCGGGCCTCGAGCTTCGCCGTTCCGACGAATCTCCAGCGACCGCCGAGGCCCTTGCGGCGATCAAAAAACTGCTCCAGCGCGGATACATTTTCCTGCCCGAAGGCGAACATGGCAACGTCATCAGCTTCACGCCGCCGCTGATCATCACGGAGGCGCAACTGGCAGAGGCGGTGACGCAACTGGGAAAAGTTCTCACCGCCGGGGGACATCCATGAACCGGGACGCCAACCAATGCTTTGGGAGTGCGGTGACTTGGCACCGCTTTTCCAGCGAACTTCGCCTGCCCAAGAATCGTCCGCTTTCTGCCGGTGGCCCGGCGTCAGCCAGGCGCGGTGGTTTCGTAAATGGGCAGGACGATTGGGCGTGGGTTGGAAAGCGCAGACAAGTCCGCGCACTCCAAAGCGGCGGCGGTCGCACCGGGCTGATCCGTGTTCATTCGTGTTCATTCGTGGTTTCCTCTTCGTCCCGATGAAACTGCACGAGATGCGCCGGTGGTTGTCGGAGGGCGGGATTCAACTCACGAAATCCCTCGGTCAAAATTTTCTGCATGAGGAGAAGGTCATCGCGAAGATCGCGGCGGCGGCGGAGTTGACGAAGGCGGACAAGGTGTTGGAGATCGGGCCGGGGCTGGGGCCGTTGACGGAAGTGCTGCTGGCGCAGGCCGGCGAGGTGCTGGCCATCGAAATGGACCGGCGGCTGGTGGACGCGTTGCGCCAGCGTTGGCCCGCCGAACAAAGCCCGGCACTGCAACTGATCCACGCCGACGCCCTGCGCTGGCTGGAAGCAAATCCCCGCGACTGGCGCGGCTGGAAACTGGTGGCCAATCTGCCCTACTCGGTCGCCTCGCCCCTGCTGGTTGAACTGGCCCTGGCGGAGCGCGGGCCGGACCGGATGGTCGTCACGTTGCAGTTGGAGGTCGCCCGGCGGCTGCGCGCCCAGGCGGGCGAGGAAGACTACGGCTTGCTGACGCTGCTGGTCGGGTTGAATTACGAGGCGCGCGGCATGTTCCGCATCTCGGCCGGCTGTTTCTTTCCCCCGCCGAACGTGGATTCCGCCTGCCTCACGCTCGTGCGCCGAGCCGACCCGCCGTTGGCGCCCGGGCAGACGACAAATTTTGTCCGCCTGGTGAAGCGCGCCTTCAGCCAGCGGCGCAAGCGGATGGCCAAGCTGCTGCGCGAGGACTGGCCCGAAGCTGAACTGGCGGAGGCCATGAACGCCTTGGGACTGTCCCCGGAGATTCGGGCCGAGGCGGTGACACGGGAGCAGTTTGTGGCTTTGACGCGGCAATTGAGCGGGGCGGGACCGGTGGTGCCGGGGGAGTAGGGGGGCATCCTGGCTTTTTTGTGCAGGCCATTGCGGAACAATCTTTTGCGCGGCTTTGTCCCGGCTTGACACGCCTTTGGATTTGCCAAAATCGGAGAAGAAAAGCTCAAAAAGTGTTCGGCATTTCCCCGTCCTTTGCCTATCTTCCCCGGCTGACCGGACCCGGCGCAATCCGCATTGGCCGGTCTTGAACCAAAACCGCAATCGAACACTGAAACTATGCCAGTCAAAGTAGCCATCAATGGGTTCGGCCGCATCGGGCGCCTCGTCTTCCGCGCCATGGTCGAACAGGGTCTCGTCGGCAAGGACATCGAAGTTGTCGCCGTCGGGGACATCGTGCCCGCCGACAACCTCGCCTACCTGCTCAAATACGATTCCACGCAGGGCCGCTTCACCGGCACCGTCGGCTCGAAGAAGTCCGCGCCCGACAAGGCCGAGGACGATGTGCTGGTCGTGAACGGCAAGGACATCAAGGTGGTCAGCGCCAAGACCCCGGCCGAACTGCCGTGGAAGGCGCTCGGCGTCGAAGTCGTGATCGAGTCCACCGGCCTCTTCACCGACGCCGCCAAGGACAACCCCAAGAGCTGCTATGGCCACATCACCGCCGGGGCCAAGAAGGTCATCATCTCCGCGCCGGGCAAGAACGAGGACATCACCGTCGTCATGGGCGTCAACCACGAAAAGTATGACCCCGCCAAGCACAACATCATCTCGAACGCCTCCTGCACCACGAACTGCCTAGCGCCGCTTGTGCATGTGCTGCTCAAGGAGGGATTCGGCATCGAGGAAGGTTTGATGACCACCGTGCATGCCTACACCGCCACGCAGAAGACGGTGGACGGTCCCTCCAAGAAGGACTGGAAGGGTGGACGCACCGCCGCCATCAACATCATCCCGTCCACGACCGGTGCCGCGAAGGCCGTGGGGCTGGTGTGTCCCGAAGTGAAGGGCAAGCTCACGGGCATGGCGTTCCGCGTGCCGACGCCGACGGTTTCCTGCGTGGACCTCACGGTAAAGACCGCGAAGGACACCAGCTACGCCGAGATCAGCGCCGCGATGAAGAAGGCCAGCGAGACCTATCTCAAGGGCATCCTCGACTGGACCGACGAGGAGGTTGTGAGCACCGACTTCATTCACTCCACCCATTCGTCCATCTTCGACGCCGGCTCGGGCATCGAGCTGAACAAGCGCTTCTTCAAGCTGGTGAGCTGGTATGACAACGAGTGGGGCTACAGTTGCCGCGTGGCCGACCTCGTGAAGTTCATGCTCGCGAAGGGGCTGTAAGGCAAATCTCCAAATACGAAACGGCGGTCCGGCAACGGGCCGCCGTGATTTTTTCGCTTGGAATTAACTGGTCACGGTCACGCAAAGCAGCCATAGAAGTTTCGCGATGAAGCCAAAGGTCTATCTGGAGACGACCATTCCAAGCCTGCTGACCGCTTGGCCGAGCCGCGACGTGCTCATCGCCGGCCAGCAGCAAGCCACACGCGATTGGTGGAGTGAGCGTCGCCACCGATACCAGTTGTTCATCTCGGGTCTGGTGCTGGCGGAATGCCGACGCGGCGACAAGTCCGCCGTGCAGGCGAGAGAAGAAACATTGGCGGCGTGCGGAGTTCTGGAGTTTCCGGAGAGCGCACAAGAACTGGCGCGGAAGATACTTGCGTCCAAACTGCTCCCCGCGAAGGCCGCCGTGGATGCAGCGCACATCGCCGTGGCCGCGGTTCACCAGATGGATTTCTTGCTGACGTGGAATTGTCGCCACATTGCGAACGCCGTCATTGTGGACGAAGTGCGGGCCATCTGCGCCGGCGCTGGTTATCCCCCGCCGGTGATCTGCACGCCCTTGGAATTGATGCTATAGTCACAACATGAAAAACGACCTTTTGAAAAACGTCTGGCGGGTCCGCGACCAAATCGGCGCTGAATGTGGTTACGACCTGAAGCGGATCGCGGCACTAAGCAAGCGCGCGGAGCGCGCGGCTGGTCGGCACAAAATTCGCCCAGCCCCCACCCCGCCCCGCAAGGCACGCTCGCGCATCCCGGCCTGAACACCTTGGTTGGAAGGCAGCGACTTCATCCACTGCACGAATTCGTCCATCTTCGACGCCGGCTCCGGCATCGAGTTGAACCAGCGCGTCTTCAAGCTCGTAAGCTGGTATGACAACGAGGGTAGCCACATATGCCGCGTGGGCGAACTTCTGAAGTTCATGCTCGCGAAGGGGCTGTAAGGCAAATCTCCAAATACGAAACGGCGGTCCCGCGAGGGGCTGCCGTTTTTACTTTTCTGCCGTCATCGTGATGCGTGATGCGTGTTCCGGGAACAACCGTTGGCAAGGCTGCAGCGCTGATTATTTTCGGTCCATGCCGTAGTCGGGATGCCGCTTGTTGTGGCGGACAATCATCACACGGATTGAATCGGGCCGAACGTCGTAGAGGATGTGATAGGGAAACCGCCGCAGATTGGCCCGCCGGAAATCCCGGCCCGCGAGGTGGAAACGGAGCGGATTTTCCGCCGCGCGATCAATCGTCATCCGCACCTCGTCTTGGAATTCACCAGCAAGGCGGGGTGATACGTCGTGGTAGAATCGCAAGGCTTCGGCGACATCCCGCTTCACCAGCGGGTGGTAGCTTACTTCCATGACGCGCGTTCGCGTTCGATGGCGGCCCAGAATTCGTCGGCAGGCAGGGGCTGGACAAGTCCGGAATCCAACTCCTCCCGGCGGCGCGACGCTTCGGCGAGGGAATCGGCGGAGGCATCTCCAGCTCCGTGAGGCGGGAGGGAGTCGAGCAGCCAGGCGGCGAGTTCGCCTTTCTCGGTGTCTGCCAGTTGCGCCACGGATTCTTTTATTTCCAGCAGGGACATTACTGGAATCTATGCCGCTGCCGTGCCCAACGCAAGCGGGCGGGCACGAAGCGCTGGCGTGCGCGACAAAGACGAGGAACTCGCTCGGGTCAGGGCGTTTGGCTGGCAGGCTCATAGAACTGGGCGGGAGTTGAGGATGAGGCGCAAGGCGCGGTGAGGATGGCGG
>JBKBTZ010000137.1:0-8326 GCA_046290825.1 Limisphaerales bacterium
GCTCAATCCAGATGGAATACCTCCCGCAGGGGCCACTCCACCGGCGCATGGTCGGCATGCACCTCCATGAGCGGGGCCATGAAATCCCACCACCGCCGCATCACCGGGTGCTCCCGCAGCCCATCCACCGTATGGTCCGCCGTCCGGTGCTGGATGGCGAACAGCGTGTTCGTGGCCTCGTCCAGGAAGATGGAATAATCGCGGATGCCGGCCGCTTGCAGGGCGGCGGCCAGTTCCGGCCAGATTTCCGCATGCCGCCGTTCATACTCCGCCGCCATGCCCGGCTTGAGCTGCATCCGAAAAGCGTGCCGTTTCATGGCCGTGATGATTGAACGGCGCCGGATGGGAAACCAGCGAGAATTGCCGCCCTCACCGCAAATACGGCGCGACGGCGTCACGCCAGATGGCGTAGCCGCGCGCATTCATGTGCAGACGGTCGGCCACGAAAATGTCCGGCTTGGGCTGGCCGTCCGGGCCGAGCATCAACGGAAAAACGTCTATGAAGTCCATGCCGTGCTTTCGGCAATAGGCAGCCACCAGTTCGTTCAATCGCTTCACGTTTTCAACCTGCACCCAGCGGGCCGGGTTGGGCGCGCTGGCGATGAAGGAAATCCGCGTGTCCGGCAGGGCGGCGCGGATTTTCCGGGCGAGCGCCACGAAGTCACCATAGACAATCTCCGGCGGCTTCTGCGCGTTGAGGTCGTTGCCGCCGGCGTAAATCACCACCTGTCGGGGGCGGAACGGAATGATGAGGCGGTCGGCGTAGTGGACGGCGTCAGCCAGTTGCGAGCCGCCGAAGCCGTGATTGACGACGGGCTGGCCGGGAAAATCCTGCGCGAGCGTGCGCCACAACCGGATGCTCGAGCTGCCGATGAAAATGACGCAGCCGGGCGGCGGTGGGTTGGTGGCAGCGCGGGCCTCGAGGGCGGCAATGTCCGTTTCCCAGCGGGAGGAATCGTGCGTGGCCAGCGAGTTGAGTGGAGTGGTCTGGCAGCCAGCAAGCAGGCTCAGCGCGAGCCACGCGAATGCGGTCGCTCGGGCCGCGAACATCGGGGAAACATTTTTCATCACGAAAGCAGGTCGGTTGGAAGAGCAGTTATCAATCAGGGCGGCGGCGACGCGGGTTTCCATGCGAAAGCAACGGGCGCAAGGCCCGCGCCAGCGCCTCCGCCTGGCGGGTGAAGCCGAGTTCGTTGGGGTGGGAACCATCCACCGTGCCCTCCCCGTCGCGGCCCAGGAGGCCGTCGCCTTTGACATAATGCAAATGGCGGACCCCCTCCCGGCGAAGCTGCTGGTAGGCGGCCCGCAACGCCTCGTGATTGGCGCGGTGATGCGCAGCGCGTTGGGGCAGCAGGACGGTGTTGGCGTTCACCCGGTCCTCGACCAGCACGATGGGCGTGACGGGGTGCGCGGCGCGGAGCGTTTTCACAAACGGCACCACGCGCTCCCGGACACCGGCAGCATTCATGTTGGGAAGGCAGTCGAGCACGAAGACGGCGGGGGCGAGTTCGGTGAGCAGGGTCGCGAGTTCCGGTTCCATGCGGCCCTGGCCGGAGAAGCCGAGGTTGATGGTGGGGCGGTTGAAGCGCCGGCCCAGCATCGCGACGTGGCACATGCCGGGCCGGGACGCGCTCGCGCCCTGCGTGATGGAGGTGCCGTAGAAGACGATGGGCTTGCGCCTGCCCGGCCCCCACGGCCCCGCCGGGCGGAGCGCGGCGTTCGAGGCCACCCCGAGTTCCAGGCTCATGACGCCGTTGTAGAGCGGCAAGTAAAGCAGGAACTCCCGTTGCCCGGGCGGCAGGCCGCTGACGAGCATGGCGGTGTTGGTCACGGCGCGGGGCGCGCCAAAGCCCGCCCAACGCCAGCCGCTTTTGCCGTCGCGAACGTAGAGGTCGAGGCCGCTGACGCCGATGGCGGCCATGTTGGGCAAGGCCAGGTTGGGCGAAGTCAGCCGCCAGCGGGCGGAAATCGCCGTCGCATCCGTGACGAAGCGCACCGCCAGCCCGGCGGAATGGCGGCTCAGGTTCCACACTTCCGGACGGACCACCCCCTCGGCGCTGGCGGGGAGGCGGTCGAAGGAGCATTTCGTGTTGGTCCAGCCACGTCCTTCAAGGGTCAGTGTCCGGGCATCGGTCCAGACAAGTTCGGACGACTCGGTCGCCGGAGGGGCAGGCTGGGCATGAGCAAAGTGCGCGTAGCCTCCGGCCACGATTCCCGCGAAGAGAATGACCATCCGACCCGGGCGAGGCAGCCACCGATTTCGACCCCAAACATTCATGCCGCTCAGGGTGCGAAATGCGCGGCACAAAGCCAGCTCTTGTATGCCAGCCACGAAACGCCGAACTGGACCCTGCCGAAACCGACGACAACACTTCGCCTCTGCGCGGGGTGAAGAAACGCCGCCGCCAACCGTCTGAAATTCCGACATGAAGAAACTGTCCGCGTTCGTCCCGTTGTCCGCCCCCATCCCTCGGCGGGGGATAACCCCCCTATGGTCGGCCTTGTTGCTGGGACTGGCGACTGTCGCGACACGCGCCGCCGAACCGGTCACGCTGCGCGAAACCAACCGCGCGTTCACGCTGGCCAACGGCCTCGTGACGGCACGGGTGGACAAAGCCAACGGCCGGCTCACTTCGCTCCTTTACCGGGACCGCGAACTGCTGGCGCAATCCAGCCCCGGCGGCGCGTTGGGCGGCTACTGGTCCCATGTCGGCCGCGTCGAGGTGGCCCGCAACCTCTCCACCGCCGTCCTGCACGATCCCAGCACCAATGCCGGAGAGCGGGCCGAAGTGGCCATCCGGTTCGAGAACGCTCCTGACCGCCCGACCGCCGCCCTGGAGATGGAAATCCGGTTCGCCGTCGAGCGCGGTCTGCCGGGCGTTTACACCGCGCTGCGGTGGGCGCACTCCCCCGGCGCGCCGGGTTTTGGGGTGGGCGAGGCCCGGTTCGCCATGAAGCTCCATCCCGGCGTGTTTGATTTCCTGACGATTGATCGGGACCGCCGTCGCGTGATGCCGACACCCGCGGATTGGGATGCCGGAGAAACGGTGAATCTCAAAGAGGCCCGGCGGCTGACGACCGGCCGATACGCCGGCGAGGTGGAACACAAATACGGCTACTCGGCGGTGATCTTCGACATCCCGGCCTACGGTTGGTCCAGCACACGCGAGCGGCTCGGGCTGTGGTTCGTCAATCCCAGCTTCGAATACATGGCGGGTGGCCCGACCAAGTTGGAACTGACCGGACATCTGGACGTCAATCCCGGCGGCACGCCCACGCTGCTGAACATGTGGCTCGGCAGCCATTACGGCGGCAGCTCGCTGGCGGTGGGGCCGGACGAGCGGTGGTCAAAATTTGTCGGACCGTTTCTCCTCTACTGCAACGCCGCGCCGGACGCGGCCGATCCGCACTTCGCGTTGTGGCAGGACGCGCTGGCCCGCGCCCGCATCGAGCACGACCGCTGGCCCTACCCGTGGGTGAGCAGCCCCGATTATCCGCTGGCCGGGGAGCGCGCCACGCTCACCGGCCGTGTGCAGTTGCGGGACCGGTTCGATCCGGCGGCCCGCATGAGCAACGTCTGGGTGGGCGTGGCCGCGCCCGAATACACCCCGCCCAGCCCGCGGGGCAGCGGCCGCGGCGCTTTCACCAACCGGACGCCGGCCTTCGCGCCCGTCGGCCCGCCCCCGCGTGTGAGCTGGCAGCGGGACGCCAAGTTCTATCAGTTTTGGACGCAACCGGATGAAACCGGACGGTTCATCATCCCGCACGTCCGGCCCGGCGAGTATGCGCTCCACATTTTCGCCGATGGCGTGCTGGGCGACAGCGTGCTGACCAACGTGACCGCCCGGCCCGGCGCCACGCTGGACCTGGGCGATCTCGTCTGGCAGCCGCCCCGCTTTGGCCGCACGCTCTGGGAAATCGGCATCCCCAATCGCACGGCGCGCGAGTTCCGCAACGGCGACCGATACTGGCATTGGGGCAGGTATTTCGAATACACCCGCGACTTTCCGAAGGACGTGGATTTCGTCATCGGCCAGAGCGACTGGCGGCGGGATTGGAATTACGTGCAGCCGCCCCGCATCGAATCGCTGAAGGTGCCGGTGGTGAGTGAAGCGGACGAGGACACGGCGCCTGCCACGCCCGCCTGGCGCAGCCCGGTCCAGCCAAGCACCTGGCGCATCCGCTTTGCGTTGACCAACGCTCCAACCGGCACGGCCACGTTGCGGCTCGCTTTCTGCGGCACGCACGCGGGCTGCAACGTAAGCGTCCGGGTCAACGGCGAGACGGTGGGCGAAACCGGCCCCCTGCCCTCGACCAGCGCCATGCAGCGGGACGGAACCCAGGCGTATTGGGTGGAACGGCCCATTTCCTTTGACGCGGCCCGGCTGCGCGCCGGCACAAACGTGATCGAACTCCTCTCCCGTGCCACCTCCTGGTCCCAGGGCGTGCTCTACGACTGCGTCCGGCTGGAACTGCGCCCGCCCGACGAGAAGTGAATCGTCACGGCGCGTGATCCGCAGACCGGCTGCGCGCCCGTTCCGCCAGTCGCTGCAAATACTCGTCCGCCTCCGGATTGTTGCGCACACGCTCCACCCAGTCGGAGGAAATCAGGTGCAACGCGTCGAGCTGGGCCAGCGCGCTGCCCGCGAGCAAGGCGGCATAATCATTGTTCCGGGTGTCCAGGGCCTGCACGAGCACCGGGCCGGCGGCTTCCCGCTGCCCCAGGGCAAACAAGGCGCGCGCCGCCGTGATGCGCGTGACGACATGCGGGTCGGCGAGGAGGTTCCGGAGCTGGGGCGCCGCCGGCCCGGCGGCCTCACCCAGCAACACGCAGCCATGCGCCGCCCAATAACGCTGCACGGCGTTCGTCGCCTCCAACGCCCCGCGCAAAACGGGCAGATGGCGCGCCTCCCGGGCAGAAGCCAGAAAGGCGAGGTCCAGCGTGGCCGCGTAATCAAAATCCGCGCCCCGCACGAATTCGTGAACGGTTTGGCCGCGGGGCAGCTCGGCAAACATCGGTTCCGGCACCAGCCCGGTGTCGCGCGTCTCGAACATGGTCTGGCGCAGGCGCTCGCGCCACGCAGCCAGCCGGGTGGCCTGCGCCGGATCGGCCGCGAGATTGTTGGTCTCCCAGGGGTCGCGTTCGAGGTCGAACAGTTGCTCAACCACCTGTCCCGGCTGCCAGATGTGCGCGTAGTCCCCGGTCAGCTTTCCGGCCTCCGCCGCCTGTTGCCAGGCCCGCCAGGAACCCATTCCCAACGCATAATTGCTGTAGGGTGCGGCGGGCAGGTGCGGGGTGAAACGCCGGATGTATTTCCACCGGCCATCGGTCAGCCCGCGGCGCATGCCGTAGGTTTCATCGAATCGGTCGGCATACAGGAATACAACCGCATTGGTGGAAGGCGCCTCGCGATGTTGACCGAGGAACGGACGGCCCTGCATGGGAGGTGACGGTTTTACCCCCACCACGGAAAGCAGCGTCGGCCCGAGGTCCACAAAGCTGACCAGTTCGTCGGTGACGCTGCCGGGCGCAAACGGGGAGAGCGAACGCCATTTTTCCGGCACATGGAGCAGCAATGGAACGCGCGTGCCGGTGTCCTCCAGATACCGCTTGCCCCGCGGGGTCGCGCCGCCGTGGTCGGAGCAGTAGAACACGATGGTGTCGTCGGCGAGACCGGCCGCCTTGAGTTCATCCAGCAGGCGGCCCACCTCCTGATCCATCGCGGTCATCAAATCGTGATACACCGCGAAGTCGGCGCGCATCGCCGGCAGATCGGGGACGTGCGGCGGCAGTTGCAGCGTTCCCGGATTCAACCGCGGCTGGGCGGGGATGATGCCATTGGCGCGTTTTTGGCGGATGTTCGCCGGGAACAACTGGCTCTCATGGGTGGACATGAGGTTGAAGATGGCAAAGAATGGCTTCCCCTCGGGGCGATTCCGGTAGTGCGCCCGGTTGGAACACTCATCCCAAAGAGCGCGGTCATCACCCTTGAAATTGTAATCCGTCTTGGCGTTGTTGACACAGTAATACCCCTGCTCGCGGAGGAAGGTGACGTAGGCTTTGAACTCCGCCGGAATCGGATGCCGGCTGCGCATGTGCTGCGTGCCCTGGGTGACGGCGTGCGCGCCATTGATGATGGTGGAACGCGCGGTCGCGCACACCGGCGCGTTGGCATAGGCGCGGGTGAACCGCACCCCCTGCGCCGCCAGCGCGTCCAGACGCGGCGTCTGGGCCTCGCGGTTGCCGTAACAGCCGAGCCAGTGGGCGGCGTTGTCCTCGCTGGTGATCCACAGGATGTTGGGCCGGGTCGGCTCCGCGCCGGGACCGCTCATCAACGTTGTGATGAGACACAGACCGGTCAGCCAGTTTACCAGTTGGAAGCGAGGGATTTTTTTCATGTGGATTTCCAATCCGTTGTCACATCGCAAAGGAACCCGGCCTATCAAAACGTTGAGCCGTTGACACCCGCAGCGGGCCGGCGCGGACGTAATTCGTCGCCGACGAACACGCGATAGTCCTTGATGCGGCCACCGCCGTTGCCCTGCCGGGGCGTGTAACGGAAGCCGCCGATGGTCTCCACTTTGCCCAGGTCAATCATCAGCAGGTGCGGATGGTCCGGTGACGCGCCGCCCCATTGCGTGTGCCAAAAGTTGGCCGTCTGCCCGTCAATCGCGTTGCCCGCACTGCCGTCCTCGCGCTCGAGTTCCTCGCTGCTGACCGAGGCGATGGTCCAGCTCTCCGCGCCCAGCGGCTGCCCATCCGCGCCCAGCAACGCCAGCTCCGCGATGGCGGCGTAGGGTTTCGCATCGTGCGCGTTGAGGGATTCGATCATGAAGTAACGCCCCTTCACGGGAGCGGCGAAGCAGACCTCCTGCAACGCCGCCCCGGGCGCAAACCTGCCGCGATGCGCCGGCTCCGCCGCGGCCACTTCCAGCACCGGCCCGCGCTTGACCCGGTTGAAATCGAGTTCGGGACGGAGCTGGTCCAAGATGGGTTCGGCCAGGCCGGCCACCACGGGCTGAACCGGGCCGAGGTGGTCGAGGATCACGATCTCGTTGGTGCCCTTCCGCAGCCACGGACCGGGCAGGTAGGCGGTCTGCGACGGGCCGATGTTCCAGAACCGCGCCAGGCAATGGCCGTTCACCCAGACCACGCCTTTGCCCCAGTTGCGCAGGTCGAGAAAGGTATCGCCGGTTTCCGTCAGCGTGAACGTTTCCCGCCAGAACGTCGGTCCTGCGTCCGGCTGCGGAGCGGCAAATTTCAACTTCAGATCACGCGCCGGTTCGCCGTCGAGCGCCACGGGGAACACCTCCCAGCCCGTGAGTTCCACCGGTTCGCGTCCCGGGGCCGTGAGCTTGACCGGGGCGCGCAGCCCTTTGCGGTCATGCACCTCGGGGCCAAAGTTCACCCGGCCCATCGGCACCACCCAGAGGTCCAGCCGCGCTGGCTCCGTCCGGGCCGGCACGTCAAAGCGGTAACTGGCCCGCCGCCGGTCCGTGATCGCAAGGCGCTCGCCGTTCAAATACACGAAACCAAAATCGTGAATGGCCGGAGCCTCGATACGACCTGCCGGGCCGGGCGGCAGTTCGGTGCGATACAGGATGCAGCCGTAGCCGAGATCGTAGTGCTCCATCGCTTGGGGACGCTCATCGCGCACCGGCGCGGGCAGATTGGCGAAAACCGGCGCGGACTCGGTCAGTTTGAATTCCGGGATGGTGATAACCGGGTTGCGCGCGGGCGGTTCGGGGATGGTTTCGCCCGGGTTCAAGTAGCGGGCAAACAGTTCGCGCGTCTGGAAGAACTTTTCCGTCGTCCAGCCCGCCTCGCTGATGGGCGCATCGTAATCGTAGCTCGAGGTGTCGGGCTTGAACGGACGGTCCGCGCCCGCCCACAGGCCAAACGTGGTGCCGCCGTGCGCCATGTAGATGCTGAACGAGGCGCGGTTCCGCAGCATGTATTCGAGGTCAGCGAGGTAACGTTCCGTGTTGCCGCGATGATGCGGCGCACCCCAGGTGTCGAACCAGCCGGGGTAGAACTCGCCGCACATCAACGGACCGGTCGGCAGAATTTCCCGCAACGCCTGGAACGCGCCCGCGGGGTCGCTGCCGAAATTGACGACGGGAAACAGGTCCGCGCGCCAGCCGTCCTTGAGATGCTGTTTGGGATTGCAGGCGAACAGCGGCACCTCGAAGCCGACGTCGAGCAGCATCTGGCGCAGTTCGCCCATGTATTCCGCGTCCTTGCCATAGAAGCCGTATTCATTTTCGACCTGGACCATGAGGATGGGGCCGCCGCGCGTGACTTGCAGCGGGCCGAGCACCCGGC
>JBKBTZ010000013.1:0-47114 GCA_046290825.1 Limisphaerales bacterium
CGTTCCGGCGGCTTTGGACTTACGAACCGAGAGACATGAGCACTGAATCCGAATGAGCGCGGATCGTAAATCCAACACGCAAAGCCGACGGGACGTCGGCGCTCCAATACACTCGTGAGCGACCAGCACCCAACAACCCGCGACGTGCGAATGCCACAAGCGCGCACGAGCAGCGCAGCCGCCTCCCTCTCCCCTTCCGAAGGGGAGAGGGCCGGGGTGAGGGGCGTCCCACCACCGACCAAAGCTGACATCGCCCGTGCCCGTCTGCTCCGCAGCAAATCCACCTGGGCCGAGAAAACCCTCTGGCGAATGCTGCGTGGCGAACGTTTCGCTGGCTACAAGTTCCGCCGCCAACACCCCTTTGGTGACTACACGCTCGACTTCTACTGCGCCGAGGCGCGACTGGTTTTGGAAACTGATGGCGGCGGTCACGGTCATCCTCCCAAGCAAAAGCAGGATGCGGAGCGCGACGCGTTCCTTGCGAAGCACGGCTTGTTGGTGAAGCGCATTTGGAATTCGCATTTGCGGCAGGAACCGCAAGTTGTCCGCGATAATTTGTGGCTGCTGTTGCAAGCGCGCGCGCCGCATCCGGGAAATGTGAAGCCCGCGCGGAGGGTGACATCTCGCGTGCTCCATCCTGATTTCGAGTTCGGGGTGGCCCCTCACCCTGCCCTCTCCCCTTCCGAAGGGGAGAGGGTGCCGGAACCTTCGGTTGAATCGGGCATTTCGACGAAAGGAGCGCGTCACGCATGAGCGAACACAACGACAAGAACTGGCCCAAGGGCGAGTTTGCCAGACACGAGGTCGTGCAGTTCTCGTGGTGGATCATCATTCCGGTCATCGCCCTGCTGGCGGCGCTGCTGCTCCCGGTGATCAAAATGAGGTCCGGGCCGGTGGCTATCCTCTACTGCGCCCAGGATCAGGAATACGCCGAGCCGTTGCTCAAACAGTTCGAGCAGGAAACCGGCATCCGGGTGAAGGCGGTTTACGACAGCGAGGCCGTCAAAACGGTCGGCCTCGCGAACCGGTTGCTGGCGGAGCGAAACCATCCGCGCTGCGACATTTTCTGGGGCAACGAGGAACTCCGCACCCGCCAACTCGCCGCGCAGAACGTCTTCCGCGAAACCAACGGCTGGGCCGCGTTCGGCCACCGCTCGCGGCGCATCGTGGTGAACACGAATCTCGTGACGGCTGGCCGGCTGCCCGCCCCCGCTTCGCTGCTTGATCTCACCAACTCAATCTATCGCGGGCAGGTCGCGCTGGCCTTTCCGCAATTCGGCACCACCGGCACGCACATGAACGCTCTGCGCCAGCACTGGGGCGAGACGGGCTGGCTGGCCTGGTGCCGCGCTTTGATCGCCAACGAAGCCAAGGTTGTGGACGGCAACTCCGTGGTCGTGAAACTGGTGGGCCGGGGCGAGGCGGCCATCGGGTTGACCGATTCCGACGACGTGTTCGCGGGCCAGCGCAATGGACTGCCTGTAGCGATGCTGCCCCTCACCCCTTCCCTCTCCCCATCCGATGGGGAGAGGGTGGCCGGAGGCCGGGTGAGGGGTTCGGGCGAGATGCTGCTCATTCCGAACACCGTGGCCGTCATCCGCAACGCCCCGCATCCCGAAGCGGCGCAGCGGCTTTTCGAGTGGCTGCAAAAGCCCGAAGTCGCCCGGCGGCTTGTCGAGGTCAACGCGCTGGAGAGCGCCGAACCGCCCGGCGCGGTCGGCCTGCAACCTGACTGGCCCGCGCTCCTGCGCGACCTTGATGCGACGACCAAACAACTCAACGAGGTGTTCCTGAAATGAGCGTGGCGGTTCCAGCGCTTTGGAGTGCGGCGACTTGTCGCCGCTTTCCCGCTTGGCTGACTTGTCAGCCAAGCTGCGCCGCGTTCAGCGGTGCGCGGGCGGCGGCCAAACTACCGCCGTCGCCCCGCGCGGGGAAGCAGCGCGACAGGTCGCGCTGCAAAAAAGCTGCGACAAGTCGCAGCACTCCAGATTCCGCGCTTCGCGTCCCGCGCTCCGCGTTTCCAAGATGAACTGGCTCCTGCTCCAGAACAGCCTGCTCGTCAGCGGCGCAACGACGTTGCTGGCGATGGCGCTGGGTTTTCTGGCGGCGCTGTGGCTGGCGGCGGTGGAGCGGCGGTGGCGGAATCTCGGGCTGGCGGCAGCCATCGCGGCGCTGGTAATGCCGCCGTTTCTCGCCACGAACTGCTGGCTGGACCTGCTCGGGGCGGACGGCCTGCTGCGGCGCTGGCTGCCGTTGAACATTTTCTCCCTGCCCGGCGCGGCGTGGATTCTGGCGTTGTTGCTCTGGCCCATCACGGCGCTGGTGGTTTGGAGTCGCTGGGAACGGCTTGAGCCGGAATTGTTCGAAGCGGACCCGGCATTGCGCGGCGCAGCGCTCATCCGGCATTTGCTGCTGCCGGTGGCGCGGACGCCGCTGCTGCTCGCCGGTGCGCTGACGTTCGTGCTCGCGCTGAACAACTTCGCCGTGCCCGCGATTTTGCAGGTGAAGGTTTTCCCTGCCGAGATGTGGATTCGCTTCAGCACGAACTTTGACTCAGTCGGGGCCTTGAAGCTCAGTCTTCCGCTCATCCTTGCGCCGCTGGTGTTGCTGGCGGTGTTTGCGCGGGCCGACATTTCGTGGCCGACGTTTCGCGGGCGGCTCCCGGCGCGCGTGTTCCGGCGGCAGCTCGGGGGCGGGTGGTTTGCCGGGGCCGCATTCGTGATGTTCGCCGTGTGCGCGCTCGCCGTCGTCCTGCCGGTGCTGGAACTGGCGGCGACGGTGCGGACGTGGGTGGAGTTGCCGGGGGCGTTCCGGGCGGGTGCCAGCGCGTTGTGGAACTCGGTGTGGCTCGCGGCGGCGACGGCGACGGTGGTTGTCCTCATCCCGCTCGCGTTGGTCGGCGGGACACCGGCAAAGACGCGCCGGACGCGGGGGCTATCGCAGGCCGTCTGGCTCCCGTTCCTCATTCCCGGCGTGCTCCTCGGCATCGCGTTCATCTGGCTGTTCAACCGTCCGGCGACGGCGTGGTTTTATTCCAGCTTTGGGGTGGTGCTGCTGGCGTTTGCGGTGCGTTATTTCGCGCTCGGCGCCAGCATCACCCGGTTCGCGCTGCAAACGACCGACCGCGCGCTCACCGACGCCGCGCGGCTGGAGGGGGCGTCGCGCTGGCAGACATTGCGGCTGGTGCAATGGCCGCAGATGGCACCGCAGGTGGCGGCGGCGTGGTATCTCATCTATCTGCTGTGCCTGTGGGATGTGGAATCGCTGGTGCTCATCGTGCCGCCGGGGGGCGAGACGCTGGCGCTGCGCATCTTCAACCTGCTGCACTACGGCCACAACGCGCAGGTCAATGCGCTTTGCCTGACGTTGCTGGGGGCGGCGGTGGGACCGCTGCCCCTCGTAACTGTGCTGTTGAGAGTGCGGCGCTTTATCCAATCGCGAGGCACGGGGAAAGATGGTTGCGTTCTGCCGAGCGCAGCTACGTTGGCATTGGTGCTGGTGCTGTTCACGGGTTGTTCGCCCGCTCCGTCCGGGAACAGCGCGCCGCTGAGCAGCCGGTTCTTCGAGCGGGCCGAAGTCATTGCCGCGCGCGGCACCGGGCCGGGTGAGGTGAACAAGCCGCGCTCGGTGGCGGTGGACCACGACGACAATCTCTACGTCGCCGACATGACGGGGCGCATTCAGAAGTTTTCGCCGGACGGGCGGTTCCTGTTGTCGTGGCAGATGCCGAACACGACACTGGGCAAACCGAAGGGCATGGGCTGCGACAACGACGGCAACGTGATTGTCGTGGAGCCGCATTACAAGCGGGTGAACCACTTCACGCCAGAAGGACAGCTCGTGGCGCAATGGGGCGTGGTGGGAACGGGCGCGGGGCAGTTGGAAATGCCGCGTTCGGTGGCGGTGAATTCGCGGGGCGAAATTTTTATCAGCGAGTATGGGCTGGTGGAGCGGGTGCAGAAGTTTCGGCTGCCCCTCACCCTGGCCCTCTCCCCTTCGGAAAGGGAGAGGGCGGCGGACGCACCGGGTCGGAGACCGGCGCTCCAGCCACTGGAACTCAACTTGAAGCTCACCGACGCCGAGGCGTTGGCGCAGGCGCGGCCAACGGCGGCGAAGTTCCTCGCCAGCTTCGGCAAACCCGGCGGCGGGCCGGGCGAGTTCAATCGTGCCGAGGGCATCGGCGTGGACCCGCAGGACCGCCTTTACGTCGCGGATTCGTGCAATCATCGTGTGCAGGTGTTCACCTCCGACGGGCAGTTCGTCCGCGAGTTTGGGAAGCCGGGCAGCGGGCCGGGTCAGCTCAGTTATCCCTACGACGTGAAGGTGGACGCGGCGGGCCACGTGTTCGTCTGTGAATTCGGCAACTCGCGCATCCAGGTGTTCGATGGCGAGGGGCGTTCGTTGGAGATCATCGGTGGCGCGGGCGGGGCGCCGGGGCGGTTCAACAACCCGTGGGGCATCGCGCTCGACTCGCGCGGAAATCTCTACGTGGCCGACGCGCTGAATCACCGCGTGCAGAAGCTGGTGCGGCGAATGGGAACATCGAACATCCAACGTCCAACATCGAACAATCCCTTGAGCCGCGCGCGCACCCCATTGGATGTTGGGCGTTGGATGTTGAATTTTGGATGTTTCTTCGCCGTGGCGTTCCGCGTTTCCCCATGAACTTCCACTTTACCCATCCCCTGTGGCTGCTCGCGCTGGTGCCGGCGCTGGCGTGGGTGTTGTGGCTCGCGGTCAGGTCGGACGTGCAGACGGCGCCGTGGCGGCGGTGGGTCTCGGGTGTTATTCGCGTGCTGGTGCTGCTGGCCGTGGTGCTGGCGATTGCCGGCTTGCAATGGCTGCGGCCGGTCGAGGGCATGAACGTGTTCTTCCTGCTCGACCGCTCGGACAGCATTCCCTCGGCGCAGCAGGACGCGGCGAAGGAGCAGGTTAACAAGTTCGCGGCGAAGATGGAACGCGTGGACAAGGGCGGCGTCATCGTGTTCGGCGCGGAGGCGGCCATCGAGTTCTCGCCCAACCCGGCGCTCAAGGTGGAGAAGATTCAGGCGGTCGTGAACACCGAGCGCACGGACATCGCGGCGGCCATCCGGCTGGGGACGGCGGGCTTTCCCGAGACGGGCCAGAAACGGCTGGTGCTGATGTCCGACGGCAACGAGAACCTCGGCGCCGCCATGGACGCGCTGGCGGCGGCGCGATCGCTGGGGGTGACGCTGGACGTCGTGCCCGTGGGCGTGGCGCGCGTGAACGACCTCTCCGTGCAGAAACTTGGGTTGCCGTCGAACCTGAAGCGCGGCACGGCGTTTGAGGCGAAAATCTTCGTGCAGGCCGACCACCCGACGCCCGCCACGGTGCGCCTGTATCGCAACGACCAGTATCTCGGCGAACAAAACGTGCAGCTTGAGGCCGGGAAGAATCTGCTGACGTTCCCGCAAAAACTCACCGAGCCGGGCTTTTACAACTACGACGTGCGCATCGAGGCGAAGGACGACGTGTTGCCGCAGAACAATCGCGCGTCGGCCTTCACCTTCGTGCGCGGCGAGCCGCGGCTGCTGCTGGTGTCGAGCGAGGCGGATGGCGACGCGACCCTCGCCACCGCGCTCAAGACGATGCGGATGGAGGTGCGGACCATTTCGCCGGCGCAATTCCCGACGTCGCTGGCCGAGTTGCAGGATTACGACGCGATTTTTCTCTGCAACATCAACGCGGGCGACCTCGGGCGCGACAACCAGCGGCTGCTCGAAAGCGCCGTGCGCGACTTCGGCGTGGGGCTGGTGTGCGTGGGCGGCGACCAGTCGTTTGCGGCGGGCGGGTATCGCAACACGCCCTTGGAAACGGTGCTGCCGGTGAGCATGGAACTGGACAGCAAGAAGGTGCTGCCCAGCGGCGCGGTGGTGCTGGTGATGCACGGCATGGAGTTCGCCAACGGCAACCAGGTGGCGCGGGACTGCGCGCAGGGCGTGCTGGCCGCGCTCGCGCCGCAGGACCAGATGGGCGTGCTCCTGTGGGACGGCACCGAGCGCTGGCTGTTCCCGCTGACCAAGGTGGGCGACAAGCAGGCGTTGGCGGCGCAGATCGCGGGGATGAACCAGGGCGACATGGTGAGCTTCCAGGGCGTGCTGGAAAAGGCGCACGACGCCCTGAAGAAAAGCACGGCAAACCTGAAACATGTCATCATCTTCAGCGACGGCGACCCGGGCGCGCCGCAGGACGCGCTGTTGCAGGCGATGGCCAACGACAAGATCACCATCAGCTCGGTGCTCATCGCCGGGCATTTCCCGCCGGACACGATGATCCGCATGGCGGACCTCGGGCGGGGGCGGTTCTACCACGTCACAGACGCGGGCCAGTTGCCGCAGATTTTCCTCAAGGAGACGGCGGTGATTTTGAAGTCGGCGATTTACGAGGAGCCGTTCAAGCCGGAAGCGCGCGCGGCCAGCGAAATCACGCGGGGCATTGGCGCCAACGAATATCCGCAGTTGCTGGGCTACGTTGCCACGTCGCCCAAGCCGCGCGCGGAGACGCCGTTGTGGACGCACCAGGGCGATCCGCTGCTGGCGCACTGGCAATACGGCCTGGGGCGCGCCGTGGCGTTCACGTCGGACGCGAAACCGCGCTGGGCGAAGTCGTGGCTGGCGTGGGAGAAATACCGGCAGTTCTGGGTGCAGGCGGCGCAGTGGAGTTTGCGGCGCACGGAAAACGCGGATTTCAGCACGGACGTTTCGGTGGAGCGGGGCGAGGGCCTCATCACCGTCGAGGCACTCGATGCGCAGGGCAATTACCGCAACTTCCTGAACCTGCAGGCCATCGTGGTCAGCCCGAAGGGCGAGCGCGTGGTGGTGCCGGTGCGGCAGAGCGGGCCGGGGCATTACGAGGCGAAGTTCCCGACGAAAGAGGCGGGCACCTACGCCGTGAATGTGGTCGAGCTGGACGGCGGCAGGGTCGTGGCGCAGCAGACGGCGGGCGCGAGCATCAACTACTCGCCCGAGTTCAACAACCCCGAGCCGAACTACAACCTGTTGCGCCGGCTGGCCGAGGTGGGCGGCGGCAAGGTGCTGGATGTGCGCAATCCGGCGGACAATCCGTTCCTGCTGAACCGCGAGAAAACCTTCCAGCCGCGCGACCTGTGGGAATGGCTGCTGAAGTTCGCGGTGATTCTGTTCGTGCTCGATGTCGGGTTCCGCCGCATCCAGATCGAGCGCGAAGACATGCAGAAGGCGCTGACGACGGTGAAAGGCACGGTGCTGTTCTGGCGGCCCAAGCCCAAGGTGACGAAGTCGGATGAATCCCTGTCCGCGCTGCTCGCCCGCCGCGACGCGGTGCGCGCGGAGACGACCAAGCCGGTCGAGGAGCGGCCCGAACTCTTCCAGCCCGCGCAGCCGGTCCACCTCCCGCTGCCGGGCGCCGAACCCAAGCCGGAGCTGCCGAAGCCTGCGCCTTCCGATGTTCCGCCCGGCGAGGCCAGTCCGCCCGGCCCGAAGGACAGCATGGCGAGCCTGCTCGAGGCGAAACGCCGGGCGCAGAAGAAGCGTTGACCGGCGCGCTCACGCCGGGCCGTAGCGCAGGGGGGGCAGCCCGAGGTGATGGCGCAGGGCGGCGGCCAGGATCAGCGCGAGTTTGCGGGGCCGCGAGAGGCGCTGCGGGACGGGAAAGAGCATTGCCGTCGGACTGCGTTCCAGGCGTTGCAGCAGCCGCCAGTAAACCGCCGCCATGAGTTCGGCGGCCACGGCGCGGCGGCGGTCTTCGGGCGACAAGGCCCGGCGCGCGGCGGCGTAGAATTCCCGGGCGCGCCCCGCCACGGCGGCGGCCAGTTGGGCGAAACGGTCCGAATACTCGCCGGCTAAAATCTCCTCCTCCCGGACGCCAAACCGCGTCAGTTCGCTTTGCGGCAGGTAAATGCGGCCCCGCTGCGCGTCGTTGCCCACGTCGCGGAGGATGTTGGTGAGTTGCAACGCGCGGCCAAGAGCTACGGCGTAGTTTTCCCCGGCGGGCGCGGTAAGGCCAAAGATGCGGATGCTCAGAAGGCCAACCACCGAGGCGACGCGGTGGCAATACAAATCCAGTTCCTCGTAATCGGCGTAACGGTGTTTTTCGAGGTCCGCTTCGCAGCCGCGGATGAGTTCGTCGAACAACGCAAAGGGCAGTTGAAAGCGCTGGATGAACGGTTGGAATTCCCGGTTGCCGGGGAACTCCGGCACCTCGCCGGCGCAGGCGCGGGCAATGTCGGCCCGCCAGGCGGCGAGCGCGGCGCGGCGTTCGGCGACGGGGCGGGCGTCCTCGTCGGCGACGTCGTCCACGGCCCGGCAGAAGGCGTAAAGCCCGGCCATTGCATCGCGCTGGGGGCGGGGCAGCAGCACGAAGGCGAGCGCAAGGTTGGACGCGCTGCGCCGGGTGATGGCCTGGCTGTGTTGCATGGTCAGACGCCCGCCGGGGGCTGGTCTTCCGACCGGCGCGGCGGCAGGCCGCCGGTTTCCGCCAGGGTCGGATTCATGGGGAGGCGCGGATGGGCGGAGCGCCGGCGGCGTTCGCGGCGGCGGCGGCGATAGGTGGCACGCGATTCGCCGGGTTCCAACTGCCAGTTGTGCGGGCGATGGATGCGCTTGCGCTTGCGGCGGCCGCGCCGGACGAAGAAGAACCAGGCCAGCAGGGCGACGCCCAACAATCCCGCCGCCACCAGGCCGAAGATCAACAAGCGGGTTGCGCCTTCCTCACCGGTCCAGGCGGCAAGCAACTCGGTCGGAATGATTTCTTCTTTGGTATTGGTCATGGACGGGCAGGGTCGGCGGCGGGGTCGCCCTCAGCCGGCGACAGGTTGAGCCGCTGCATCCGGTAGCGCAGCGCGTGGCGGCTCAATTGCAACTGCTCGGCGGCGCGACTGATGTTGTGCTGGTGTTGTTCGAGCGTGCGGGTGATCACGTCGCGCTCGTAGGCGGCCAGCAGTTCATCCAGGGAGCCGGCGACGGGCCGGGGCGCGTCGCCGCGCTGAAGGCGGAGTTCGAGCTGGAAATCCGGCAGGCTGACGGCCTGCACTTCGGGGCCGGTTTCGAGGATGAGGGCGCGTTCGACGGCGTTGCGGAGTTCGCGGACGTTGCCGGGCCAGGTGTGGGCGCGGAGCTTGTCGCGCGCCGCCGCCGTGAAGCCGCGGGTAACGCGGCCCATGGTCGCGGAGAACTGCCGCCGGAAATGCTCGGCCAGCAGCAGCACATCGTCACCGCGTTCGCGCAGGGGCGGCAGGCGGAACTGGACGACGTTGAGGCGGTGGAACAAATCCTCGCGGAAGTCGCCCTTCTGAATGGCCTGTATGATGTCGCGATTGGTGGCGGCCACGAGGCGGACGTTGACGCGCAATTCCTGGGTGCCGCCGACGCGGGTGAAGCTGCCGTCCTCGAGGAACCGCAGCAGCTTGGCCTGGAGCGGGCGGCTCATGTCGGCGATTTCATCCAGGAACAGCGTGCCGCCGTCGGCTTCCTCGACGCGCCCGGCCTTCTGTTTCAACGCACCGGTGAAGGCGCCACGTTCGTGGCCGAACAGTTCGCTCTCGAGCAGGGTTTCGGGAATGGCGGCGCAATTGAGCCGGACGTAGGGACGGTCGGCGCGGCGGCTGCCGGTGTGGAGGGCGCCGGCCACGAGTTCCTTGCCGGTGCCACTCTCGCCGAGGATCAGCACGCGCGCGTCGGTGGGCGCCACCGTCGTGATGAGGTTTCGCACGGCGCGGATGGCCGGGCAGTCGCCGATGATGTCCTCGACGCGAGCGGCGGCGGATGCGCGGGCGCGGAGGGACTCGTTCTCGCGGAGCAGGGCGAAATGTTCGAGGCAGCGGGCGACGGCGTGGAGGAGTTCCTCGGGCGCGAAGGGTTTGGGCAGGTAATCCACCGCACCGGCCTGGATGGCCTCGACGGCCAGCTTGGGCGTGGCGTAGGCGGTGATCATCAGGGTGGCGAGGCCGGGATGGCGGGCGCGGATTTCGCGGAGGAGCTCGTAGCCGCTCATGCCGCCGAGGCGGGCGTCGGTAATGACCAGGCTGCACGGGTGGCCGGCCAGCCAGTCGAGCGCGGCCTCGGCCGAGTCCACCGTTTGCACCGGGTAATCCTCGTCCTCGAGCAGCGTGGCGAGCGAGGCGCGCATGTTCTTCTCGTCATCCACGATGAGGATGGGGGGGAGGGAGGCCTTCATGCGCCGGGAGTGCTCGCTGCGGTCGGGGGAAATACTAGGGTGAAACGCGCGCCCTTTCCAAGCTCCGACTCGGCGCGCACGGTGCCGCCGTAAAGCTCGGTGTTGTTCTTCACGATGGCCAGGCCGAGGCCGGTGCCGCGTTGCTTGGTGGTGTAATACGACTCGAAGACGCGGGCCAGCCGCGCGGGCGGGATGCCCGGGCCATCATCCGCCACGACCACCTCCACCGCGCCGTCGCGCCGCTGCTGGGCGGTGACGGTGACGGTGCCGCGGCCCTGCGTGGCCTCGCGGGCGTTCTGGAAGAGGTTGACGAAAATCTCGTGGAGATGCCGGCGCTGCATGACCAGCGGCGGCAGCGGGCCGCGGGCCTTGAATTGAAACCGCACGGCCAGGCCGAGGTCCTCCGGAAAGGCGCGGGCGCGGGCGCGCTCGATTTCGGCGCGGAGGTCGAGCCGTTCGACATGGCTGTCGGTCAGTTCGCCGTAGCCCATGATTTCGCGGATGATGTCGTCGGCGCGGCCCACTTCCTCGGTGATGATGCCGAGCTGTTTCTGCGGGTCGCCCTTGCCGGTCTCGAGGCTGCGGCGGAGGGAGAAGACGGCGTTGTTGATGATGGCCAGCGGGTTCTTGAGCTGGTGCGCGAATTCGGCGGCCAGGCGGCCGGCGGAGCGGAGTTCGCCTTCGCGGCGGCGGAAGCCCTCCGCCTCGAGGGCCGCGAGCCGCTGTTTCTCGAAGAGCACCTGGACGGCAAACAGCCACACGCTAATGAGCGCCAGCAGGGCAACGCGCAGGACGACGTCCTCGACCGGGTTGGCATCGCCAAGATCGAGCATCACCTCGTCCCACCCTCCGCCGGGCGGCAGTTGGACGAGGGCCGGGTCGGCACGGGGCAGGCGCAGGGGACGGGCGCTGGCCTGAATCTCTTCCTGCACCTGCTGGGTGAGTTCGATGTCCAGCCAGCCCGCCGCGCCAAAACAGGCCGCCACGCAGAGGTTGAGGGCCAGTTGGGACCAGATGGGCGGGTTGGCCGCCGCGTTGCGGATGATGAGCAGCGGGAAAACCCAGAAGAGCAATGAATCCGTGCCGCCGCCGAGCAGCACGAGGCCGCCGACGAACAGCGCATCCACCAGGCTGGTGGCGAACACCGTCCATTGCAGCACGGGAAAAGGCAGCCGCCGCGCCGCCAGCAGCACCCCCGCGCCGAGCAGGTTGATGCCCGTGTAAACGAGCAACAAAGCGCGGAGCGTCGTGATGGTGACTTCGAGCGAGCCGAGTGGCAGGCCGAACCACGGGGTGTCGCCGAGCGAATAGAAGAGGAGCGCGGTCAGCGCCGCCTTGCTGGGCAGGACGACGTTGCGCTCGACCGCAAGCAACCGCCGCCGCCGCGCCTCGATCTCCGGCGCGGGCAGTTCGAGCGGGGTCAACAGGCCCGTCGCCAGCCGCCGGAGCGTTTGCAGGACGGGGTGCATGACGGGGAGAACGGTTTCAGGAGCGCAGCAATTCCGCCACGCGCGCGGCAATCCCCTCCACCGGCCAAAGCCGCCCGATGCCCTCGTAACCGCACGAGAGCAGGCCGGCCTCGGGGCCGATGAATTCCGCGCCGCGCGCGGTGAGCGTGGCGACGTTGGCCTGCGTGGCGGGGTGCAGCCACATCTTGCCGTTCATGGCGGGCGCGAGGAGGAGCCGGGCCTTGGGGTTCAACGCGAGTGCGATGCAGGAGAGCGCGTCATCGGCCAGGCCGTGGGCGAGCTTGGCGAGGATGTTCGCGGTGGCGGGCGCGATGAGCAGCAGGTCGGCGGCGTCGGCCAGTGCGATGTGCTGCGGTTTCCAGCCGTCGGCCTCGTCGTAAAGGTCCGTGATGACCGGATGGCGCGAGAGGGTTTTGAACGGGAGCGAGGTGATGAACCGCTGGGCGTCGGCGGTCATGACAACGTGAACGGCGTGACCGGCCTTGGTGAGCAGGCTGGCGAGGTCGGCGGCGCGGTGGGCGGCGATGCTGCCGGTGACGCCGAGGACGATGGTCTTGGGCTGGCTCATGCCCGGATGTTAGGCAGGAGCGCCCGCGCTTCGCCACGTTGAAAATGGGCGCGCTATTCGGCGGTGGCCTCGCCAGGGCCGGGCGGCAGCGCGGGCGGGCGCATCCGCAGGCGGGTTTCGGTCAGCGCCTCGAGGAAGGCCTTCAGGTCGGCGAGGTCCTGCCGGTTCAAGCCCAGCGGCTGGAGCAGCGGGGATTTGACGGGAAAGAGCGGGTCGTCCTTTTGCGCGGGGGTGCGGCGGACGTTGGGCATCCCGGCGTTATACATGTTGAGCACGCCGTCCAGATCGAAGAGGCCGTTGTGCATGTAGGGCGCGGTGCGGGCAATGTTGCGGAGAGTGGGGGTCTTGAACTTGCCGACATCCGCGGGGTCCTTGGTGACCTCGTAGCGGCCGAGGTCCTGGAGCTTGCGCCCGTAAAAGGTCAGGCCCTCGTTGTGGAACTGGTGGTCGGTGAAGGTGGGGCCGTTGTGGCAGTTGAGGCAGCGGGCGTCGGTGCGAAACAGGTGCAGGCCGCGGATGGCGGAATCGCTGAGGGCATTGGTCTCGCCGCGCAGGAAGTTGTCGAACGGGTTGCTGCGGCTGGTGATGGTGCGCTCGAAGGTGGCAATGGCCTGGGCGACGCGTTCGAGGGTGATTTCCGGCGAGCCGAAGACGGCGGCAAAGGCGTTGGTGTAACCGGGAATGGCGCCGAGGGTGGCCCGCAGATGCTCCTCGCTGGAGCGCATCTCGTCGTCGTTGCGGAGCACGTCGGCGGCCTGTTGTTCGAGCGAGGCGGCGCGGCCATCCCAGAACTGGGTGTGATGGAAGGCGGCGTTGAGCACGGTGGGCGCGTTGCGCTTCAACTCCTTCCGTCCGTGCCCGAAAGAGACGGTGCGCCCGTCGGCGAAGGCCAGGTCGGGGTCATGGCAACTGGCGCAGGAAATCTGCCCGGAGCCGCTGAGGCGTGGGTCAAAGAACAATTGCTGTCCCAGTTCGGCCTTTGCGTCGCTGTAGGGATTGTTCGTGGGAAACGCAACCAGCGGCAGCAAGCCCAGTTCCTGGAAGTGCGGGCGGGCGGCCTCGTCCACGGTGGGCGCGGGCCATTCAGCAGATGGGCGGGAATAGGTGGCGCGAAGTTCGGCGGCCAGCCGGGCGTATTCCTCGGCGGTCCGTTCCGGGCGGGGCGGCTTGCGGTTGGGGCTGAGCGGAAGTTCGGTGTCGCGATCGCCGGGATTGACGACGTTCGGCGCGGGCGCCGGAGGACGGGGAGACGCCGCGGAACGGTTGGCGGCGCGGAGGGCGGCGAATTTTTCCTTTTGTTCCGGCGTGAGGAGCGCGGCCACTTCGCGGTTGAGGCGGCGGATGGCGGAGTTGAGTTCCAGTTGGGCGGCGCGTTTGGCGTCCGGAGGCGTGTTGGGGGCGGCGGCGCGGCGGACTTCCTCACGGGCGGTCTCGTAGGTCGAGCGCACGCGGTCCAGGACGACGCGTTGTTCGGCAGTGAGCTGCAACTCGTCGGCATAGTGCCAGACCTGACGGGTGGCGGGCGCGGGGCTGGGTTCGACTTCGGCATCCTGCGCTTTGAGCGGGAGGCAAGGAATGACGAGGGAAAGCAGGAGCGGGCCGGCGGCCAGGTGCCGGAAGGGGTGGGCGATCATGCGGAGGGCGGGGTCAGTTGTTGTAGGTGCGGCCGTCGAGATAGACGTAGTTCACCTTCTTTTTGTTGTCGTGGGGGTAATAACGGAACTGGGCGGAGGTGGCGGGCGGCCCGCCGGACGTGCCCTCCGGCACGTTGAAGACGGAGGGGAGCATCATGGTGAAGTTGTCCCAGAGCACCACGGTTTTCATCATGTTCTCGAAGGCGGGAGCGACGTTGTTGCCGCCGGCCATGCTGACGGAGCGGGTCCAGGCATAGTTCACGCCGTTGGACGTGAGGGTGGCGCGGCCCGCCGGGCAGAGCCAGACCGCGCTGTTGGTGGGGACGTAGGGATTGAAATACGCGCAGAGGCTCATCGGGTCCCAGGCGATGCGGTAGGAGGAATTCCCCAACATGGCCTGCGAAGGCAGGCGGTTGCCGTTGTCGTCGGCATACATGTGATAGACGTAGGCGAGCTGGCGGAGGTTGGAGACACAGGCGATTTTGCGTGCCTTGTCCTTGCCCCGGGCCAGCGCGGGGGCGAGCAGCGCCGCGAGAATGGCGATGATGGCGATGACCACCAGCAATTCGATGAGCGTGAAGCCACGCCCGAAGGAGGGTCGGCGGAGCATGGCTACTGGTTCGTCGAAACCACCCGGAAGAACGCCTGGGCGCCGGTGAGCGGGAGGCTGATGAAGTTGTTGGTCAGACCCGTGAGCCAGTTGGTCTGCCACACGCCCGAGGCGAGGTCTTCCGTGCGGTCCAGGCTGAAGGGCGAGTAACCGCCCGTCCACGACAGCAGGACAAATTCGCCATCGGTGGTGGCGGTGGTCTTCACGGGCGGAGGCGGCAGGTCCAGGCGAATGATGGTGCCGTTGAAGGGCGTGGTGCCGTTGAGGCCGCCCCGGTTGATCGGCCAATACATGCTGATGCGGCCGTTGGCGGGATTGGTGTAGAACGTGCCGCTGTGGTATTGCGGCGCGGCCCCCAGGGCGTCGCCGCCGTTGCGCTCGAAGTCCGCCAGCTTGGTAAGGGTGTTGCTGGTCAGGTCGAATTTGACGAACGCCCCAAAGTTCGAGGTGCCGCCCGAGAAGGTGGTAAAGTAGAGCGCGTCGTTGTAAAGCAGCGGCGTGCTATAGGGTTGTCGGCCAAAATTCGTGACGGCGACGGCATTGGTCACGAAATTGAACAAACTGGTGACGGTGCCGCTGCTGATCTGGTAGCGCCCCAGCGTGCCGGGATTGGTGGTGACCCCGGCGGTGGTGAAATAGACGAAGTCGCCGCCGTCCCACACCGGGTTTCCGCCCGGGAAGGCAAGGTGGCGGCCTGGATTACCCGCCGGGAGATCGGCCAACTGGGTGAAGACGGCGTTGGTGTTGGCGTCAATGCTGAATTTGCCGAGGATGCCCGCGCCGTTGGGCGTGCCGGAACCGGTGTTGGTGCCGCCGGAGAAGGTCATGAACCAGTATTCGCCGGCAATCGGCACGATGCTGTTGCCCAGCGGCCCGCGCCCGGAGTTGGTGCCGTCCAGGGTGATGGCGTTGGTGATGAAGTTGCCCGGAATGTTGTAGCGCACCACGGTGCCGTAGTTGGTCGCGCCGTTCGGGGCCAGGCCACCAGAGGTCGTGGTGAACCACAGATCATCCCCGATCAGCAGGGGCGTGGATTGCGGATCCCGCCCCAGCGGGCCAAGGACGAAATCATACACCTTGGTCAGTGTGTAGGGCGGGTTGGTTTCCACACAAACCAGCGTGCCGCGATTGTCCGTGCCGCCCGCCGAGGTGGTGAACCAGACCTTGCCGGCGGCCAGGGTCAGCGAAGACTGCGGATTGCGGCCGGTAATGTTGTCGAGGCTGACAAGCTGCGTGACGTTGGTCGTCACCGGGTCGAAAGCAAACACACCGCCGGCGTCGTTGGCCCCGCCGTTGAAGGCGGTGAACCACAGGTTGGTGCCAATCTGCGTGAACTGGCAGCGCGGAATGCGCGGCCCGAAGGCCACGCCGAACGGATCCAAGCCCGTCTGCAGGTCCAGAACCTTCACCACCGTTTGGGCGGGTGCCAGCATTGGCAGCAGCAGGGCGGCGAGGAGCAGCGGGGCGGTTCGGAAGTTTCGGCGGAGGAACGGGAGGACGAGATGGAAGACCGAGCGATGGATAGAAAACTGGATTTTCATGGTTGGGGTGACTCTTCTAACAATAACGCTACTGATAGTCATTAGCATTCTGACCCGTCAAGCGGCATTTCGCCGCCCGGCGGAAGCTGCGGACCGGGATGGAGAATGGGGCAAATCGGAACCCGCCGCTGTCGGCGGCTTGCCAAAAAATGCCGGTGGGTTGCGGGTGACGAGCGCGCCCGGCTCAAAGATATTGGGCCAGCAGGGGACGAAGTTCCCGCACCGTCCGCTTCGGCCACAGTTTGCGGTCGGTCATGATGGCGTTCTTGAGGGCGCGGTGACTCTTGAAGTTTGGTTCCGCCGGGATGCGCGGGATGGCCTCGAGGAGGAGCCGTTTGGCGGTGGCGGCGTTGCGGTGGAGGCAGTCCATCACCATCTCAACGGTGACGTGGTCGTGTTCCTCGTTCCAGCAGTCGTAGTCGGTGACCATCGCCATGGTGGCGTAGGAAATTTCCGCCTCGCGGGCGCACTTGGCCTCGCCGAGGTTCGTCATGCCGATGACGCTGTAACCGGCGTGATGGTTGGCCAGGGATTCGGCGCGCGTGCTGAAGGCGGGGCCTTCCATGTTGACGTAGGTGCCGCCGTCGTGGACGCGCACCCGGCAGGCCTTCGCGGCCTGCAACAGAATCGCGCGCAACCCCTCGCACACCGGGTGCGCAAAGGCGATGTGCGCCACGATGCCGCGCCCGAAGAAGGTGTGCTCCGGCCCGCGCTTGGTGCGGTCCACAAACTGATCCACCAGCACAACGTGCCCGGGCTTGAACCTCGTCTGTAACGAGCCGACGGCGCTGACGCTGAGGATCCATGCGACGCCGAGCTGTTTCATGGCCCAGATGTTGGCGCGGTGGTTCAGCTCGTGCGGGAGGATGCGGTGGCCGCGGGCGTGGCGCGGGAGAAAAACCACCTCGCGCCCGGCAATGCGGCCGGTCAGCAGCTCGTCGGAAGTTGGGCCGAAGGGCGTCCGCACCTTCACCCACTTTTGCTGCGTGAACCCGTCAATCTGGTAAAGGCCGGTGCCGCCGATGATGCCGATGCGATGCGGTGTCTGCATGGCGCGCATCTTTCGCGCGGCGCGGCAGGGCGGCAAGGATGTTTCGGGCCGCCCGTCAGGCGGGCACCGGGCGCGCGGACCGGGTGCGCTCGTCAAATGCCAGTGCCCCGGTCGGACACTGCTGCACACATTCCTCCGCCACCTTTTGCAAGCCCGCCTCAATGCTCGCGTTCAGCGACGCCGCCACGCGCACGTCGAAGCCTCGTCCCACGAACGTCAGCCCCAGCGGTTCCGCCGCCAGCTCGCACAGCTTCACGCAGATGCCGCACAGGATGCACTTGCCCGGCTCGAAAAGAATCCCGCCCGGCTGCCGCTGCTGCTCGAACTTCCGCCGCTCGCTGCGGAACCGGCCCGCGTCCGCGCCATACACCTGCGCGTAGTGCTGCAACACGCAGTTGCCGCTCGAATGACAATCGCAATGCAGGCAGCGCGAACCTTCCGTCGCCGCCTCGCGAACTGTGTGACTGCGACAGGCCTCGCACGGTGACACCCGCGTCGCGCCGCTCGCCCCCGCCAGAAACGCCTTCACCTCCGCCGGGTCCAGCCGCCCCATGATGCTGGAGAATGGTTTCTCCGGTCGCCGCACGGGCTGCCCGCGCAGGAAGCGATTGATGCACTCCGCTACGGCGCGCCCCTCGGCCATCGCCTTCACGAGCTGCTTCTGCGGCCGCACACAACTGCCTGCGGCGAACACGCATTCCATCGGCGTCTGACACGTGTTCGGATCAACCCTCAGCCCGCCACCCGCCAGCGGCAGCCCGAGCTTGGCGGCTTCCTCCGGTTTCAATTCGCCCACCGCCACCAGGATGGCATCAAAACCGCGCGACAATCCGTCCAGCGTCAATGGATTGCCGAGTTCGCCGCGTTTGAACTCGATCCCCAGCCGCGCCAGCACCGCGATCTCCGCGTCGAGCACCGCGCCGGGCAATTGCGCTTCCGGCACCTCGCGCAATGTGCCCCCCGCCGTCGCCCGCCGGTCCACCACCGTCACCGCATGACCCTCGCGCACCAGATAAAACGCCGCCGCCAGCCCCGTCGGCCCCGCGCCCAGAATGACGACGGATTTGCCGCGGACCGCGCCCGTGGGATGTTCGCCGTTCACTGTTGGTTGTTCGATGTTTCCGCCGCCCGCCCGTTCCCAATCCGTCACAAACTTTTCCATGTCGCGGATCGCCGCCGGTTCATCCCAATGCCCGCGCCGGCATCCTTGTTCGCACGGATGATGACACAACCGCCCCAGCACCCCCGCCAGCGGCAGCGCGCTCCGCACCGTCGCATTCGCCTCGGGCAAGCGTCCCGCCTCCAGATGCCGCAACATCACCGGAATGTTCAGCATCAGCGGACACAACCGCTGGCACGGCGACAGGCAATCGCCCACGTGATCGCTGAACAACAACTCGAGCGCCGTCCGCCGCGCCTCATGCACCTCCGTCGTCTCGCTCTCAACCACCATGCCGGGCGTCGCCTTCGTCCCGCACGACGGCACGAGCTTCCCGTTGATCTTCACGAGACACACCTGACAGGTGTTCAGCGGCCCGCACTTTTCCAGGTAGCACAACGTCGGAATATCAATCCCCAGCCGCCGCGCCGCCGCGAGCACGCTTTCGCCCGGCGGCACGTCCACCGCGCGCCCGTCAATCGTGATGGAGATGGGAGCGCTCATTTTTTAACCACGAATGGACACGAATCGACACGAAGCCGAAACCTTGGAGTGCGGTGACTTGTCACCGCTTTTTGGCTTAGGCGACTTGTCGCCAAAGCAGCGCCGCGTCCAGCGGCGCGCGAGCCATTGTGACGCCCACGAACTCCACACGCCTGGGGAAGCGGCACGACAAGTCGTGCCGCGGAAAAGCTGCGACCAGTCGCAGCACTCCAAAGCCGATGCCGTGCTGCGCTACGCGGTTTCAATTCGTGTCCCTTCGTGTTCATTCGTGGTCACTTCACTTCAACCGCGTCATGCGGACACACCTGCCGGCACGAATCGCACCGGGTGCATTTTGCGTCCTCAATCACATGCCGCGCATACGGCGTCATCGGAATGGCCGCCACCGGACACGCCTGCGCGCACAACGTGCAGCCCGTGCAACGGTCATTGATCTGGTAATGAATGAGCGCCGTGCATTTCCCCGCCGGACAACGCCCCGCGAGGTGCGCCTCGTATTCCTCGCGGAAATACCGCAGCGTTGTCAGCACCGGATTTGGCGCGGTCTTGCCCAGCCCGCACAAGCTGCCCGCGCCGACCTGTCGCGCCAGAGTTTCCAGCGCTTCGAGATCGCCGCGACTGCCCTTGCCCGCGCACAGCCGCTCCAGGATGTCCAGCATCCGCCGCGTGCCGATGCGGCAGAACGTGCATTTGCCACACGACTGGTTCTGCGTGAACTGGAGGAAGTAACGCGCGATGTCCACCATGCACGTCTTGTCATCGAGCACGACAAGCCCGCCGCTGCCCATGATGGCGCCGATGTCGCGCAGGCTCTCGAAATCCACCGGCGTCTCCGCCAGCCGCGCCGGCACACAACCGCCGCTCGGCCCGCCGATCTGCACCGCCTTGAACCGTCGCCCCGGCCCCACGCCGCCGCCGATGTCCTCGACGATCTCGCGAATCGTCGTCCCCATCGGAATCTCGATCAGCCCGCCGCGCGCGATGTTGCCGGCGAGCGCGAACACCTTCGTGCCTTTGCTCGTCTTCGTGCCGAGCGCGGCGAACTGCTCCGGTCCATTCCGCAAAATCCACGGCACCATCGCCAGCGTCTCGACGTTGTTAATGAGCGTCGGCCTGCCCCACAAACCTTCCTGCGCCGGGAACGGCGGACGCAACTTCGGCATCCCGCGCTCACCTTGAATGGAAGCAATCAATGCCGTCTCCTCCCCGCACACAAACGCCCCCGCGCCTTCGAAGACGGAGAGTTTGAACGGATAGCCGCGGAAATTCCCCTCACCCTGACCCTCTCCCCGTCCGACGGGGAGAGGGAAAGGCGCCGCGACACCCCCCGAACCACCGCTACTGTTCACTGCGACGATTGACGAACGGGCATTCTCCCTCTCCCCATCGGATGGGGAGAGGGCCGGGGTGAGGGGCTGCCCCACTCCCAGCAACCGTTCCCCCAGCCACCCGCGCTTCTGCATCAACTTGATCGCCGCGCGCACGCGCTTCACCGCCAGCGGATACTCATGGCGGATGTAAAAAATTCCCTCGTGCGCCCCGACCGCCAGCGCTGCCAGCGCCATCCCCTCGATGATCCGATACGGAAACGACTCCAACAACATCCGGTCCATGAACGCACCGGGGTCGCCTTCGTCACCGTTGCAAATGACGTATTTTGTCTCCGCTCTCTGCTGCGCCACCACCCGCCACTTCTGTCCCGTTGGAAAACCGGCCCCACCGCGCCCGCGCAACCCGGACTTCTCAATGGCAGCGATGATGTTCTCGCTGGATTCGGATTTCGAATTTCGGGTTTCGGGTTTTTCCAATTCCGCGTTCCCCGCTCCGCGCTCCGCGTTTCCGAGATATTTCCGCAGCGCCTCAAACCCGCCATTCGCCACATACTCATCCAAATCCAGCGGATCCACCTTCCCGAAATGCTCCGTTGCGATATGCACCTGCTTGTCGAGGAACGCGCTCACCTCCGGCCGCTTCACATCCATCGCGCAGCCGGCCACGCGCTCGCCCGCTTCATCCAGAAGCAACGCATCCAGCGTCCGCGTCCATAACCGCGCCGTCTTTTGCCACAGCCCGCGCGGCTGGAAATGCCGCAACACCAGCCCCTGCGCCTGCGAGGCATCGAGACCTGCGTAAAACGTCTTCGCCTGCCCCGGCGCGTTCACCTCGATCATCGGCGTGCGATGGCACATGCCCACGCAACCGACGCGCTTCACCACCACGTCCGCGCCCGTGCGCGCCACGCTGTCCGCCAGAGCGTGATACAGCTTGTCGCTCCCCTTCGCCATGCAGCATGAGCCGAGGCCAATTTTGATTTCGGCCACCGCCTTGCCTCGCGCGTGCAGCTCTTCCGTCGAACGCGCCCCGCCATTGCCCGTGCGCGCCAGAAACTCCTGCACCATGCCCGGCGCATTTTCCGCCGTGCAATGCCCGTGCGTGTGTTCGCCCAGCTTCACCACCGGCGCCAGCGTGCAGCAGCCCAGACACGCCACCGGCTCGATCGTGAATTGCCCGTCCGGGTCGGTGTCTTCACCCGGTTGGATGCGCAGATGCCGCCGCAACGCGTCCTGCACCCGCTCCGCACCGGTGACGTGACACGCCGTGCCGGTGCAGACGCGCACGATGTGCTTTCCCGTTGGTCGGTGCCGGAACATGTCGTAGAACGACGCCACCCCCGACAACGCCGCCGGCGTGATGCGCGTGGTCTCCGCCACGCGCCGCAGGGCCTCCTCCGGCAGGTAGCCGTAATGCTCCTGCATCGCCTGCAACAGCGGGATGACCGCCTCCGGCGCGCGTCCCAGGCGCGCCACGGTCTCGTCCACGAATGAAACGTCCACGGCCATGACTTCACACATTCCAGGCTGGCCGGCGGCGGAACCGCTTTCTGCCTGATTAGGAGAAGCGTTTCAGAGATGGCCCAGCTTGAAAACTCCAAATGCTGCCCGGCGCGGCCTTTTTTGGGGGAAATCGTTTTTGACAGCCCCCGGGGGGATTGGCACTTTGCGCGCCTGATTGACGGGGGTGGGCCAGTCTGCCGCGCGCATCCGGCGGCGGTCCGTTCCTGAAACCCAACGATTTATGGCTGAACTCACTGGAAACCTACTGGTCGCCCAATCGGGCGGTCCCACCTGCGCCATCAACGCCAGCATCGCCGGCGTCATCACGGAGGCGGGCCGGCACGAATTCATCGAGGAAATCTACGGCGGCCTCAACGGCATCCTGGGCATCCTCAACGAGGAATTGATTGACCTGAACGACGAGAAATCCCGGGCCATCGAGGGGCTGCGCTACACACCTGCCGCCGCGCTGGGCACCTGCCGTTACAAGATCAATTTTCAGAAAAAGCCCGAGCAGGCCGCGAAGGACATGGACCGGCTGTTCGAGGTCTTCGCCGCGCACAACATCCGTTACTTCTTCTACGCGGGCGGCAACGATTCGCAGGACACCTCGCACAAAATCCACCTCGAGGCCGTCAAGCGCGGCTACGAGATGCGCGTGATCGGCGTGCCCAAGACCATTGACAACGACCTGCCCCATACCGACAACTGCCCCGGCTACGGGTCCGTCATCAAATACAACGCCACCACGGTGATGGAGGTGGGTTTTGACGTGGCCAGCATGGCGACGGATGACGGCTCCTGCTGCATCATCGAGGTCATGGGCCGCAGCGCGGGTTGGATCGCCGGCGGCACGGTGCTGGCCAAACGCGGCAATCCCGCCAACCCGCCGCACATCATCCTGCTGCCGGAGATTCCCTTCGACGAGGAAAAGTTCCTCGCGAAGGTCAAGGAGACGGTGGACGCCTATCGCTATTGCATCGTCGTGGTGGGCGAGGGCCTCAAGGACAAGAATGGCAAGGAGGTCGGCGCGGACCACACCAAGCTGGACGCCTTCGGTCATCCCGTGCTGGCCGGTGCCGCCGAGGAACTGAAGGAGATCGTCCAGGGCAAAATGAACCTCAAGACCCGCACCGTGCTGCTGGGTTACGCGCAGCGCGCCGCCGCCCACTTTGCCAGCCTGACGGACACGACCAACGGATTTGCCTGCGGTGAAGCCGCCGTGCGCGCCGCCATCGAGGGCAAGAGCGGCTACATGGTGAAGATCGTCCGCCACACCAACGGCGACGGTTCGGTGCGCTGGTCCACCGACCTTCAGCCGCTGGAGGACATTGCCAACGTCGAGCACTTCATCCCGCGCGACTGGATTGCCGAGGACGGCATGATGGTGAACGAGAAATTTGTCGAATACGCCCGTCCGCTCATCGAGGGCGAGGTCAAGTTCCCCACCGAGGGCGGCCTGCCCAAATACGTCGTGCTCGAAAAGAGCCGCGTGGAGAAGAAGCTGCCGCCGCGCGCCTGAGCATCTTCTGCTTTTCCCCGCCGGAGCCGCGTAATGCGCGGCTCCGGTTTTGTTTTGGGGAGCACCGCTACCCGGGCAGCGGGCCTTCCAAAATGGCCGCGTAACGCAGGCCGCGCGTGCTGACCCGCAGTTCGCCAAACCGCAGGGCACGCATCACCGCCTCGTAGATGGCCGCGCCCGGCAGCATCACGTCGGCGCGTGGCGGCGGCAGGCCGGGCAGTTGCCGGCGTTCGGCCAGCGGCAGCGACCAGAGCCGCTCCACCCATTCCGTCACGCGGCCCGCCGACAGGCGGACCCGCTCAATGGCGTCGCGGTCGAAGGCGGACAACCGGGCCTCGAGGCTGGCCAGCACGGTGGCCGTTCCGCCGGTGCCCACGAGCAGCAATTCTCCCTGGCTGCGCTCCCGGGCAACGGCCAGTTCAAGCTGCGGGACGACCTCGCGGCGCAGAAATTCGTCCAGGCCGGCACGTGTGGCGGCCAGTTCCGCTGGCGTGGGCGGGTCACTGTGCGGGAGCGTTTCCAGCAGCCGCACGGCGCCCAGGGGAAAGCTCTGGCGGAAATGTTTGTGTCCGCCCTGGCCGAGAATGAACTCGGTGCTGCCGCCGCCCACATCGAGCAGCAACAGGGGCGCGTTGGTAAACTGCGGGCTGGTCGTCACGCCGCGGAATGCCCACTCCGCCTCCTGCTCGCCGGAGATGATCTCGACGCGGCGGCCGCAGGCGGCGTCCACGGCCAGCAGCAGGTCGCCGGGGTTCTTCGCCTCGCGGGCGGCGCTGGTGGCGAAGATGCGCAGGTCCGCCGCGCCCAGTTCCGTGGCCCGGTCCACAAATTTCGCCACGGCCTGCGCCGTGGCCCGGAGGGCCGCCGGTTGCAGGATGTGGTGGGGATAGAAACCGCGCCCGAGCCGCGTCTGCTCGGCGGCCTCGAGCACCGGCGTCACCGCCGCGCCCGCGACGTCCGCCACGAGGAGCTTGACGGAGTTGGTGCCGACATCAATGACCGCGCGGCGCCCCACTTCACTTGAGTTGTTTGCGCGCCAGCACGGCGGCGCCGGTGATGCCCGCGTCGTCGCCGAGCTTGCTGGCGACGATTTCGAGGTCCTTGTTCGAGCCGGGCATGGCGTAATCGTGCGCCACCTCGGCGATGATGCCGAGCATCTCGTCCTCGAGCGCGTCCATCACGCCGCCGCCGAGGACGACCAGCTCCGGGTTGAGCACATTGACGAGGTTGCCGACGGCCACGCCGATGTATTCGGCGGCCTCCTCGACAACCTTCTCGACAAACTTGTCCCCGCGCCGGATGGCCTTCCGCAGGTCGCCGCTCTTCAGGTCCTCCAGCTTGTCGTCGAGCAGATCGGTGAGAATCGTCTTTTGCCCGTCCTTCACACCCTGCTGGATGCGGTTGAAGATGGCGGTGCGGCTGGCAAGGGCCTCCAGGCAGCCCTTGTTGCCGCACCCGCACTTCGGGCCGTCCACCGCCAGGACCATGTGGCCGATCTCGCCGGCGGTGTGGGTGGCTCCGGAGAACAACTGCCCGTTGAGAATCAGCCCGCCGCCGATGCCGGTGCCAATGAACAGGCCGACGAGGTTGCGCGGCTTGCCGCCGAACTCCTTCTCATGCACGCCGAGAACGGCGATGTTGCAGTCGTTTTCGATGAAGACCGGCAGTTCCAGGCGCTTTTCCAGCTCCTTCTTGAGTGGCACGTCCTTCCAGCCCGGCAGGTTCGGCGCGAAAATCACGCGGCCCCCGTCGAAATCCACCGCGCCCGGCGCGCCGAGGCCCACCGCCTTGCAGCGCTTGAGGTCCAGGTCGCATTCGTCGAGCGCATCGCGCACGCAGCGGGCGATGCGGTCCATCACCGCCTCCGTGCCGCGCCCGGGTTTGGTGCTGAGTTTGGCCTTGCCCACGCATTTCAGCCCGTCGGCGGTAAAGACGCCGGCCAGGATTTTGGTGCCGCCGAGGTCCACGCCCACGACGTAATCGGATTTCGCGTTTGGTTCTGGCATGCGGGGATGGGGGTTGGATTGGCCGTCGGTGTGATTTCAACTCTCGCCGCGCGCGGCAAGCACTTTTGCCGGACAGCGGGGCGGGACGGGTGAAAATTAACGCCCCTGTAACACGGCCTCGATTTTCCGCTGGAGGTCCGCGTTGATCGCCTCGGGCGGACGGTCGCCGTCCACGATGTCAAAATCATACGCCCGGCGCAGCCGGTCGAACTGCTCGATCATCAGCCGCTGATATTTCAGGAAGCTGTCGAACATGTCGCGCGACAGGCCGAGGTCCATGCCGCTTTCCCAATAATCGAGCGCGTGTTTCTTGGCGAAATTGCGCTGCACCAGCACGTCGGGCGAGACCTTGAGGTAAAAGACCGCGTCCGGCACCAGCGCGATGCCGTAGAGGCTCTTGAGCCAGGCCTCGTCCGCCCCGCGCACCAGGTCGCGCGCCATGAGCGTGTAGATGTAGCGGTCCGCCAGCACCATGAAGCCGGCCCGCAGGGAGGGGATGATGACGTTCTCCAACTGGTCCGCGAAGTCCGTCGCGTAGAACAGGCTCATCGTGGTGTGGCTGAGAATGTTCCCGTTCTGGGCCTGCTCCAGCTCCTCGCGCACGAGCGTCGAGCGTTTCAATCCCACCTGCGTGGTCGCGTGCCCGCGGCCCTCGAGCCAGCCGACCAGCCGGGCGATCTGCGAGGAGCGGCCCGAGCCGTCCGCGCCCTCGACGACGATGAGTTTGCCGCTGAGCTTGTCCAGTTCCACGTTGGGCAGGCCGTGGCCGTAGAACCGGTGCGTCACCGGTGTGGGCACGGTAATCCGCGTGGCCGGCGGAACAGCGCGGCGGCGGGGCGGGGCGGAGGCTTTGCGCTTCATGCGGTCGGGGCGGGCACGGCGCCGGCGAAGTCGGCCAGTTCGATTCGTCCGGCGACGATTTCGCGGACGATGCTCTGCTGGACCTCGACGGGCTGGTTGGCGTCAATCACGTGGAAATCAAACTCGGTGCTCATGGCGAGATATTGCTCGAGCAGCCGGCCTTGGAAGATGCGGAAACTTTCTTCCGGGTCCGGCGACAGCTTGAGGTCCATGCCGGCCTCGAAATACTTCAACTGGGGCCGCCCGAGGAGGATGCGCTGGAGCGAGACCTCGAGGTGCGCCTTGAAGAAGAACGTCAGGTCGGGATGCGCCGCAAAGCTGTAAAGCTCCCGGACCCACTCGGCGGGGCAGCCGCGCACGGTGTCGCGGGCGAAGGCGGTGAAGACATACCGGTCGCACAAGACCAGGTAGCCCGCGCGCAGCAGCGGCACCAGTTGCCGTTCGTAGCGGTCCGCGAAGTCCGTCGCATGGATCAGGCTGAAGGTGGTCGGCGTGAGCAGCGCCTGTTTCTTGCCCTTGCTGGTGGCGCTCTTGACCAGCTCGGACGAGTTCCACTCGCTGAAGAAGACCTTGAGGCCCTGCAATTCGAGCCAGCGTTTCAGCAGGTAAATCTGGGTGGACTTGCCGGAGCCGTCCAGGCCCTCGACGGCGATGAGCCGGCCGGGAAAACCCAGTTGCGCGAAGGTCTTGGCCATGCGCGGTCAAACATAAGGCGGGTGCGGGCGAAAACAATTTCTTTTCCGCCGCGGACGTGCGGCGCCTCTCATTTTCTTGCCCGGGCGGTGCCGGGCCGAATGGTCGCGCAGACTTCCAAGTCTGCTGTATCGCCGGTCCTCCGCAGCCGAGCTGCCGCGGAGGGTGGACGGGTTTCCCAACCTGCAGCCCCTCGTTTCGCGGAAGATTTCCGACGATTTGAACACCCCGCCGACTGGGAAGTCGGCGATACGGCAGGTTGGGAAACCTGCGCTACCAACCCACGACGATCCCGCGAGAAACTGAGATGCGCCCCACGGACGTGCGGCGCCGCCACCGGAGCGCGGGGTTTTGGTTGCGCGCCCGGCGGGCGGGCCGCAGTTTTCCGGCGCAACGCATGAGCGTGAAGGTGAAAATCTGCGGCATTACGCGCGTCGAGGATGCGCAGGCCGCCGTCGCCGCCGGCGCGGATTTGCTGGGGTTCGTCTTTTACGATCGCAGCCCGCGGCATGTCACCCTGGGGGAGGCCGCGGCGATCGCCCGCACCGTGCCGCCGCACGTGGTGCGCGTCGGTTTGTTCGTCAATGCCCCCGCGCCCGATGTGGCGGAGGCCATGAGCGCGTGCGGGCTGCAACTGCTTCAGTTTCACGGGGACGAGCCGCCGGAGTATTGCCGCCAGTTCCCCGCCATGACGATGAAGGCCTTCCGGATGAAGGACGCCGAAACGCTGGGCCAGTTGCCGGCATACGCGACGGATGCGTGGTTGCTGGACGCCTACGTGCCGGGGGAGCGCGGGGGCACGGGGCACACCTTCAACTGGGACCTGGCGGTGGCGGCGGTGAAGCTGGGCCGGCCCGTGTTCCTCGCCGGGGGCTTGACGCCGGAGAACGTGGCCGAAGCGGTGCGGCGGGTGCGCCCCTTTGCGGTGGACGTGTCGAGCGGCGTCGAAGCCGCGCCGGGCGTCAAGGACGCGGCCAGGATGCGCGCATTCATTGCCGCCGCGAAGGCGGCGTGACGCGGGCGCGCGGCAGTTCGATGACCGTTGCCCCGGCCCCGGGCCGGGTGACGAACACGCTGGCATGAGTGCGGGTGCGGCTGAGGTAGCCGTCGCTGATGAGGCGGCTGATGCCGCGGGCGTCTTCGGCCCGGACCAGCGCCACCGCGCAGCCGCCAAAGCCGCCGCCGGTCATGCGACAGCCCAGAACTCCTCCGGCGGGACCGATGTCGCGGGCGAGTTCCACGACGAGGTCCAGTTCGGGGGCGCTGACTTCGTAATCGTCCCGCAGCGACGCGTGGCTGGCATACATGAGTTCTCCGAGCCGTTCCCACTGACGTTCGCGGACGCAGCGGGCGGCTTCGAGGGTGCGTTCGTTTTCCGAAACCACGTGCCGGGCGCGCCGGAACAGGAGCGGGTCCAGCCGGCTGCGCGCGCCCTCGAGGTCGCGCAACGAGACGTCGCGCAACGCGGGCACGCCCAGGGTTCGGGCCGCGGCCTGGCATTGCTCGCGGCGCCGGGCGTATTCGCCGGAGGCGAGGGCGTGGCGCACGTTGGTGTTGATGATGAGCAGGGCGAGGTCGGGATTGGTGAAGGGCACCAGTTCGCCCCGGCGCGCGCGGCAATCCAGGAGGAGCAGGTGGTTCCGGCGCCCGAGGACGGCCATGAACTGGTCCATGATGCCGCAGGGCACGCCGGCAAACTCATGCTCGGCGCGCTGACACAACAGGGCCTTCTGAATTGGCCGCAGCCGGTGGCCGGTGACCGCCTCGAGCAGCGTGGCAGCGGCCACCTCGAGCGCGGCGCTGCTGGACAGCCCGCTGCCCAGGGGCAGGTTGGATTCGATGACCGCGTGAAGGCCCCGCAACCGCGCCCCCGCCGCCCGCATCCCGGCGACGACGCCCCGCACGTAGTTGGACCACGGCGGATCGCCGGGGGTGACCGGGGCGTTGACGGGAAAACGGGCGATGTCCCCCGTGGACCCGCCCAGAAAGGTGGCGTGCGATCCGGGGGCCACGTCGGCGGCGATCGCCGTGCGCTGTTCGATGGCGATGGGCAGCACAAAGCCGTCGTTGTAGTCGGTGTGCTCGCCAATGAGGTTCACGCGGCCCGGCGCGGAGGCGATCCAGCGGGGCGCGCGGTCGAACGCCTTGAAGAACATCCAGGCGGCGCGGGATTCCGGGTCGAGGTTCATCCTGTTTTGGGGAATTGAACCATGAACCCGCCGGGCTGCGCACGGAGAAAGTGCGGCCCTCCGGCGCGTCAGCGCAGCGGTTTGATGAGCACCTTGGATTTCCGTCCGCTGGCCTCGTATTTCTCGCGCCGCGCGGGCGGCAGGTCGTCGGGCGTGCCCTCGACGAAGCCGCCCTTGGACTGGAAGTAGTTGAAGGCCTGTGTAGAGAGGGCGAACAGTTCGGTCAGCCCCAGCTCGCGGGCCTTTTCCTCGACAAACGCGATGAGCTTACGGCCGATGCCCTGGTTTTCGTGCGAGGGACTGACGTAAAGGCAGGCCAGTTCGCCTTTTTTCTGTTCCGGATGAACGTGCAGCGCGACGCAGGCGACGGGGTTCTTGTCAATCTCGAAGAGGTAATAATCGCCCAACTGTTTTTCGATGGTGGCGCGGGTGCGTTTGACCAGTTCGGTGCTGGCCACCGAGGGCTTGGTCAGGTTCAGGATGGCGCGCACGTCCTTCTTCAGGGCGCGGCGGATTTGCTGGTATTCATTGGCGTAGATCAGCGTGCCGATCCCCTCGTTCGAGAATACTTCCGCCAGGAGGCCCTCGTCCACGCGGCCGTTGATGATGTGGACGCGCGGGATGCCGACCTTGCAGGCGGCGACCGCGTGGGTGGCCTTCGAGAGCACGTCGGCGGGGATGGCCGTCTTTTGCAGAGCGAGCACGGACTCCAGTTCGCCGACCAGCATCTGCCGGATCATCTGCCCCCCTACCTGGATGCCGTCGGTGGTGGTGATGTAAATCAGTTTGGCGGCGCGCAGGGCCTCGGCGAGCGCCACCGCCACACTGTCGGAGTTGACGCGGTAGGTCCGTCCGTCGCCGTCAAAGCCGAGCGGCGGGACCACCGGGATCATCCCGTTGTCGAGCAGCTTTTGGAGCATCTCGACATCTATGCGCTCTACCTTGCCGGTGAAGAGATGGTCCACGCCGTTGAGGATGCCGAGCGGGTGCGCGATGACGGCGTTGGTGGTGACGGCGCGGAGATCGTTGGCGGACAACCCCTCGAGAATCTCGTGGGTGAGGCGGTTGGCGGCGGTGAGGGCCAGTTGCAGCGTGGCCGCGTCGGTGATGCCGCTGCCATCGAGGTTGGAGGGGGTGAGGCCCCGCTCGGCCGCCAGCGCCTGGATTTGCGCCGCCGCGCCATGCACCATCACCACCCGGATGTTCAGCGAGCGCAGCACCGCGACGTCCAGCAGCAGGTTGGCGAAATTTTCATCCGTCACCACCGCGCCGTCGAGGGCAAGGATGAACACCTTGTCCCGGAAGCGCGGAATGTATTGCAGGATGCCCCGCAGGTCGGTGGGTTTCACGGTGTTGCGATGATGGGTTCAACCACGGCGGGATAAGTAACGGCTTTGGCCGGGCGGGCAACTGGAAAAACGGAAAGCCCCGTGTCGCCGGGCCGGGTGCCGTTGTGATCCAAGTGCCGACCCGCAAGTCGGTCGGGCGCGTGTCTCCCGCTGTGGCCTGCGAGGGCGGAAGCCGGGGCGGGTTTGGCGGCTGCGGTTCGTTTTAGACCGCCGCCTCGCCCTTCTCCTCGGTGCGGATGCGGATGGCGTCCTCGACGGGCGAGACAAAGACCTTGCCGTCGCCGATCTTGCCGGTCTTGGCGGCCTTGATAATGGCTTCCACGGCCGGGCCAACGAGGTTGTCGGGCAGGACGGTTTCAATCTTCACCTTGGGCAGGAAGTCCACGGTGTATTCGCTGCCGCGATAGATCTCCGTATGGCCCTTTTGCCGGCCGAAGCCCTTGACCTCGGTGACGGTCATGCCCTGGATGCCAAGCTCGTTGAGCGCCTCCTTCACTTCCTGAAGCTTGAACGGTTTGATGATGGCCTCGATTTTTTTCATGGGTTCTCGTGGGTCTTGGCGCGTTGCCGCCGGGTTGTGTTGCGCCCCAAGTTTTCAGCTTCGGCCCGCGCACGCAAGCCCGCGCGGCGCGGAAATCGCCGTTGCCGCCGCCGGGGCGCGGTTTATAGCTTCCGGGCGTGCCCGCTTCCCGGCCAGTGTCCACCGCTCCCGCCGCCGATGGGCCGCTGGCCCAGCCGGTGACCGCCGTTTGGGGCGTCGGCCCCGAGCGCGCGGCCCAGCTCGCGCGGTTGAAAATTCACACCGTCGGCGACCTGCTGCGCCACCGTCCGCGCCGTTACGAGGACCGCCGCCGGTTTCTGCCCATCCGCGACCTCGAACTCCACCAGCCCGCCACCGTGCGCGGTCGGGTCGTCGCCGCCGGGGTCAAATCGTGGAAGCGCGGCACCCGCTCGCTGTTCGAGTGCATCCTCGAGGACGACACGGCGCGGCTGCATCTGCGCTGGTGGCAGGCGCAACCGTGGATGGAGGAGTATTACACCGTCGGGCGCGAGTTTCTGGTCTTCGGCACGGCGGAAACGCTCCGCCCGCGCACCTTCGAGCATCCCGAATGCGAACCGGTCGAATCCGGCGACGACGAGGCCATCCACGTCAACCGCATCGTGCCTGTGCATCCGCTGACGGAGGGGCTGACCGCCCGCGTGCTGCGGCTGTTGGTCTGGCGGGCGCTGGAAAAGTTTGTCCCGGTTACCGTCACGCCCCCGCCCGCTTCCGCCGACGTCGAACGGCTGGCCCCGGACCTCCCGACGGCGCTGCGCTGGCTGCATTTTCCCGAGGAATTGGAACAGGCCGAAATGGCCCGCCGACGGCTGGCGCTGGATGAATTCATCGAACTGCAACGCGGCCTGCACGAGCGCCGCAAGAATTTCGAGGCCAGCGCCCGCGCCCTGCCGTGTGGCGGCGACAACCGGCTGATCAAGCCCTTCCTGGCGCAACTCGGCTTCAAACTGACCGACGCCCAGACGCGCGTGCTCCGGGAAATCCGCGAGGACCTGCGCGGCGCGCATCCGATGCGACGGCTGCTCCAGGGCGACGTCGGCTCCGGCAAGACGGCGGTGGCGGCGTGCGCGGCGCTGATGACGCTGGAGAGCGGTTTCAACGTGGCCCTGATGGCGCCCACGGAAATCCTCGCGGGGCAGCATTACCAGAATTTCCAACGCTGGTTCGCGCCCCTCGGTATTGCGGTGGAACTGCAAACCGGCGCCAGAAAGACTTCGAACAATGAACCTCCCGACGCCGCTCCTGCATCCCGCATCCCGCATCAACCTTGCTTGACCGTCGGCACGCACGCCCTGCTGACCGCCCGCTTCGACCTGCCGAACCTTGGCCTCGTCATCGTGGACGAGCAGCACAAGTTCGGCACGGCGCAGCGCGAAACGCTCGTGCGCAAGGGCCGTTACCCGCATCTCCTGGTCATGACCGCCACGCCCATCCCGCGCACACTCGGGCTGACGCTTTACGGCGACCTCGATGTTTCGACGATTGACGCCGCCCCGCCGGGCCGGGGCCGCGTGCGGACGTTTGTGCGCACGGCGGAGGCGCTGCCGAAGGTTTGGGAGTTTGTCCGCGAAAAACTCGCGGCGGGCCGGCAGGCGTATGTGGTGTATCCGCGCGTCGAGGAGACCGACGCGGGCAACGTGAAGGCGGTGCGGAAGGAATTCGAGGTGGTGCAAAAGGCCCTCGCGCCGTTCCCGGTCGGGCTGCTGCACGGTCGCCTGGCCGCGCGGGAGCGGGACGCGGTGATGGACGGCTTCCGCGCCGGCACGGTGAAGGCGCTGCTCGCCACCGCGCTCATCGAGGTGGGCGTGGACGTGCCGAACGCCACGGTCATGGTGATCGAAAGCGCAGAGCAGTTCGGGCTGGCGCAGTTGCACCAGTTGCGCGGACGCATCGGGCGCGGCGCGCACGAGAGCTATTGCGTGTTGGTGGCGGCGGCCCAAACCCCCGCCGCGCGCGAACGCCTGCGCGTGCTCGAGGAAACCGGCGACGGCTTCCGCATCGCCGAGGCGGACCTGAAATTGCGTGGCCCGGGCGAACTGCTCGGTCAGCAGCAGAGCGGCGCGCTGCGCCTGCGCTTCGGCGACCTCGCGGGCGATCTGGACCTGATCGAAGCGGCACGGAGGCACGTGCGGCAGATGGAACGCCGGCCTCCGGCTTAACGGTTGGCGACCGCCGGGTTTGCCTCTAGTCTCCGCGCATGTCGTTGCCCGTCATCACCGTCGAGCAAATGCGCGCCTGGGAGGCCGCCGCGTGGGCGGCCGGCCAGTCCGAAACGGAGGTCATCCGCCGCGTCAGCCTCGCGCTCGGCGAGGTGGCCTTGCGTTGGTCGCGCCAGGGCGACGGCATTCTTGTGCTGGCGGGCAAGGGCCACAACGGCGACGACGCCCGCGCTGCGCTGCCCCATTTACACGGCCGCCGCAGCACGCTGCTCACCATCAACGACCCCGCCCGGCAGCTTGGCGAACTGCGCGCCGCGCTGGATTACTCGCCCGCGCTCATCATTGACGGTTTGTTCGGCATCGGATTGAACCGCCCCCTCGATGCGGCGTGGCAGGAGTTGATCCAGGAAGTGAACCGCGCCGCGGTGCCCGTGCTGGCGGTGGACGTGCCCTCGGGCCTGAACGCTGACACCGGCGACACGTTCGGCGCGGCGGTCCACGCGCAGGTCACGCTGACCGTTGGCGCGCCCAAGGCCGGGCTGCTCAAGGCCAGCGCGCAGCCGTTCGTCGGCCGCCTCGAAGTCACCGGCGACGTGGGTCTCGGGCCGTGCCCGGTGCGGGAGGCGGAATTGTGGTGGACCACGCGCGAGGATTTTCGGCGCTTTCCCCCGGCGCGGGCGGCGGCGGCGCACAAGGGCGATTTCGGCCATCTTGCCATCGTGGCGGGCAGCCTCGGGTATCATGGCGCGGCGGTGCTGGCGGCGCGCTCCGCGCAACGCGCCGGCGCGGGCCTCGTCACGCTGCACACCGTGGGCGACGCCTATCATCCCGCCGCCGCGCAGTTGCAGGGCGCGATGGTCCGCCCGTGGATGGCGGAAACCAAACTCTCCGCCCCGTTCTCTGCCGTGCTCATCGGCCCGGGCCTGGCGAATGTGACGGACGCCGACCAATTCCCGCTCACCACCCGCCGGCTGTGGCGCGATTCGGAAATCCCGGTCATCGTGGATGCCAGTGCGCTCGACTGGCTGCCGGCCGAGTCACCGTTTCCCAAACATTTCCTCCGCGTCATCACGCCGCATCCCGGCGAGGCAGCGCGGCTGCTGAAACTGCCCGTAGCGCAGGTCCAGGCGAACCGCGTCTTTGCCGTGCGCGAATTGTCGCGGCGGTTCGGTCATTGCTGGGTGGTGCTCAAGGGCCATCAGACGCTGATCGGCCGCAGCACGGGCGAAATCTTCATCAACAGCACCGGCAACCCGCGGCTCGCGCAGGGCGGCACCGGCGACGCGCTGGCCGGCTACCTCGCCGGGCTGCTCGCGCAACCGCCCTTGCAGGCCGATCCCGGGCGCGCGCTCCGCTACGCCGTCTGGCAGCACGGCGCGGCGGCGGACCTCCTCTCCGCCCGTCAGCCCAACTGGATCGCCGACGAACTCACCGCCGCCCTCGGCGCCGTGCCGGCGTGAGGGATTCCAAAGTTTCGCTCTTTTCGGAAAAGTGGGCGACGACGCGGTCGGCGACTTCCTCGGTCAAGCCGTCCCACGGATTGCAGGCAAAGACGCATTCGGCGGGAATGTTTTCCAGGATCGGCTCAACTTCATCGTCAAGGACGGCGTAGCGGGCGACTTTGTGATCCTTGGAACGCAAGGGGGCGTTTTGCAGCCATTGCTCGATTTCGGCCCCGCGCAGCCCGGTCTCAATCTCCGGGGTGCGGCCGATGACGCGCTGGAGCGGGAGGTCGTGCTGACGCCAGAGCCAGCCGAGCACAAAGAACGAAAAGCCCGTGCGCCACGAGGTGGAGAAGACGACGTGCGTCGCCGGGTGGGCGTCCAGGATGCGCCGCAACTGTCGGACGCAGGAGGGGGCGAAGATGTGTTGGTGGTTGGCCTTGTCGGGGTTTAGCACCCCATCAATGTCGAGGAAGAGGACGTTAAGCAGCATCCAGATCAGTATGGGGAGGGTGTCAAGCTGATAGTCTGGCGAGTGATTGGGGTGGGCGCATCTCCGTATTTTGCCAGGGGTGTAAGCCGGAAACAGGTCGTCGGTCTGGGGGGAACGGCCAACTGGGCCGTTCTGGGCGGCCACTTGCCGCCCCGTCGTGCGCGCGGCCGCCCCCCACCATTCAGGAGCCGCCGCGTGCGCTCGTCTGCCGGGCGGGTCGCCCGGCAGAACGGGCCAGTGGCCCGTTCCACCCAGCATGGAACGGAATCGTTCCGGGTGAGCCGGGGTTCTGACCACCACCTTGCGCCTTCCATCCTGCAAGAAACTGAGATGCGCCCGATTGGGGTGAGCGGTCCAAGAACCAGTTTCCTGCCCGCAGACAGGGCGGAGCGCCGATCTCCTGATCGGCATGTGTCTGCGGATTTGACGGGCCTGCCGGGTCGGAGACCGGCGCTCCTGGGCGGCGTCACAAAGCGCCCGCCAATCAGTCTGTTGACAAACGGGCAACGCGCCCGCAAACTCAAACTTTAGGTAAACCTAAAGAATTGATTCGTCCATGCGAACCGAGGCGGTCGAAGATTATCTCAAGGCGATTTACCTGCTCGAAACCGGCCAGGGCAGCGTGACCACCGTGGCGTTGGCCGAACGCCTGGGCGTTTCGGCGCCCAGCGCAACGGGCATGTTAAAGAAGCTCGCCGAGTTGAAGCTCGCGAAACACGAGCCGTATCATGGCGTGGTCCTCACCGCCGCCGGGCGCAAGATCGCGCTCGAGGTCATCCGGCATCATCGCCTGCTGGAACTCTATCTGGCCGAGGCGCTCGGTTATTCGTGGGACAAGGTTCACGCCGAGGCCGAGAAGCTGGAGCACCACATCTCCGAGGAGTTCGAGGACAAAATCGCCGCGCTGTTGGGCAATCCCGTGACCGATCCGCACGGCGACCCCATTCCCGCCAAGGACGGCAGCATCCCGCCGCAGGCCTCACTCCGTTTGTCTGACGCAAAGGCGGGCGAGGCGGTGGTGGTGGAGCGCGTCGCCGCGCAGGACGCGGGGCAGTTGAACTACCTCGGCTCGCTGGGCCTCCGGCCCGAGGCGGACGTGACGTTTATCGGGCGCGCGCCCTACGACGGCCCGGTGCATCTCCGCATCGGCAAGGCCGAGCATCACGTCGGGCTGAACCTGGCCCGCCAGATTTTCATCCGTCGGAAAACCAAACGCTGAAGTCCGTTTACCATGTCGGCCCGCTTTGCAACCACGCCAACCCCTCACCCGGCCTTCGGCCACCCTTCCCCCAAACCGGAGCGCCAGCGTCCTCGCTGGCTTTCGACTTTCGCGCGCCCCAAGCCGGCGAGGACGCCGACGCTCCCATTGGACGGTTTAGGGGGTCAAAGCGCGAACTTGGGTTGGGCGAATTCTCTCCCCATTGGATGGGGAGAGGGACGGGGTGAGGGGCAGCGGCTGGAACGCGCACTGCCTGATTTCCGTAACCGCACCAAACAACCACCCATCACATCATGAAACTAAAACTGCATTCCCTGCTCACCCCGACCACCCTCGCCGCGCTTGCGCTCGTAGCCCATGCCGCACCCGCGCCGGACGCGCCCATTCGCGGCATCGCGGACAACTCGTTCTTCGTCGAGGAGGCCTACAACCAGGAGGCGGGCGTGGCCCAGCACATCCTCACGGCGAATTACTCCGTCAACAAATTTAACGGCCCGGATGACCGCGCGTGGGAGCTGGCCTTTTCGCAGGAGTGGCCGTTGTTCAGCCAGACGCACCAGATTGGCTTCACCGTGCCGTATCTGTTCCTCGACAGCGGGGGAACTTCCGTGGACGGCCTGGGCGACATGCTGTTGAACTACCGTTACCAGGCCCATCTTGATGAGGAGTCGCTCACCGCGTTTGCCCCGCGCCTGAGCCTGATTCTGCCGACGGGCAATGAGGACAAGGGGCTGGGCGATGACACGTTGGGCTTCGAGGTCAACCTGCCGTTCAGCACCGCGCTCAACGACCATCTCGCGCTCCACCTCAACGCCGGCTTTCGGCATCTGCCCAACGCCGGCCCCGGCCCGACGGCGGACCTGACCAGTTACCACCTTGGCGCCAGCCTGATGTATGCGGTTTCCGACCGCACGCATCTCGTGCTCGAATCCGTTGGCTACTGGGAGGAAAGCCTCGCCGGTGGCGGCGGCACGGACCGTGATTTCTCCGCGCTGCTCGTGCCCGGCGTGCGGCACGCCTTCAACCTCGAAAGCGGCGCCCAAGCGGTCGTGGGTCTCGCCGCCCCCATCGGCCTGAACGGCAACGCCCCGGACTACGGGGTGTTCCTCTACCCGTCGTTCGAACACGGCTTTGGCGGAAAGCAGTGACTTTTTGGGGCCGCCGCATGAAACTGTTGTTGGAAACTGTCCTTGTCAGCCACGGTCTTTCGTGGATCCGCGCAAGCCTCCGCCAGGCTTTGGAGTGCGGCGGTCCTCCGCCGCTTTCGAGCGCTTCGCTCGCTCCCACAGCGGCGGGGAGCCGCCGCGCTTCAGCGTGCCTCCCTGCGAGTTGCCGACGGCTCCTGGCCGCCATCGCGCCAATCGCCCTGGTTGCAGGGCTTGCGGGCTGTTCTCCACAACCCCAAAGCCCGGCGGACCTCGCCGCCCGCAAAATCAAGGCTGTCTGCACCATCGGCATGGTGGCGGACCTTGTGCGCGTGGTGGGCGGCGAACGGGTCGAAGTCATCGGCCTGATGGGGCCGGGCGTGGACCCGCATCTTTACAAGGCCAGCGAGGGCGATGTGCGTCGCCTCGCTGGCGCGGACATCATTTTCTACAACGGGCTGAATCTGGAGGGGAAGATGGGCGAACTGTTCCTCCGCATGAGCGCGACACGGCCCACGGTGGCGGTGACCGAAGGCGTGGAGGAAAAACAACTGCGCGCCCACCCGCAGTATCCCGGCCATTACGATCCGCATGTGTGGTTTGACGTGACGCTGTGGATGCGCGCGGCGCAACGCGTTGAGCAGGCGCTGGCGAAGCTGGACCCGGCGCACGCTGCCGACTACGCCGCCCGCGCCGCGGCCTATTTGAAGGAACTCGAGGCGCTGGACGGCTGGGTGATGGCGCGCGTGGCCGAGATTCCCCGGGAGCGGCGCGTGCTGGTAACGGCGCACGATGCGTTCGGCTATTTTGGCGCGCGGTATGACATCGAGGTGGTGGCGCTGCAGGGCATTAGCACGGCGACCGAGGCGGGCGTGGGCGATGTGAAACGCCTGGTGGACCTCGTCGTCGAGCGGCGCCTCAAGGCCATCTTTGTCGAGAGCAGCGTGCCGCAGCGGACCATCGAGGCCGTGGTCGAAGCCGCCCGGGCGCGGGGTCACGAAGTGAAGGTGGGCGGCGAACTGTTTTCCGACGCGCTCGGGGATCCGGGCACGGAAGAAGGCACCTACCTCGGCATGATCCGGCACAACGTGAACACGATTGTGGAGGCGCTGAAATAAATGACTGCGACTGCGTCACCCGTCACAACCTCCCCCGCCGTCGAAGTCCACGACCTCACGGTCGCCTACCACACCAAGCCGGTGCTGTGGGACGTGGACTTCGCGCTGCCCGAGGGGAAACTCGTAGCCATCATTGGCCCGAACGGCGCGGGCAAGAGCACGATGCTGAAAGCCATTCTCGGCCTTGTGCCGATCTCGGCGGGCTGGGTCGAAATTTTCGGCAAACCACCGCGGGAACAGCGTTCGCTCATCGGTTACGTCCCGCAACGCGAGAGCGTGGACTGGGATTTTCCGACGAACGCGCTCGATGTCGTGTTGATGGGCCTTTACGGCCGGCTCGGCTGGTTCCGCCGGCCCGGGCGCAAGGAACGCGAGCAGGCGATGGCTGCGCTGGCGCACGTGGGCATGGCCGACTTCGCGCACCGGCAGATCAGCCAGTTGAGCGGCGGGCAACAGCAGCGCGTCTTTCTCGCCCGCGCGCTGGCGCAGGACGCCAGGTTGTATTTCATGGACGAACCGTTTGCCGGCGTGGACGCGACGACGGAACGCGCCATCGCCGGTCTGCTGCGCGAACTGCGCTCGAGCGGCAAAACTGTCGTGGCCGTGCATCATGATTTGCAGACGGTGCCCGAGTATTTCGACTGGGCGGTGATGTTGAACCTGCGGCTCGTGGCGGCGGGGCCGGTCGCGGAAGTGTTCACGGCGGCCAATCTGCACGCGACCTACGGTGGACGGTTGCAGGTGCTGACGCAGGCGGCGGAAAGCCAGTTGAAGAAGGGAGGCGCGGTGCGCTGATGGGAGCGCTCTTCACCGAGAATCCGAATCTTTGGTATGTGATGGGCGGGTGCGCCATCCTTGGTCTGGTCGGCGGCGCGCTCGGATGTTTTGCCGTGCTGCGGAAACAAAGCCTGCTCGGCGACGCGCTGGCGCACGCGGCGCTGCCCGGCATCTGCGTCGCGTTCCTCCTGACCAACTCCAAAAACCCGGAAGTCCTCCTGGCGGGCGCGCTTGGGGCGGGGCTGCTCGGGGCGCTGTTCATCCTCGGCATCGTGCGCGGCACGCGGCTCAAGGAGGACGCCGCGCTGGGCACCGTGCTGTCGGTGTTCTTCGGCGGCGGCATCGTGCTGCTCACCGCCATCCAACATCAACCGAACGCTGCGCAGGCCGGACTGGACAAATTTCTCTTCGGCCACGCCGCGTCGCTCGTGCCGCGCGATTTGCAGGTGCTGGGCGGTTTGACGGCGGTGGTGCTCGTGTTGCTGGCGCTGTTCTACAAGGAGTTCAAGGTGCTGTCGTTTGATCGCGACTTCGGCGCGTCGCTCGGCCTGCCGATGCGGTGGCTGGAGGTTCTGCTCACGGCGCTGATCGTGGTGGCGGTGGTCATCGGCTTGCAGACCGTCGGCGTGGTGTTGATGGCGGCGATGCTGATCACGCCCGCCGTGGCCGCCCGGCAATGGACGCATTCGCTCGGGCGCATGGTGTTGCTCGCGGGATTGATCGGCGCGGGTGGCGGTGTGGTGGGCGCGCTGTTCAGCGGCACCGCCCGCAACCTGCCGACCGGGCCGCTCATCGTGCTCGCGGTGACCGGGGTGTTGCTCGTGTCGCTGGCGTTTGCGCCGCGCCGGGGCCTGGTGTGGTCCTGGCTCCGGCTGTGGCGGCATCGGCGGCAGGTGCGGCAGGAAAATCTGCTGGCCGACCTCTACCGCCTCGGCGAACCCGCCCAAGACTGGACCCGCGACCGCACGCTCCCTGTGATGGCAGCCGTGCGCGAACTGCCCGCGCGGCAACTCGCCAAAACGGCGGCTCAACTCCGGTCGCGCGGCTGGCTGGAGCCGGTGGGAACCTCGTGGCGATTGACGCCGGCGGGACTGGAGGAGGCCCGGCGCGTCGTGCGTAATCACCGGCTCTGGGAACTCTTTCTCGCGCGCCGGCTGGAACTGGCCCCGGATCATCTGCATCGCGACGCGGAGGAAATGGAGCACACGCTGCCGCCCGCCGTCGTCGCGGAGTTGGAACAACTGCTCGGCCAGCCCGACCTGGATCCGCATGGAGAGAAGATTCCAGCGGTGCGTCACTCAACCGGGAGGACCGCATGAGCCCCGAAATTGCCATCATCCTGACGGCCAGCCTGACGGCGGCGGCGTGTGCCATCGTCGGGACGTTCCTTGTGCTGCGCAAAATGGCGCTCATTGGTGACGCCATCAGCCATGCGGTGCTGCCCGGCATCGCCATCGCGTTTTTCCTGACGCACAGCCTGAGTTCGTGGCCGATGCTGATTGGTGCCAGCGTGTTTGGCGTGGTGACGGTGGCGTTGATCGAGGGGTTGCATCGCACGCGCCGCGTCGCGGAGGACTCGGCCATCGGCGTGGTGTTCCCGGCGTTGTTCGCGCTGGGCGTGCTGATCATCTCCTACCATGCCGGGCAGGTTCACATTGACACCGAATGTGTGCTTTACGGCGAGATTGCCTTCGTCCCGTTCAACACCATTTCCCTCGGCGGTGTGAATCTCGGGCCGCGCAGCGTGTGGGTGCTGGGGGGGGTGACGCTGCTGAACCTCGCGTTCGTCACGGTGTTCTGGAAGGAACTCAAGTTGAGCACGTTTGATCCCGCGCTGGCCTCGGCGCTCGGACTGGCACCGGTGCTCGTGCAATACCTGCTGATGGGCGCGGTGTCGCTGACGACGGTGGCGGCGTTTGAATCGGTCGGCGCGATTCTCGTCGTGGCCATGCTCATCGTGCCGGCGGCGACGGCGTATCTGTTCACCGACCGGCTGTGGTTGATGCTGGCGCTGGCGGTCGGGTTTGGCGTGCTGGCGGCGGTGACGGGCTACGGTTTTGCGCGGGTGTTCGACGCCTCGGTGGCCGGAGCGATGGCGTTGATGACGGGCGCGTTCTTCACCGGCGCATGGTTGTTTGCGCCGCGCCAGGGCGTGGTCGCGCAGATGTTCCGCCGGGCGAAACTGTCCGTGCGGTTCGCAGGCGACCTGCTGGTGGCGCACCTGGCCGACGCCACGGAACCGGAACTGCCGACCGCGGAACTGGCCCGGCACTTCCGCTGGCGTGACGGTTTTGCGCGGCGCGTGCTGGCGGATTTGCGGGAGCGGGCGTTGGTGGAGATGAACGGCAGCGGCGGCCTGCACCTGACGGAGGCGGGCCGGCGCCTGGCGGGCGAGTTTCACCGTCCGTCCGCTTCCTGAGGCGGCGGCCAACAACTGCGGGTTTGCCCGTCCCCGTCCCCGGCGGCTAGTGTCGCGCCATCATGCGGTTCGCCGACTGCGCCCACACCTACGACGAACATGCCACGCCGCAACACCACTTCGCGGCGTGCGTGGCGCAGTTTCTTCGGGCAGGCGGCGATGCGGATTTCCCCGGCCCGGCCCGGCAGGTGATCGAACTCGGCGCGGGCACGGGCGCGTTGACGCGGCACTTTGCCCACGCCGGCCCGCGCTGGCTCGCCACGGATGCCGCTCCGGGCATGGTGGAACGGGGCCGCGCGCAGGCGCCCGCCGCGCAGTGGCGCGTGCTGGATGCTTTCACTGAATCGTTGCCGGCGGCGGACTGGCAGGTGTCGTCCGGGTTGCTGCATTGGGCGGATGACCCGGTGGCGATGCTGGCGCGGTGGAAAACCTTTTTGCCGCCGGGTGGCCGGATGATGCACGCGATGCCCTGCGAACCCTGTCTCGCGGAGTGGCGCGCGTTGGTGCCCGAGAGTCCGGTGAACTGGCGGACGGCGGACGGCTGGCATCAGGTGTTCGCGGCGGCAGGGCTGCGGGTGCGGCGGATGGAGCTGTGGACGCACCGCGTGAGTTGTCCTTCCGCGCTGGCGCTGGTGCGCGGGTTGCACCGGTCGGGAGTGACGGGCCGGGTGTGGATCGGACCGGCGCGGCTGCGGCAGGCGTTGCGGGCTTACGAGGCGCGAAACGGCGCGGACGGCGGCGTGCGCGTTACCTGGGCGTGGCTGGCCATCGAGGCGGAATGAATTCCGCGCCCCGGGCAGGTTCAATGCCGCGCCATCGAGCGGGTGATGAAACTCGCCTGGGCCGGACGACGGGAACGCAGCGCCAGCAGCACCGCGAGGCCGGAGGCGATGCTCAACAGACCCACCCCGCCAATCAGCAGCCAGTTCACGCTCTCGGCGCGGGGCGGAGGCGCGGACGGCGAAGCGGCAACGACAGCGGAAGACTTCGGTGCTGCGACGTTGGCCGGCGGTTCGCGTGGAGTTGGGGGAGCTTGCGCGGCGGCCACCGGCCAGTTGGTGGCAGGGGCGTTGGTGATTGTCGCAACCTTGACGAGCTGCGGTTCCGGCGGGGCGCTGACCGACAGTTGCGGAGTTTCGTTGCTTGGAGTCGGGGTGACGGTCAGCGCGGCGGTCGGAGCGCCGGTTTCCAACCGGCTTTCAGGCGCGGGAACGGCGGAAGCCAGCGGCAAATCGTTGCTGCGAACGGCTGGCGTGACATCCGCGCTGGCCCGTGGCTCTGGCGAACTCATGACGGTTTCCAACTTTGCCGGCTCCGGCGCGGCAACCGCGGGAACCGCATCCACCTCAGTTGCTTCAACAACCACTGGCGTGATGACGGGCGCGAGGACCGGTGCGGGTTCGGGCGACGGTTTCGGGCCGATGTAAATTTCGCGGGGCGGGCCGGCGGGGCGCGGCGGCGGGAGCGGTTCCACTTTGGCCACCACCACCGGTTCCGGCGGGAAAGGCGGGAACTCCACCGGCCAGGGCGCGAGCGTGACGCTGTGCCCGATCAACTTGCCCTTGTAACCGCGCAGGACGATGACCAGCGGCATGCGCGTTTTTTCCAGCGCGGCTTTTTCGGCGGCGACGGCCGCGTTCAATTCGGCGTCCCACGGCGTATTGGTGAAGGTGGCCGTTGCGTCGGTCAGGATCAGCACGGTGAGACGGTGGGATTCGGCGATGAGCGATTGCACCTCCTCGAGCACGGGCGCGAAGCGGGCGGTGCCGGAATATTTTTGCAGCGCGAGCACGCCCACGGTGCGGCCGGCAATGAGGTTCGACTGCACGGGAATCCACGTCTGCAACGGGGCGGCGCCCGCCTGAAATTCGCGGTTGAACAGCCAGAGGCCGATCTGGTCGCGCGGTTGCAGTTCGCCGCGCATCCCGGAGGCGAGCAGTTCACCGACGATGCCCTCGACGGCGCGGGCGCGGCGTTCCATGGCGGCAGAAGTGTTGACCACCAGTAGCCAGCGCGCGGGCGGCAGGTTCGTGGCCGCCGTCGGCTCGGCGGGCGCAACCGGCGCAGCAGACTGGGCGATGGCCAGGCCCTTCAGCGCGGCCACGAGGAGCAGGAACGGAACAAACCGGTTCATCAACCGGCCCTTCAGCACATTCAGTGCCTCCGGCGGAACCGCTGGTGTTCGGCGCGGTTGTGGTGCTTCAAATCCCGCGCCAGGTCGTCCCGCGCCTCCTGCATCTGGGCGATGAAGGTGGCGCAGCCCGAAACCATGCCGCCCAAGGCCAGCACGGTGTCCTGTTCTGCGACATCATCCGTCACCACCAGCACCTGGCCGTAGGCCTGAAACCGGTGGGCGGCGCGCTCGATCATTTCGTCGGCGGACTGGCCCGCGCGGGAAAACAACACCTCGATCTGATGCTCCGGGTCGGGGGCCGGCCCCGCGCCGCGTGGAAAGGAGCCGTCGAAGAAAACGGTGATCGGTGTGCCGGTGGCGTCCCGGTAGTGCGTGAGTTCGCGGATCAACGCGGCGCGCGCAGCGGCGGAATGGCGGGCGGCGCTGGGCGCGAGTTCCGGCCAGGCGTGCAGCAGGCTGTAACCGTCCACCAAGATGCGAACCAACGGCATGGGTCAGCGTTACCGCCGCTCGACAAGGGCGGCGGCGACGGGATTCTTGGCGATGTGCCCGGCGGGCAGGACGCCCCGCCAGTTGACGAGCGGATAGACCACGCTGCGACGGCCAATGACGGTGCCGGGGTTGAGCACGGCGTTGCAGCCGATTTCCGCGTGGTCGCCGAGCAGCGCGCCGAACTTGCGCAGGCCGGTGTCGTGACGTTCGCCGCCGTGCGTGACGATCACGTTGCCTTGGAGCGATTTCACGTTCGACAGGATGACGCCGGCCCCGAGGTGCGCGCGGTGGCCGAGAATCGAGTCGCCGACGTAGTTGAAATGCGGCACCTGGCAGCCGTTGAAGAGGAGGGCGTGTTTGAGTTCACAGGCGTTGCCGATCACGCAATCGTCGCCGACCAGCACATGTTCGCGGAGGTAGGCGTTGTGGCGGATGACGCAGTTGCGGCCGATGATGGCGGGGCCTTTGATCATCGCGCCATCCTCGACGACGGTGCCGGCCCCGATGAACACACGCGGGCCGATGAAGGCGACGCCCTCGCAGGTGTTGTGCAGGGCGGGGCGGACGGTGGCTTCGACGTAGTCCTTGAGGCGGCGGAGCGCGTCCCAGGCAAAGGCGCAGCCGTCGAACAGCGCGGCGTGTTCCGTCTGCGCCAGGTCAAACAGGTCGGCAGGTTTGAACATGGCGGGACAGTAGCGGGGGAAGGGGAAATCCGAAATCCGAATTGGCGAAGTTCGAAAGCAAACGCCGCGACGGGGGAACTCGATGTCCCGCGCCACCGCGACGCGGGCGTGTTGGCGCGTAATTCCGAAAAGCCGGTTGCGCCCGGCCATGCCATGGAAGGAGTGGCACGCCGGTTTGGCTCAACGCCGCAGCGGCCGAGGCGGTCCGGGCGCCGACGTTGCCGATCCCTGCAAGGGGGATGCCTTGCAAAGCGCATTTCCTGCTTTGTTGCCGGCGTTCCTCAGCCTATGGTCACGCCATGCAAATCATCCGGATCGCAGTGACGTTTTTCGTGGTGGTGGCAACCGCTTTTTGCGCGGCTGCTGACAACAATCCCCCGCCCGCTGGTGGCCCGCCCGGCCTGCAGAAAAAAGGCGGCGTGCCTCCCGGATTGCAAAAGAAGGGTGGCCTGCCGCCCGGCCAGGCGAAAAAGGAGGGCCGCGAATTGCCGCCCGCCGACGTCATTGTCACCAATCCGCCCGTGACCAACGCGCCCCGCCCCGCGCCGCCGGTCATCCGGCGCACGGACGCCCCGGCGCGCACCGAAACGCCGCGCTCCACAACACCCGTCCCCGCGCCGACCACCACGCCCGAGCCAGTGACGCCCGCGCCGGAACCCGCGCCGACGCCGACCCCCACGCCCGTTCCGACGCCCGTTCCGCCGACTGCCCCGCCGCGCCTGACCAACGCGCCCGCCACCAACGCGGTTCCCTCGCGCCCGGTCATTCGTCCGGGGACCACTGCCCCCACCGCGCAGCAGGAGCGCGAACTGACCCGCGAACTGGCCCGTGTGAACCTGTTCTGGCTGAGTCCGCAGAACAAGGCCAAGGCCGTGGCTGCCATCACGGCAGAATCCGGTGTGAGCGCCGAGACCCTCGAAGCCCAGGCGCGCGCCTACCCTTCGCTGCGCGGCGGGGATCTGTTGATGGCCAATCTGATCGCCGCCCGCGCCGGCCAGCCGGCTACCGACATTCTCGCGGCGCACAGCAAAGACCCGCGCTGGCTGGCTGCCGGAGCGGCGCGTGGCGTGGCGCCCGAAGCCCTCATGGAAGCCGCCCGTCGCGCCAGCGCCCGGCTGCGGTAAGGTTTTTTGCGGCCCGGGACGCGAGGTGGGTTGGTGTTTGGCGGCACGCCACGCTTCAGGCTCGCGTCCAGCCAGAGGAAGTTGTTGCGCCGCCCGTTTCCTTCCCGGAACTTCCCCGCAGCGGCCCCAACCGCGCACGCATGGCTTCCGACGCCCCGCAACTGCAAACCATCCGCGTCCTCTCCGATGGCCGACCAGGCCATGAAAACCAGTCCCTCGGTCTCGCGGAGGCGCTTGCCCGGCGCACCGGGGCCGCCATTGAAACCGTCCGCATCACGGGCGCGGGCTATCTGGCGCGGTATCAGCGCGCCATGGAACGCGCCCCGGACGGTCCCTGGCCACAACTGCTCATCGGCGCCGGGCACGCCGTTCACCTGCCGCTTTCCTTTGCCGCCCGGCGTTTCGGCGCGCGCAGCGTGCTCATTATGGAACCCACCTGGCCCAAGGCATGGTTCGACCTGTGCCTCGTGCCGGAACACGACCTCCCCGCCGGACCGGTTGCCGACAACGTCATTCCGACGCGCGGCGCGTTGAACCGCATCCCGGAAACGCGTCCGCCCAAGCAGCCGCGCGGCGTCATTCTGCTCGGGGGGCCGTCGCGGCACCACGGTTGGGCCGGCGCAGCGCTCGTGGCCGCCATCGCCGAAATTGTCCGCGCGCGCTCCGAATTCACCTGGACCATCGCCAACTCACGCCGCACCCCGCCGGGCTTCCTCGAGGAATTGAACCGGGCCGACATCCCGGCCGAACTGATGGCCCACACCAAGACCCCGCCCGGCTGGGTGCCCGAACAACTCCTCGCCGCCACCGAAGTGTGGGTCACCGAAGACAGCATCTCGATGATGTATGAAGCCGTGACCGCCGGCGCCCGCACCGGCCTGCTGCCCGCGCCGCCGCTGCGCGCCAACAGCCGCGTGCTCCGCGCCGTCCAGGGCCTGTTGCGCGCCGGCCTGGCCACGCGGTTTGCCGACTGGGCGAACACAGGCCGCCACCTGCCGGCGCCTCGTCCGTTCCACGAAACGGCCCGTTGCGCCGAACTGGTCCTGGAGCGGTTTTTCCGCCCGCGAAGCATGCTTTAGAGTATTTCCATGCAACATGTAGCGAGTATCAGAGCGGCCCCCTCACCCCATCCCTCTCCCCATCCAATGGGGAGAGGGTGCCCGAAGGGCGGGTGAGGGGCGGCGGGC